>JAVEWA010000114.1:0-13866 GCA_034004785.1 Polyangia bacterium
TGCCGGGACATATCTCAAAAGGATGCTTCATCCTATTTAGTTGTGACCCGACACCGGGCCCGTCTGTCCTGCTCCCCAGCGCCACTGCCAATTCCGAGCGCCCGCATTGGCACGTACGCCCGCAATGCCACCTTCGAAGTGGAACTCGACTCCACGCTCTGGCTTCAATGTCTCGGGATCTCGGTGTGCTGGGATGACGAGTTCCAGCGCCCGGCCGCTGCCGTCACCGAATTTCTGCGTGATTCAGTGGAAGAACTTCTGCAAGTGGCACCCTGGCCGGTCTGCGCCCGCCGCTTTGCCGTTGCCATCATGCGCTGCCCGAACCCATGGTCCGCCTCGCGCGATGGAGCAGGATCCGTCCGTCCTCCACTCCTGGGAGAGGGAACTCCAGCGGCGCCTCGCCCCCCGCGGCGCAGAAGGCGCGCAGAGCGTGCATGTAGGCGAGCCCGTTGGAGGCCTCGTCGTTCTCGAGCACCCTGGGGCCTGCGTCGAGGAGCGGCGCGGGCAGGCACACGACGCACTTGCTCCGGGCGCGGGTCACGGCGACGTTCAGCCGGTTCAGGCTGTAGATGAACTCCTTCTCCCCGAGCGCGACCTCGGCGTCGGTGACCCCGTAGCTCACTATCACCGCTTCCGACTGCTGGCCCTGCATCTTGTCCACCGTGTCCACGAAGGGCTCTGCCAGCCATTTTCGCCGCTCGGCCAGCGCTATGCCGATGGCCTCGATCTGCACATGGTGCGGGCTCACCACGAAAACTCCGTGCCGGAAGAAGGCCGCGTCCCCCTCCATCGTGCCCGGGTACCTCCGCCCCGAGTCGTCCCTCAGACCCCTGCGGAGCGCCTCCACCAGGTCCGCCACGACCTGGGCCTCCTCGGGGCTCTCCCGAGAGGGGAAGGCCCCCTCCAGCACCACGAGCACCAGGGGATAGTCCGGGTCCAGGGCGCAGCGCGCGAGCTCGCCGCAGCCCCGCGGTGCTCGCCAATCGAGGCGGCGCCTTCCCACCTCCGGGGCGGCGCAGCAGAACTCGCGGCCGTTGAGCCGCCTCGAGAAGGAGGTGAGCACGTCGTTCATGCGGAAGTTCTCGAGGAGCTGCTCGACGCGCTCTTTTCCACCCGGGCGCTCGGCGAGCACCTCGAAGACCGACCTGCCGAGGTTCACCTCGTCGGGCTGTGGCTCGGGATACTCTCCTTGCAGGATCGGCGGGAGCTGCCTGTGGTCCCCGGCCAGGAGCCAGCGGCCCTCCTCCCTCGCCAAGGAGCAGGGGATGAGGGCGTGGGAGGGGAGCATCTGTGAGGCCTCGTCAATGACGACGAGGTCGAAATCAGGTGGCAGCTTTGCCTTTGCAAAGGCGTGGACCGTCCCACCGACGCAGAGGAGCGGGAAGTAGTCCAGCTCGCGGGCCAGCGCCTTGCGATCGACCACCTTCACGGCTCCTGGCTCGTACGCGGTCGTCCACTTGTCCACCTTCACTAGCTCAAGCGGCGGGCCAGGCCGGGACTCGGCCAGGGCCGCCAAGGCGGTCATGAGGTTCTCGATGGCCGCGTGGGTGAAGGCCGACACGAGCACCCGGAATCTAGCGCCCGCGCGACCGTGGGCGCCGAGCAGGGCGAGGATGGTCTCGGCGAGGAACCTGGTCTTGCCCGTGCCGGGCGGGCCCCAGACCAGGGTGAGCTGGTCCTCGAGCACCGCCTCGAAGGCCCTCCGCTGGCTTTTTGTCAGCCCATCGGGCGGGGCCTTCCCAAGCACCTTTCCGACCTTGGGCGGGAGCCGCGCCGGCAGCGGAGGGATGGGCTCCTTCAGCCAGGAGGAAAAGCGAAGGTCCCCTTCGGATTCCTTCTTGGACATGAACTCGAAGGCCGGAGTGAACAGGCTGTCGCCAAAGCGCTCGCTCAGCAGATATCGCCGCCCCCTGCGAAGCTCGAAACCCTTTGGCCAGGTCTGCCCTAGCTCGAGCTTCACGGCGCCCCTCGAATCTCTCTTTTGGCCCGCGAGCTTGGCCACCGCGAGCTTGCCCGAGCCGAGGTAGGGCTCACTGCCCCAAAGCGGGGGCCATCCCCGTTTTGCCCAGTCGTTCAGCTTGAGCGAGAGGATCCGTCCCTCCTGGTCGTCCTCGGCGATGATGTAGGTGGCGAAGTCCGAGGTATCGACCTCCCTCTGCGGCTCGGCGTCCAGGACGAGCTTTTGAGGGCCCCGGGCCACGCCTCTGATAGCCAGGCACCTCTCCAGGCGCTCCTCGCAGCCAAGGGCCCGCTGCTCCCGGATCTGCCTGCATCGCGCCACCCCCTCGTGACACAGCATGAAGGCCATCCGCGAGACCCAGGGATCCCCTATCCCCCAACTGTCGGGCCGCGAAAACTTGGGCGGCCAGGCCACGAGGTCCTCTCCCACCAGGTCGCGCAGCCCGAATATGGCCCCGGCGGTGGCCCGCATCCTGTGCCAAAGCTCCTTCTCGAGCCAGTCCACCCGATCGTCCCTGCCCTTGTACCAGGCGTCGAAGATGGCGTCAGGCCTCAGGGCGTTCGAAAGGGGCGAGTACAGGTATGGGCTCGCCACGTAGGGTCTCTCTCCCTGGGCGCCCAGCGCGTCCAGGATCTCGGGGAGCCGGTAAACGAGAGGCGTTGGCAGGGCCACGAGCTGCCTGATGGCGTCTATCACCACCACCACCGGGAAGAGGACCGGGGCCCCGGATGGGTGCTCCTTGGCCTCGAGGAGCTCCGCACCCTGAAGGGTGAAGAGCAGCGAGAGGGCCTGCTCGCAAAGGTCCTCGTCGCCAAGAGACTCGAGCAACAGCTCGAAGAGGAGCCTCCGCTCGAAGGAGTCCAGCGTGTAGGCCTGCAGAGTGAGCTGGTCCTTCCATTCGGAGCGCAGGCCGTTGTAGCTGGCCACCCGACCGAGGAGATCGTGGAGCGCGCCCAGGAAGGAGGCCGCGTTCCTCCCCACCGAGTCGAGGTCCCGCGCCACGAAGACCTGCGTCGGTTCCTCCAGGCAGAGCTGGCTCCGAAGCTCCCTCTTCATCTGGGCGTGGAACCCGAAGGCATAGCTCTGGCCGGTGGCGGGCTCCCGCTGCGCCGTGAGCACGAGCTGGATGTTCTCTCCTTTGGGCAGGGCCACGGAGCTCCCGGCCCGCCGCACCGGCTCGCCCGAGAGCAGGGCCTCCACCGCGGTCTCGAGCCGCTCGTGCTGGCCCGAGAGGTGCACCGAGCCGGCTAGCGCCTGGCGAGCCTCGGGCCTCGCGAGAAAGCCCTTCAGCTCCTCGAGGGTGCCAAGCCCCAGCTCGCAAAGGCTCGCCTTGGCCTCGGGCGAGAGGTAGGGGATCAGGGACACGCTCTTTTCGGCCTCGGCCTCGGCCCGGCAATGGTTGAAGTACTCGCACCACTCGCAGTGGAAGTAGAGGTGCCAGGCGGCCTCCTCGGCGGGCTTGGCGAGCACCCGCTGCAAATCCTCGGAAAGAAACCGCTCCACGTGGGGAACCACCATGGCCAGATCGAACTCGGCGGGCTCGTTCGTCTCGTGGAGCCACACGCGCCCTTCATCCAGATCCGTGTCGGCCCGGATGCCTGAGGCCTCCAGGATGGACTGGAGCTCCAGGGCGTAGAGGGCCACCTGCACCCGGTGGGGGATCTTCAGGGCCGCGCTGGCCTTCACGTCTATGACCCGCAGGAGCCGCCTGCCCACCCGGCCCCTTACGCCCGGGGAGCGCACCACCTGGATCAGGTCGGGGTAGTTATCCCTGAGCTGCACAATGCCCGGATCCATGCCGAGCCTCTCGTAGAAGGCCGGCGGCGGCCGCAAGGTAGCCTGGTAGATGTAGGACCCCTCGGGCGCCCTGGCAAACAGCTCCAGGCTCTCCTCGAGGGAGTGCCTGCGCTCGCAAAGCGGCGTCCGTTCCTTTCGGGCCTTTGGCGTCGCCACGATGGCCTGCCCGCCCAGGTGGTCTCGAAGCACCCTCTCCTCCCAGGAGTATCCCCGCTCGAGCACCGCCTGGGTGACCGGCCGACGATCGGCCGACGCGGAAGGCACTCCCTCCCTTTCCCGCCTCGCCCTGGGCGTTGACTCGAAGCGCAGAAACCGCTCGCAGCCCAGGAAAAAGCACCTCCCCAGCCGGGAGGGAGAGGTCCAGAACCGTGGCTCCGGCAGCTCAGGGGCGCCCGGTCGCGCGGCGCGGCTCCTGGGGGTCTTCTTGCTCTTTGGCATGGAGCTCCTCGTCCTCTCTCGAGCTGGCACATGATACACCGCCTGGCGAGCCTGCTGGCGCTCTTGCCCGCGCCCGCGCCCGCGTTCGAGCCCGCGCCCGCGTTCGAGCCCGCGCCCGCGTTCGGGCAAGCGCCCGCGTTCGGGCAAGCGCCCGCGTTCGGGCAAGCGCCCGCGTTCGGGCAAGCGCCCGCGTTCGGGCAAGCGCCCGCGTTCGAGCCCGCGCCCGCGTTCGAGCCCGCGCCCGCGTTCGGGCAAGCGCCCGCGTTCGGGCAAGCGCCCGCGTTCGAGCCCGCGCCCGCGTTCGGGCAAGCGCCCGCGACTCCTCCCGTGAGCGCAACTGTGCCCGCGTCCGTGCCTGCGACCAATGCCGCGCCGGTTCTGGCTCCCTTTCCCACCCTTCTCCTCCTTCTTGCCAACTGGCCGGGACAGAAGCTGTCATAGCGAACGCCCACCTGTTTGTCGGGGCCCATATCGTACAACAAGCATATGGCAGATCATGTCTCATCAGATGTGTCATCATGGCATATGACATAACAGCACCAATTTCCGAGGGCATGACTCGGACCCGGCGGGCGCGCCCGATGGCCGCTCGGGCCTGGTCCTGTTCCCGAGCCTTGGATGCCGCGCCGCGTCGCAGAGGAGATCTCCCTTCAAACCAGCATTGGCGGCCAGATGCAGGAGGGGATATTCGTTGAAGCACAATGTATATCAATCGCTTACGTGTCTTTTGCGTCGAGGGACGCTCTCTGCTCACCGCCGCTTCGGGCCGTAGCGGTCGAGGCCCTTCACGCGCTCAGGGCTCTCTCATCCCTCCCATTCCGGGCCCTCCCGCTAGAGGCCCCTCACGTCATTACCGGTAGTTCTGCGCTGTCTATGTAAGCCAATCAACTCTGAAACTCAATTTAGTAAATAATCTGAGCGTAATCCAAAATCGTGCTTATATTGTGTCCACCCGCAACAGGAAAGGAGGCGACAGATGGCACAACCGAAGTTCAAACCGAGCAAGCTGGAGGAGTTCACGGATTTCGTGAGGAGGCTGCCCGTGTCCACTCCGCAGGAGGTCTTCGACCAGCTCGCCTCACTTGGTTACCGCGGGCAGGACGCCGCGCGCCGCGCCCTGTCGCTGATGGCCTACCGCCACGTCCGGAGGGTCAAGCGGATCTACGTGGATGGCGTGAGCCGAAGCGAGGTCATGCCCAAGACGAACTACCTCTGCGTGGGACCGACCGGGTGCGGCAAGACCTTCCTGGTGGAGCTGCTCTTTCGCGACATCCTGAAGCTCCCCACGGTCATCGTGGACGTCACCGGCTTTACCGAGACTGGCTACGTAGGCCAGGACACCATTCAGATCCTGACCAGATTGCTCCAAGCCGCCAATGGCAACCCTCTCGTCGCCTCCATCGGGATCGTGTGCCTGGACGAGTTCGACAAGCTGGCATCAGGTCGCAACAACGCGGTCTTCGCGGGCGCCGGGACCACCAAGGACGTCAATGGCATGGGCGTGCAGCGGGAGCTCCTGAAGATGCTGGAGTCGAACGAGGTGGAGGTCCCGACCGGCGCCGGGCACTGTGGCGACCAGCCCTGCATGGCAATGTCCACCGCCGACGTGGCCTTTGTCGCCTGCGGCGCCTTCTCCGGGCTCAAGCAGGCGGCCAGGCAGAGGGAAGACCAGCCGACGCTGGGGTTTGGCCGCCAACCGAGCCTCGCGGGCGACGACCGCCTCATCGCCTGCTCCTACCGGCAGGAGGAGATGGACGACGTGTCGGGCTTCATGAGCTACGGCTTCATGCCCGAATTGATCGGCCGCTTCACCCGCGTGGTGCCATACCAGGCCCTGGATCACGAGACCCTGCGGGCCATCCTGAACGAGAGCCTGGTGCAGAGGATGGTCTCGGAGTTCGCGGACGAGGGCTGCGAGCTCCTGATAGACGACCAGGTGCTTGACCGGATCGTGAAGGAGTGCCTCGCGCGGGAGACCGGCGCCCGCGGCCTCACCTCCAGCCTCACCCGGCACGTGGAGGAGGTCGCGTTCGACACCTTCGGCAGGGGCAAGGGGGGTCGCGTGAGGCTCCGGCAGGGCACCGGCGGCATCCAGGTGATCCGTGACTTCTAGAGGGGACGACAGGAAAGGAGGCGCTCCATGAGTGACGGCAAGCACACCCTCCTCATCCTGGATGGCGGCAGCAGCCTCGTCTCCTCGGCGAGGGGCGACCAGTATTGGATCGTCGATCAGCAGGGGGTCTCCACCCCCTGCCCGCTCGAGGAGGTCTGCCGGCTGTGGCTCTGGTACGAGGCTTCGCTGGAGCCTGGCTTCGAGGCCAGCCGAGGGGCCGCCTCGGGCCCCGGCCAGGGCGCGCCGCCGCGCCCGCCCCCCGAGCCGGCCAAGGAGGAGCTCGCCAGCAAGACCTACTCTGACTGGCAGCTGGAGATCTGTAACCGGCTCGGCCTCTCCCCGGAAGACCTCGAGCACGCCGACGAGCTGGAGGCGACCTAGGCCCCAAGAGCACCGCCCGGGCGAGGTCCGCGCCACGGGCGGCGCCAGAATCAAGACACCCCAGCCGGGGCGACCCGTGAACACCGGCGCCAGAATCAAGACAACCCAGCCGGGACGACCCGTGAACACCGGCGCAAAAACCAAGACACCCTAGCCGGGACGGCCCATGAACACCGGCGCCAGAACCAAGACACCCTAGCCGGGGCGGCCCGTGAACACCGGCGCCAGAACCAAGACACCCTAGCCGGGACGGCCCATGAACACCGGCGCCAGGGGCTTTCGGGGCGAGGCGGTCAGCCGGAGGGTGGCGTAGCCCCGCTGCAAGGAGAGCTGGATATGGTCCTCCGAGGCGATGGAGGCGTAGGACTTCATGCGCTTCTCCCACTCGGCGGCGGCGTAGAGCCTGGTCCCGATGAAGTGGATCCCGCTCCCGGTGCGGAAAAACACCCCTGGCTCTCGCCTGAGCTGCTTCTCGGGAGCCGTGGAGACGTCGTCGAAGTCCAGCATCACGATGTGGCGGGCCTCGTACTGGTTCACCCGGCTGTTGAGTCCCACCACGTAGTCGCCCGCCTCCTTCACCCCCAGCTCCCGGATGGTCCTTATCGCGCTCTCCCGCATCCGGGCGAGCCAGGGCTCGGAGATCCTCCCCTTGGGGCACCACAGGGTGAGACGGGTGTGGTGGAAGTAAGTCCTCGGGCAATAGACGTCGAAGGACAGGTCCCGGACGAGGGGGTTCTGGGCCGCGAGGTCTCCAAGGAGCCTCGTGATGGACATGGGCGGCAGCTCGCGCCGCGCCCTTGCCACGAACTTCTCCACCCTGGCGGCGCTTCGCTCCAGGGTCCGGGCGTCGGTGGCCACCCACTCCCCTGACGCCAAGGCCCTGTCTGCGTTCATAAGCTCTCCGAGCAGTTCGGCGTACCTGGCGGGCAGACCCCTGCCCCTTACCCAGGACTTGCGAAGCGCGGCGAGGATCTCCTTCGGCCCCCGGGCAGAGGAGCCCGAGACGCGCAGAAGAGCCGTGGCCGCGGAGCTCGCCGCGCCCAGCAGACATCGCCAGGCCCCGGCCCTGGTCCTGCCGCTCCCGGCCAGGGCCCGGGCCTCGTCGAGGGCGTCGAGCGACTTCACCAGCCAGAAGTGGGCCTTCTCCACGGCCTTGCGATCGACGGCCTTTCGAACGCCGGACTTGCCACTGGTGGACCTGCGGGCGCCGGACTTGCAGCCAGTAGCCTTGCGGGCGCCGGACTTGCTCTTGCCGGTCATCTTCAGTCCGCCCCGTCTCCCGTCACCCTTCTGCCCGCTGCCCTTCTGCCCCCCGACCGTCCCCTCGCCGCCCCTCGGTGCCTTCTCTTGCCTCTTTGCCATCACGAATCTCCCCTCTGGAGTGCTAACCCTCTCCATGGCGTCCTCCGGACCAGGCTCACCTCTCCCGTTTCCATTGCCGTTAGCCTCGCCCAGCCTCGCTACCTACTTGGACGCCCTCGTAATCCCATTCGACGCCCTCGTAATCCTACTCGCCGCCCTCGTAATCCCATTCGACGCCCTCGAAATCCTACTCGCCGCCCTCGTCATTTAGGTCTCTACCTGTGTCTCCACCTTGGTCTTAGTCTTGGTCTTCGTCTTCGTCTTCCAATTCGTCTCCAGCATCCAGACCATCCACATCCTCGCCCCCGTCCACCTCAGCGCCTGCCCATCCATCCAGGCCTACCGAGGCGCCGCGCGCACCAGGCCAGGAACCCGCCTGAGAGACTCTCGGCAGGGGGAGCTGAAGCCTGTTGCACTCCCCGATGCCGGCCCAATCCCTCGGCATGCATCCGAGCAGGATGATCTGCAGGCCACCCCTGGCGGCGGTTGAGAGCATCCGCTGCACGCCATCGAGCCGGCCCTCGTCGCTGGCGCCGAAGGCGTCGTCCATTATCACCGGCAGGCAGCCTCCATGCTCCGATGCCATGATCCCGGCCACCGACAGGCGAACGGCGGCGGCCACCTGCTGCCTGGTCCCGGTGCTGAGCCTGCCGAACTCGAACTCACCTCTCGATCTCCGGCCCAGGCTCTCCATGGCGAGCGTCTTGCCCACGCTCACCTCCACCCGGCCCTCCTCCTCGAAGAGATCGTACAGGTAGTCCTCGATGCGAGCCTTGAGAGGCAAGGCCACCCTCTGTTGGAGCTCGGCCTCCGCCTCCATGAGAGCCTCGTACAGGAGCCGGTCTGCGTCCGCGTCCAGCTTGGTATTGCGGTGGGCCTCTTCCCACCGCTTCAGCTCCTCCACAGCCAGGATCATCCGCTCCCTCGGGTCTTGCCTCCCGTGGCCCCCGAGGAGAGTCTCGGAGCGGGTCTCCCGCTCCCTCAGCTTCAAGCGCTCGTCGGCGTCGGCCTTCTCCTGGGCCTGATACCGCTCGAGGTCCAGCCGAAGCCGCGGCAGCTCGAGCTGCTCGAGCCGCTCCTCGATCTCCCGGAGCTGCCCGGTCGCCTCCTCGACCTTGGCCTCCTCGCTGGCGAGCTCTGCCTCGCGAGACCCCTTGTCCGCGAGATCCTTGGAGGCCTCGACGAGGGTAGCCCTGAGCTGGCCGACCTCGTTGTCCTTCTTCCGGTGCTCTTCCCTGGCGGCATCGAGCCCCAAGGAGACCGTCTCCCTCGCCGCCCTCGTGGCCTGGACCCTCTCTTCCCACTTCTCCACCGTCGCCCGGATCTCGGTGATCCTGCCCTCGAGAGCCGTGATCTCCTGCTGCAAGCCCTCCATTTCTCCAGGCAGGAGCCGGGCATCCTCGCAAACCCGCCCAAGGAGCAGCTCTAGCCTGGCCTTGGCGCCCTCGAGCTCCTGCCTGCAAGAGGAGAGGCGCTCCTTCACCTTTGCCGGCTTCGATGCCTTCAGCGCTGCCTTCAGCTCGCTGGCCCGAAGCGTCAACGCGTCTCGTTTGCCCTTCACCACCCGGGCCTGCTCCACCCCTTGGACCCCGAGCTCGGTACAGGCCCGCTCCAGCTCTGCCTGCGCTTCCCTGGCAGCTTCCCGAGCCTGGCTCAGGTCCTCTCCCCCGCCTGGCACCAACCTGAGACGGGCGTGTGGCCCTACCGCCAGCTCTGCGGGCCGATCGAGCCGCACGGCGTGCCCCGGCTCGAGAAGTGCCCCGGCCAGCTCCACCTGGCAGCCGGCCTCGAGGAGCTCCACCCTGGTGACCATGCCCTCGAGCCGGGCCTCGGCCTGCTCCTTGCCCCTGAGCAGCTTCTCGAGGTCCGCCAGCCTCTCGTCGTCCACCGGGATCGTGCCAGCCAGGCGCTCCTCGACCCCGCTCAGGGCAGCCTCGGTCTCCTCGATGAGCCTCTGCTCTCCCTCATGGCTCTCGAGCTGGCCCTCGAGAATGACCAGCGCGGCCTTGGCTTCCAGCAGCTCGCGGCGAGCTAAGAGGCCCTGCTCCTTCCCCTTCTCCTTGTCCCTCTCCTCGATCTCGCTGGCCAGCTTCCCGTCGAGATGGGCGAGCTCTGCCCCAAACCCCTGCATCTGGGCGAGCGCCCTGGCGCCATCCTTTTCCGCGGCCCCCAGCTCCTTCTCCAAGGCGAGCACGCGCTCGTGCCGGCGGCTCAGCTCATCCCAGCTCCTCTTCAGTCTCACGAGCTCCTGCTCGAGCCTCTCCTTCTCCGATTCAAGCTTCTGCCCCGAGGCGAGCTGCCCCCGAAGCTCCTCGAGCCTCTTCTCCCTGTCCTGTCGCAGCCCTTCGAGCTCGGTCAGCCTGGCGGAGCTCGTCTCGAGGTCGCGCTGCGCCGCGGCGAGCTGCTCGCAGGCATTGTTTGCCTCCTCCAGCTCTGCCTTGGCCTTCTCGAGCTCTTTTTGGGCCGTCTCGACCTGCCCTTTCTGCTTGTGCCTCGGCGATGGGTGAATTGTCCACTTCTCCTTGTACCGGCTCTCCACCCGATCCCGGATGGCCCTGTCCACGGGGTCCAAGGCGAGCTCCTGACCGCCCTTGGCGAGGACCGCCATGAGCTCGTCCCTGCGAATGTTGTCGAGCGCCTCGCCCCCAAGTGGGTCCTCGGTGCTCCACCCCTGGGTCACGCAGAGGTGCCCCCAGCGCAGGTTCAAGCCCTTCTCGGTCACCCCCTTCCCCTTTAGGGGCTCTCCTACCCCCATCAGCTCGCTCAGCTTCTCGTCGGCCTCGTCGCCGCTCCAGGCCCTTCCAGCGCGCCCCCCGCCCTCCTCCTCGAGCCGAGTGGCGCCCCCCTTGCCGAACCGCTTGACGACCCTGTACCTTTGCCCATCCTCGTGCTCGAAGACCACCTTGACCTCTGGGAGCGCATCGCAGCCCGCCCTCTTGGCGCTCTTGATCAGCTCTGGCTCACCGCCCGCCTTCGCGAAAAGAGCCATGCCCACGGCCTCCACCAGGGTGCTCTTGCCGCTCTCGTTCGGCCCGATCAGGAGGTTCAGGCCCGGCGCCAGATCCAGGTGCAGCGCCTCGATCACCCGGTAGTTCGAGATATCGACCGACACGAGCCTCATGGGCGCACCTTCCCGTTCTCATCTCCAGCAGCTTCGAGCGCCTCGTAGAGCTTGAGCAGCGCGAGGCTCACGACCTCGCCCTCCCCGCCCTTGCCAGCGGCCTTGGCCTCGACCTTGCGGGCGGCGATCCCGACGAGCCCGGGTCGTTGCAGCAGCCGCGCGATCTCCTCGTTGCTCGGCCTCAAGCGAGCCTGGTCGAGAATGCTGCTGGTCATTACCAGGCTTCTCAGCTCACCAATCTTCTGGTCCAGCTTCGCCCTGGCCTCGAGACCAAGCATTCCAGAGAGCTCGAGCCTGAGTACGTTGTCCCCAGGCCTCTCCATCAGGCGCCGCTCCAGCTCCCCGAGCTGCGTGAGCCTCTGATCTGCCGAGAGGTCGACTGATTCGCCATGCCAGCCGATCTCGCCAGTATCGATCTCCTTCACCGACGGCGCCTGTCCTCGCCCGGTGACCTCCACGAGGAGGGCCTTGCCCGACTCCTCGCCAAAGCGCGTCGGCTCGGGCGACCCCGAATACCAGCTCCGCTTGCCCACCTTCTTCTGCCCGTGCCAGTCCCCGAGGGCCACGTAGTCCACCCCCGCCGCTTCCAGCGCCTTGACATCTATGAGGTTCGGCGTGCTCTTCTCGGTCTCGGAGTCCGCCTCGACCCTCAGGCCGAAGTCCACCACCGACCCATGGGCCAGCACCACCACCGGCCCACTCCACCCCTCGGCCCATGAATCGCTCCTCTTGATCCATGCGGTGGGATCCTCCTTCGTGCGCCTCTGCACAAGCGGGCACGCCAGGATCCTCACTCCCGCGGCATCGATGGGCCCCGGCTCGAGCGCGACCTCGAGGTTTGGCGCATGCTTCTGGCGCATGCTCTCGAAGTCCGCCCTCTGGTACACGCTGCCCTTGCCGCCGTTGTCGTGATTGCCGGGAATGACTATCACGCGCACGCCGATCCTCCCGATGGCCGACAGGACCCTGAGCAGCTCCGACGTGACCACCGTGTTGGAGTCGAACAGGTCCCCCGCCACGAGCACGACCTCGGCGCCGTGCTCCTTGACCTTGTCCCCGATCCGCCCCACCGCTTTGTGGCGCGCCTCCTTCAGCCTGCCCCGGACCTCGGCATCCCCAACCCAGCCAAATGGCTTCCCTATGTGCCAGTCCGCCGTGTGTATGAACCTCGCCATTATCCTGCCATCTCCTTTCCTGCTCTGGGATTACCACAGCCTCGACTCGCCGCGCCCATGCCTGTTACCCCCACCCGAGAAGTCGGCCTGCCCTGAGGAGCGGGTCGGGGGCGCCCGCACCACGCATCCTCTGGCTCCCACTCTAGGACCACGATGGGACAAAATTTGTCGCAGGGTGTTCGCTGGATGGCTTCAAACCTCTTCGGCACCCAATTTCCCGCCCGCGGCTATTCCGCTCGGCGCGCTCGCGCCCGCTCCGTCCCCGTCCGCGGCGCTTCCCGCTCGGCGCGGTCACTCCCGCGCCGTCCCCGCCCGCGGCGCTTCCCGCTCGGCGCGCTCGCGCCCACGCCGTCCCCGCCCGCGGCGCTTCCCGCTCGGCGCGCTCGCGCCCGCTCCGTCCCCGCCCGCGGCTATTCACTCCTTGTTCTCTTTGCCTTCCTCGGCCTTCCTGCTGGCCTCGAGCTGGGCCTCCAGCTCCGCCACTCGGGCCATGAGGATGGCGGCGCGCTCCTTGACGCTCTGCTTGGCGAGGCGAGGGCGGGAGTCCTCCTGCTCGGTAGAGCCGGGCGAGGCTGCCTCGCGCTTGGCCCGCTCCTTCTCGGCCTTGAGCCTGGCGCGTCGCTCCCTGCCCAGGATCCGCCGCCGCTCCTTCATCGCCTCGTACTCTTTTCGCAGCTCCATCATGACGAAGGCCCCTAGCGTCTCGCCCTTCTCCTTTTCCTTGGAGAAAAAGGCGCCGCCGCGCCGCGGGTCACCAAGGACGCCGGGACTACCGGAATCACCGAATTCACCTGAGTCACCCAGGGAACCGGGGTCGCCAGCGAAACCAGGGGCCCCGGGATCCTGGGACCCACGAGTCCCTGGCCAACCCTCGCGCTGCCCGCGTCGCCCATCGTCCGGATCCGCGGCGGCTGTCCCCCGGCCCCTCGACCTCCCCTTTGGGCGTTTCGACTCCTGGCTCCTGGCCTGGTTGTAAAGGACCGCAGCGGTGCGGATGTCCACCCGCTCCCTCGTGCCGTCGGGAGAGAGCACGAAGTAGCAGTCCTCGGACTCGTTCGTGGCGAGGATCCTGCCGTCGGGCAGCTTTGTAAGCTTGTGTGCTGGTTGGCTCTCGTGGCCCATGACGCTCGCTCCTGGTTCTAGTTTCTCCGGCTTCTCCGCGGGCTCCGGGGGCTCCGGGGGGCCCGGCTTCTCCGCGGGCTCCGCGGGCTCCGCGGGCTCCGGGGGGCCCGGCTTCTCCGCGGGCTCCGGGGGCTCCGGGGGGCCCGGAGGGTCCTGTCCTGCCTTTCGAGCCTCTTTTCTCGCGGCCAGCCTGACCGCCTGGCTCACAGGGCTGTCACTCCCCGGGCCAAGGGCACTGGCTTGGGGCCCCTGGGGCCGCCACGAAACCTGATCGCAGCATATCACCCTGGTGTGACAGGAGCTGGCTCGACTCCATTAAATATTGCCAGGCTAGCGACGAGCTAGAGCTTCCCTTCCGAGCCGTTGTCCGCCCAGAAAAGGATCTTTTTTCTGGGGT
>JAVEWA010000766.1:0-2997 GCA_034004785.1 Polyangia bacterium
CTCGGAGCGCCCCATGGCTTCATCGGCCTTGCTGGCTACTCCTTCGGGGCCTTCGTGGTTCTGAGAGCCATGGCCCTCGGCGCGAGGCCCGGCGCGGTGATGCTCTTCTCCCCGCCCCTCGACTTCATGTCCTTCGAGGGTCTCGACCCGCCCCGGGTCCCCTGCCTCGTCACCCTCGGGGATCGGGACGAGTTCTGCAGCCGGGCCTCACTCGAGGCCTGGCTGGGCGCGGGCTCCGGGCCGGCAGGCTCCGGGCCGGCAGGCTCCGGGCCGGCAGGCTCCGGGCCGGCAGGCTCCGGGCCGGCAGGCTCCGGGCCGGCAGGCTCCAGGCCCGGGGCGACGTCGCCCCTCGTGAAGATCCTCCGGGGAGTGGATCACTTCTACTTCGGCGCAGAGCGGGCCCTAGGCGTGGCGGTGGGAGAGTTCATATCGAGCCTCCAGCCCGGAAGGCTTCGCCCTGCTTCGTGAAGTAGGCAGCCCCCAGGGCCCGAGTCACTGGACCGAGGAATCCCAGGGCTCGAGGCTCTGAAGTGCATCCACGCCGCCTAGGACCTCGAGCCGACCCTGCCGGTATGGTCGCGACAGCCGGCAGACGATCTGCTGTGCAACCTTGGGCTGCAACCTCTCGGCGTAGTAGGTGAGGGGCCGGGCGACCTCGCGGTCGGACCACTTGACCTCGACGAGGGCCTGGAGGTGGCGGTCCTTCTCCACGGCGAAGTCCACCTCGCGCCCCTCCTTGTCCCGCACGTAGGAGAGGCTGTATCGGTCCCCGTCCCTGTCTTCCAGGAAGTGAAGCCGCTTCAACAGGTGCGTTGCCACGAGGTTCTCGAAGCGTGCGCCCTCATCCCCCAGCACATCACCGGTGTCGAAAAAGTAGACCTTCGGAGGCTTCTGGATGGCCCTCGGAATCATACGCGTGAGGGGCCTGACCACAAAGACGACGTACATCCGCTCGAGGACCTCTAGCCAGTGCTTGAGCGTTTTTGCCGCCACCTGCAGATCCTCGGCGATGTGCGCCAGAACCACCGGGCTGCCCACGCGGCTTCGCAGTGCGTCCACAAAGAGCGCCATGGTCTGGATCTCTCGGATGGGCTCCAGGTCACGGATGTCATCACGGAGCACGCGATCAAACCGCTCTCGCCTCCAACGCTTGGCCTGGCGCTCATCCCCGTCGAGGAAGGGCTCGGGAAAGCCACCCACGGTGAGGAGGCGTTCGAGGGCCACCTCTGGAGACATGCCCTTGGGGAGCTCGGACAGGGTGAAAGGATGGAGCCGCCAGTAGTGATACCGCCCGAGCAGGGAGTCGCCTCCGCGCCGATACAGATCGAGCCGCGCAGAGCCGGTCACAAGAATACGGTGTTCATCCCTCTGGGTGTCGAACACCCCCTTCAGCCAGTTCTTCCACTTGCGATGCTTGTGCAGCTCGTCGAAGACCAGGAGGGATGTCCGGGGATCCCAGCGCTTGGCGAGAATGTCCCGCCGATCCTCGTCGAGATCCCAGGTGTAATACCCAGCCGCCTCTCCGAGGATGGTCCGAGCCAGGGTGGTCTTGCCCGACTGCCGTGGACCACCCAGGAACACCATCTTCCGCGCCAGGTCGGCCTCGACGAAGGGCTGGAGGTAACGAGGATGCATATGGCCATAATGACCTCAGCTCCATTATAGTCAAGGCGGTTCTTACCTTGAGGTCATTCTGGCCATGGTTCTGTCGGTTCGAGGCCGGTCTGGCTTGTGCCCCTAAGATTCGGATCGGAGAGAAATCGACGCTCGGTGGAGATCACAAGGGCGCTCGCAAGACACCGCGTAGCCTCGATGAGACAGACCTGTGCGCTGTGCTGGCTCCTATCGATAGGGGGACTAGGAAGATCGCAGGTCGCGCCTGCTTGCCGGGCTCAGTCCCGTCGCCATCTGGCCGCCACCAGGTCCTCGGCCTCGGCCTCCTCGCGCCGCCCCTCGTCCCGGCGCCGCTCGGCCTCCACCCGCTCCCGGTCTCGCTCAAGCACCTCCCTGGCCTGCCGCGCCCTTCCGAGGGCCTCGAGCGCCTCTTTCTCGCGCTTGCGGGCGCCCATCAGGCGAGCCCTTGTCTCGGCCAGGGCGCTGTCCTGTTGGTCTCTTTCCGAAACGAGCCTCTGCTCGAAGGCCCGGGCCCGCTGCCAGTCGGCTCCTCGGAAGGCCTCGCCCTGCTTCGGGAGGGAGGCCTCCCTGTGGGCGCCCAGCCTCGCCTCGGCCTCGCGGAGCCGCTCTCCTTGCAGCCTTACGGCCTCCTCGTGGCGGGCCCGTTCGTCAGCCGCCCGCGCCAGAGCTGCCGCCGCCTGGTCGCAGGCCTCCTCCCTGAGCTTCCTGAGGGTCTCCCATCTGTAGGCGCCCGCCATGAGGGCATTCTAACCGAAGGCAGGAGACTTGGATCACCTCCCCGCGGTGTCCAAGGTGGGCCGGGGGGGCTGGTGGTAAAGCTCTGGCACTGCATCGAGGGCTAGGGGCTGGTCCCACATCGAGAGAGGGAAGGGGGCGGCCGGGCCGAGAGGCGCTGGCCCCTGGCCCTGCCAGATCGAGGCGAACATCCGCGTGAGGTAGTCCCTGGCCTCCTCCGGGCTGTGACAGCCCCGCTCACTCGCCCAGGTGTGCCGCGTCTTGCCGTACTCCATGCAGAACATGTCCCAGACCCGGGGGTGGGCGAGGATTGCGTCCCAGTCCCTGCCGAAGAAGTCGCAGACGAATCGGTAGCTAGAGAGGACCGTCTGGCGCTGCGCCGGGCTCTGGTCCATGAAGAGCCCGATGGTCTCGTGGACGGCCTTCATCAGGTAGTGCACGAGGACCGTGTCCCACTCGCTCTCCACCGAGTGGCACTCCACGAGGTAGCCGACCTCCAGCTCGAGCTCGGTCTCGGTGCGCACGGACTCGAGGCGACTCGAGAGCGCGGCATAGTGGTGCTCGGTGCAGGGCGCGGACAGGCCCGAGGCCGCACGGGCCGCCGCCTCGGCGATGGTCTGCTGCTCG
>JAVEWA010000767.1:0-2994 GCA_034004785.1 Polyangia bacterium
CTTGCCCGTATTCAGCATGTGCTGGATCCGGGCGATGGTGCGCTCTTCACCGAGGAGGCTCAGGAAGGCCTCGCGCTCGAGATCGAGGTAGTACTGCTCCGAGGTCGGCGTCCCCTCGGCCACGGCGCCGCCCGCGAGGACGTGGGCGAGCTTGCCGCCAACCACCCTGTCGTAGTCGGTTGCCCAGCCCGCCTGGTACATCTGATCGATGCCCACCAGGAAGGCGGCCTTGGCGTTCTCTCCCGCGGCGGGGATGTCGGTCTTCGGGCGGCCCGGGTCGAAGCCCTCGGCAGCCATGGCGAGGCAGAGCTGCTTGGCGTCGTAGATGTGGTAGTCGCGGTTGTAGGAGATGCGATCCGTCGGGCGGAGGATCCCCATGTCGATGGCTTCCTTGGCGCCCAGGGCCACCTTGGCGGTGGCGGCCATCTCGAAGGCCTTCATGGTGAAGGGCAGGATGGCGGGCTTGGCGCCGCCGCGGATGCCCTCGGTGAGGCGCAGGACGTACTCCTTGCAGCCGCCGCTGCCAGGGATGAGGCCCACGCCCACCTCCACGAGGCCCATGTAGGTCTCGGCGAAGGCCTGGACGCGCTGGCCGTGCATCACGACCTCGGCGCCGCCTCCGAGGGCCATGCCCGCGGGAGCCGTGACCACTGGCTTGTGGAAGTACTTCATCCTCATGAAGGCGTCCTGCCAGCGCTTCTCCATCTGCTCGATCTTGTCCCAGGCCTTGGCCTGTGCCCCGAGCATCACCACGAAGATGTTGGCGCCCACGCAGAAGTTGTCGGCCTGGTTGGCGATGACGAGCCCCTTGAAGTCATCGGCCACGATGTCGAGGGAGGTCTCGAGCATCTCGATTATCTCGTTGTCGAGGGCGTTCATCTTGGTGTGGAACTCGAGCATGGCAACGCCGTCGCCGATGTCCCACAGGGTGGCGTTGGAGTTGCTCTCCACCTCGAGGTCCTCGTCGAACTTCTTGATGATGTAGATCCGCTTGTCCGGCGGGATCTCCACGTACTTGTGGCTGACGAGGTCGTACTGCGAGCGAACGCCGTCCTTCTCCTTGTAGAAGGTCTCGTTGCCCTTCTCGAGCATGGTCTTGACGTTCGCGGGGACCTTGAAGCCGTCCTTCTCCATGCGGGCGACGCTCTCGCGCACCCCGATGGCATCCCAGAACTCGAAGGGGCCCATCTTGAAGTTGAAGCCCCACTTCATCCCGTTGTCCACCTCCATTATCGCGTCGGAGATCTCCGGGATGAGCCCTGCGGCGTAGCAGAGGCTGGCGGCGGTGAGCTTCCAGGCGAAGGTGCCGGCGCGGTCGTCGGCGGCCACGATGTGCTTGACCTGATCCTCGAGGCGCTCCATCCCGCGGGCATCGCCCACGGAGTCGAACTTGTACTTCTGGGAGTCGATGTACTCGCAGGTCTTCCAGTCCAGCACGAGGCGCCGTCCGCCGTCCTTCTTGTAGAAGCCGCCCTTGGTCTTGATGCCGAGCCACTTCTTCTCCACCACCTTGGTGAACCATGCGGGCGGCTTGAAGATCTCCCGGACCGGGTCATCGGCGCAGGCGGCGTACACCGACTCCAGGATGTGGTGCAGGGTGTCCAGGCCCACCAGGTCGGCGGTCTTGAAGGTGGCGGTCTTGGGGCGCCCCATGGGCTGGCCCACGATGGCGTCCACCTCGTCGATCCGGTAGTCCAGCTCCACCATGAGCCGCATGGTCTCCATCATCCCGTGGACGCCGATGCGGTTCGCGATGAAGTTCGGGGTGTCCTTGGCCCAGATCGTCCCCTTGCCGAGGGTCTCGGCGCAGAAGGACGCCATGAAGGCCTTCACCTCGGGCTTGGTCTTGGGGTGCGGGATCAGCTCGAGGAGCTTCATGTGGCGCACCGGGTTGAAGAAGTGCGTGCCCAGCCAGTGCTGCTGGAACTCCTCTGGCAGGCCTTCGACCATCTTCTGGATGGAGAGCCCCGAGGTGTTGGACGACACTATGCAGCTCTTCTTGCGGTGCTTGGCCACCTTGGCGAGGAGCTGCTGCTTGATGTCCATGCGCTCCACGACCACCTCTATGATCCAGTCGCAGTCCTTGATCTTGGGGAGGTCGTCGTCGAAGTTGCCGAGGGTGATCAGGTCCGCGTCCTTTGGTGAGAAGAACACCGGGGTGGGCTTCTTCACCTTCAGGGCCGCGTCCAGCGACTGCTGGGCGAGCTTGTTGCGGATCTTTGGGTCGCTGTCCTTGCGAGCCTTCTCCTCGGGCGTGAGCATGTTGTCGAACGGGACGATGTCCAGCATGAGGACTTGGATGCCGCATCCGGACAGGTGCGCGGCGATGGCGCTCCCCATCACACCGGATCCGAGCACGGCGGCCTTCTTGATCTCGTAGGTCATGGTGCGTTTCCTCCAATCCTTGGCGCACTGCTTGGGTGATGATGCTCAAAACCTTGTCGCGGTGGCACCTGGCAGAGAGCCTGCCTCAGGGAGCGGGGCGCGCCCTTGCCGGGGTGCCGACCGCGTGAATTACTTCTCGCCATTCGTGAGCCTGCCAGGAGGCTGCCCGTTGTTGGCCAGGCTTCCGAGGAAGAGGTCCTGAATCTTCAGGATGCGCCCCTCGTCCATCTCGTCGGCGAGGCCGAGCAGGCCCACCAGGTTCAGGGTGAAACCCACGCTCAGGAAGCTCCAGGCGGCGGTGGCGCTGTCCACCTCCGGGTGGATGATCTTCTTCTCGACGCAGCGATCCAGCAGGCGTCCGAGCAGATCCACGTAGCCCTGGAACTGTCTCCGCAGCGCCGACTTGATGTCCTCGTCGTCCACCTCCGCCAGAGCCTGAAACAGGACCTTCAGGTCCCCGCGGCGCGTCATGGCGCGCTCGTAGTAGTTGAGGGATATCTTCCGGAGGGCCTCCGCCGGGTCCTCGTTTCCGTCCATGATGGACTGCCAGAGATCCTGGATCCTGCTCCCCACGTCCTCGATGATTGCGATGAAGAGCGCCTTCTTGGT
>JAVEWA010000768.1:0-2991 GCA_034004785.1 Polyangia bacterium
GGCACTAGCGTGGCGTTTGCAAGAATTCCCTCCGGCCTGACGGGTTCCCCCCTCGCCGCCATTCCCTCGCAGAGGAAGGCGAAGCGCCGCCGCCGGTCGGTCTGCACCTGGCGGAGCCGCCGTCCCAGGGCCTCGTCCTCGGGGTTGAAGCCGTAGCCGAGGACCTCCAGCTCCTTGCCCTGGTGCGTGCAGTCCAGCTCCAGGCCCGTAACCAGCTCGATCCCCAGGGCGAGAGCCGCCCCTTTTGCCTCTGGATCCAGGTGCGCGTCCAGGCAGTCGTGATCCGTGATGGCCAGGCGGGCGATCCCCAGGGCAGCGGCGGCTCGCACGACCTCGGCTGGTGAGGAAAGGCCGTCCGACAGGTGCGTGTGAACGTGAAGGTCCTGCATTTTGGCATCTGTGCTCATCAGGCTCCTGCATCTGCCACAGTCAGTGCTCATCAGGCCGCTCAGTGTAGCAGCCATCGCCTTCCTGGGGTCGGCCAAGATCATCGCGGGAGATCGACGCCGTCGCCTTGCCACCACTCCTCAGGTGTGCTGAACTACCGCGCCATGAACGACCCCAGGGATCCCAAGGAGAGCCCAGGCTCTGGAGGTGACGCTGCTGGTGCGCCAGCGGAGGGAGCCGAGGGAGGAGCGAGCCGTCGAGAGAAGATGGATCCCGAGGGTGCGTTGGGAGCTGTCGGTTCGGGATCGAGCGAAGCGTCGTTAGGCTACTCCGGCCCGGAGCGGCCCTCAGGCCGCCCGGCCTACTCCGGCCCGGAGCGGCCCTCAGGCCGCCCGGCCTACTCTGGCCCGGAGCGACCATGGTCTCCGCTCGCTCCACCCCATCTGCTGCCAGACGGCTCGGCCATGCCCTACAACCCCTACGGCCCGCCCCCGGGGGCCGCCCATCTGCCGACCGATCCATCCAACCCCTACGGCCCGCCCCCGGGGGCCGCCCATCTGCCGGCCGATCCATCCAACCCCTACGGCCCGCCCCCAGGGGCCGCCCATCTGCCGGCCGATCCATCCAACCCCTACGGACCGGGCCATGGGGCCGCCTATCTGCCGGCCGATCCATCGAATCCATACGGTCCGGGCCCATCGGCCCTGGCCGCGGCCTATGGCGCGGCTTCGCACCTTACGGGCCGGCCCCCTGGCCCTCCTTTCCCAGGGATGCTGGGCTTCCTCGTGCTGGTGGTAATCGGCTTCGCCATGAACGCTGGCATCGGCGCCGTGGGCATGGTCGTCATCGCGCTCGTCTCGGGCGCTAACCTGGAGACCCTCTCCTCGGGCAACATATTCGACGCGGTGCCGGTCACTGCGCTTCTCGGGGTCCTCTTGCTGGCGAGCCTGTCCTGGCCAGGGGTGGCCCTGGTGGGAGCCCGGCTCATGCGCGAATGGTCGCTCGGGAGCTTTCGCCTGAGACGGTCCGGCGTCCTCGCCAGCCTGATGTCTATCCTCATGGGCCTCGCCCTGGTGCCCGTGGCCCTCGCCTTGGAGCATGGCATGTCCCGGCTGGTGCCACGCGGCAGGAACGAGCTCATGGAGATGATGATCCGGCAGCCCGATGCGCTGGCCATGACGATCCTCGGGGTGACCCTGGTGCTTGCGGCGCCAATCGGCGAGGAGCTGCTGTTTCGCGGGCTGGGCCTGCGCGGGCTGGAGCGCCGCTACGGTTTTGGGCTGGCGGCCTTCCTGGTGTCCCTGATCTTCTCGGCGGTGCATCTGAACCTGACGGGGTTCACCGCTCTCTTCCTGGTGTCCGTGGCCCTGTGCTGGGTGACGAGTCGCACTGGGTCGCTCATTCCGGCCATCCTGCTGCACGCGGCCTACAATGGCCTGCAGTTCCTCATGCTCGTCCTTGGAGACCACAGCGAGGCCGCCGTGCGCAAGGCCATGGCCGAGAAGAGCCTGGGCATCCCCCTGTGGGTGGTGGGAGGCTCGGCGGCCATCGCCCTGCTCGCTGGCCTGGCGATCCATCGGTTCGCCTCGAGGCCTTCGAACGGGGCGCAGGTAAAGGGCGTCCCGGACAGAGGAGGTACGGGATCAGCGGCTCTCAACGGATGACAACGGGGGAGATTGGCTACCAGGGCGCCACACGGAGCGGCACGCGGAAGGTCCGCTCGGCGCCGAAGTCCTTCACCGGGTCCTTGGTTGCCAGGGCGGTCGGCACCGCGATGGCGGTCACCAGTGCCACCAGCCCTCCGGCGGCGGAGACCCAGACCCACCACTGATCGTACCACTTCTTGGGCGGCACCTTGGGGATGAGGGGGTTGATGTCCGCGGGCAGCGGAATGAGGGGCAGGAGGAGCTTGGTTTCAGCGCCCGCCGTGATCTTCAGGGTGCGAATCACATCGTAGAAGCCCACCCGGGAGACGCGCAGCTTCTGCTCGCCAGCGGGCACCTCGACCTTGACGAGGGGCGTCTTGCCCAGGAACTTGCCCGCCATGTATACGCGGGCCCCGCTCGGCGCGCTGTCCAGGGTGAGCACCCCCTGGATCGGGAAGAGATCCACCTCCAGCTTCACTGTCTTGCCCGGTCTGATGGCGACGCTCTCCATGAACTGAGTATGGCCGGGCTTGACGACCTTAACCGAGTGGGGGCCTGGCAGGAGCTTGATCGGCTGGGGCAAGGGCACGGTGCCCACCTCGTCCCCGTCCACGAAGACCTTGGCGCCCGTTGTGTTGGATTGGATCAGGAGGGTGCCTGTGATCCTGCGGGCCCTGGCGCGTCCCTGGGCTTCGAGGCTCGAAAGGAGGCCGCAGGCCAAAATGACGGCTGAAAGGAGGAGGCATGAGCGATAGGGACGCATCGAGGGGATTGTAGCCGGAACCGCGGCTTCTGCCAACGGCCTGACGAGCTTGCACGGCCTGACCAGTTGCGAGACGAATCGCGGGGGATTATGGGGCGGCGGGGCGCGGTGAAGGCTACTGGCCCTTCATCTTGATGAGGATCTGCAGGTTCTTTTTGGCCACCGCGTTCCTTGGCTGGCCAAGGATGACGGCTT
>JAVEWA010000769.1:0-2989 GCA_034004785.1 Polyangia bacterium
CGATCTGATCCTGACCTGTCTCGCCAAGGATCCATCGGCCAGGTTCACCTCTGTTCGCGCCCTCCTGGAGGAGCTGGTGGAGCTGATGGAACGGGTGGGCATGTCCAAGAGGCGGCAGGAGGAGCCGCTCCCAACGCCGCGGCGACACCATGCAGATTCGGACTGCCGGAGCATCGTTGAGACGAACCCGCTGCCGATGTTCGCCGTGGACCCGGAGGGGCTCTTCACCCTCGTCAACCAGAGCTTCTGTCTATTCGTGAAGAAGGAGCAGGAGGAGCTGGTGGGGCAGGCGCTCGGCGAGAGCAGGCTCGCCACATTCTGTCCTGGAATCATCGACGATCTTCAAGTGGTATTGAGGAAGAACAAGGTCACGAGCCGGGAGCTGGAGTTCAGCGTCGGGCCTGGCAGGCAGAGCAAGGTGCTCATCTGGCTGACACCCTTGGTGGCTTCAGGAATCATCATCGGAGCCCACGGCGTGGTGCACTGGATCCAGAGATAGCGTCTCGAGGCGATGGTGCCTTTCGAGGCTCGGAGGGGAGGCGGGCTGAGGCCGGGATCGGCTCAGGGCAGCATGGGTGGGGGCGTCGCTTCCACTCCCCTCGGGGGAGGAGGCGCGCCAGGCGCTGGCATCGGGCGCACGCCCGGTTCAGCGGGCTGGGCGTTCGTTCCAGCGGGTGACACAGGGGCGTCGCCGAGGGGATCATCGGGCGGCCGGTACACCACCCCGGGCTTCGGGAGATACTCGGAGATTGGCTGCGTGAGGGAGCCGAGGATCCTTCCGCGGGTGACATTTACCGGGATCGGGCGCAGCAACCGGAAGACGTAGCCTCGGTTGTCCACCTGGACCTTGTAGGTGCGGCCATCGTGCTCGAACTGGTGCCTGTATGGGTAGGGCTCCAGCCCCACGCGCTCGTGCGCCCGGTGGCGCAAGATGAAGCTGAAGAGCCTGATGGCCTGGTGGTTGTAGAGGCGGTGGCAGCCGTGAGAGTAACCGGCGCGGATGCTCCGGTAGTTGTACGAGCCGTGTGACCGGATCCCCTGATCAACGTAGGTCACCGTGTTCCCGCGCTGCTGCGGCCAGAGGTGGAAGGCAGCCACCAACCCGTAGGCCGAGAGGTGCCCCGGGCCCATCTGATCCCTGTTCACCTTCCGTCCCTTCAGGATCTCCTTCGGCGGTGTGGTGGGGGGAGGGATCCAGACCGGCGCCGCGATGATGTCTCGCCAGATGCGCTCGCCCACCTTGGAGGGTTTGTAGCGCAGATAGACCTGGCCCTCCTTGATCTCGTCGTTCCAGCCCCCGACGGTGGTCCGCCAGTTCACCAGTGGAATCCGCTGCCCCTCCCAAGCGAGCCAGACGGTTAAGGCTGGCAGCCTGGCCCTCGGCTGCGACCGCCTGTCGCCGTTCTCGTCGATAGGGGGATCGTAGTAGATGTCCCCCCTGGAGATGACCACCTCGAGATCCATCTCCTTGCCCTGGTAGTAGGCGGGCTTTGGCGGCAGCTTGACCGCCACCTTGAGCGCCCGAAGGACCGGAGCGGGCGTGGCCGTCAGGAAGCTCCGGATGGCGCTTGCGCTCGTGAGCCCCAGGGCCTGCAAGGTGGCCTCCTTGACCTGCTTGACGAGGTTTGGCAGCGGCTCATCCCGGCCGTCGGAGCGGCGGAAGGTCTTCTGCAGCTTGAGCGCGCTGCCGTCCTCCAGCACCTGGGCGGCGTGCACCGCCCTCTCCCTCAGCACTCGCCTGAAGGCGTCCGCGTCTGCTTCGTCGGCGTCCCGCGCCATCTCGCGGGCGACCTCTGGGCTGAGCACTCCCTGGCCGAGGATCATGTGCTTTCGCTCGTAGGAGGAGAGAGCCTGCCAGAGCTCGTCGCCGGGGGGCCAAGGGGCACGGCTCTTGAGCATGCCCTCGCAGCGCAGCACGCCGAGGGCCGCCTTGACCGCCCTGGCTCTCTTGGTGGCGGCCTCGAGGCGCCCGAGCAGGGCCTTCCCCCCGCGGATCCTGGGGAGCTCCTCGGGGCCAGCGAGCCGATGCTTCCTGACCAGCCTCCTGGCCACCTCCTCGAGGCTCTCGGCATTCCTCGCGGCGCCCTTGAATCCCCAGGCGGTTATCCCCGTCCGGAGGCTTCCAAGGGACTCCCTGTCAACCTGGGCCAGGCAGGTCCTCATCTCCGCGTCCAGGAATCGCTTCCGGATGACGGACGGGGTTGGCGGTATCCCGAAGAGCTCCAGGTGGTTGCTGGCGCCTCGAGCGAGGGGCTTCCCGTGATGATCCGTGCGATCATTTGCGAGGTCCAGGTATCGCTGGCGATATGGAAGTGGCCTTGGCTCCTGGTCACCCGCCTGGTGCTCGGTGAAGAGTACGGGCGTCCACTCGTCTCCCAGGTCGATCACGGTGAAACCCTGGCGCCGCGCTTCCTCTTCGGACTGGGGATACCTGGCGCCAGCCTCGAAGGCCCAGACTTTGTCCGCCCCGAGGGCTTCGAGGCCTGAGGTCTCGTTCCAGAGGACTGGTGTCCCTTTCGCAGAGGGCCTCGTCTTCACGGCGGGCCGCGAGGCGGCGCGGGCGTCTGCCCAGGGCGGAGCTGCGATGGGAAGGGAACGTGAGGCGGCATCGTCCGAGTATCCGCCGCGGTCCGCCCCGCGCCCCTCGCAGGAGAGGGCGGTGATCACGGAGCAGAAGATGGCTGATGCTGTCGTTGGCCTGCTCATGTAGGTAAGGGTATGCAAGGACCGTTCCGAAGCCTCGCTGACGCGGGCAGCTCGGATTTCCCTGGGGCATTTCATCACCCGAGTCATCCGGGAGCCTGTTTGGGGGCCGTCTGTGTCTCGAAGCACACGGTTATGGGTTGCTGGCGGGACCTACCAGCGGACGTACTCCTCGACCACCATCACCCTGCCGTTGGGGAGCCGGATCACCCTCCGGATCCTTCCCGGTGTGCCTCCACCGCCTTCCTGCATGTGGTTCCAGCCTGGAGGAGCAGTCTGGGGCCGG
>JAVEWA010000770.1:0-2986 GCA_034004785.1 Polyangia bacterium
AGGGCGATCCGGCGCTGTCCCCGGGGGTTCGACTCCAGCGCGCCTCCCATATGGGTGTAGCCACCGGAGTCGATGGCCTGAAGAATGCGCGAGAGCATGAGGGGTCTCCAGCTATTCACCGGTGCGTCATCCGACTCGTCGGCAAAGACCCTCCCGTGCGGCTCCACCACCCCAGCACCCTGCAGGGCGAACACCAGGGCAGAGCCCGTAATGCCTTGCAGCCGAGGCAGAGTGAGGAGGCTCCGGGCCGCGGCCACCAGCCTGTCGTCCCAGTCGAGCTCTTGACCCCGGCCCTTCATGGCGGCGTTGGCCTCTCTCAAAATCCAAGCGAGGTCATCTCCATCGGGGGTACCCAAGGCGGGCCCACTGTAGTGCGAAGCGGCTCGAACGAGCGCGAAGGTGGGGTGTCCCACTTCCTCCGGAGTGGCTGCGGCGCCCCTGGCCATGGGGATTGGCCGCTCTTCCACTGTGTCTGTTCGCTTCGGAGGGCAACCGAGGCTCAGCAGGGCTAGCCACACGAGCTGTGCCAACCTCCCGGCGCCGAGACCGCAGCCGCGAAAGCCAGGGGCTATTCCCTCCCGCTCCCGTCTCAGAGCAGGAACTCCACTCCCCCGAGCAGCGCCAGGGCGGCGTAGAAGCCTGTGGGGAGGTGATTCCTCCAGGCCGGCCCGAGGGTAAGGGCAAGCTCTCCGCCCACGGAAAACCGAGGACTGAAGTAGTAGCGAGCGCCTCCGCCTGCGCGGAAGACGAGAGCAGCGCCGTCATTGGGGGTGTCGGTGATGATGAAGGCAGCCCCCACTGCTACTCGCACAAATGGCACTACGGGCGCCGTCCAGCGGCGCAGCTGCAAGAACTTCAACTGGACACCGGCCAAGAGATCGATCCCCATGCCCCTGAAACCGCCGCAGTCCGAGTCCAGGATCCTGCCGGATGGTTCCTCACGCTCGACGATCCTGCAGGTGCCTCCGAATCCCAGGTTGCCAAGGAGGTCGAACCACAGGATCCGCGACATCTGATAGGACCAGCCCAGACCGAGCTGGAACCCCCCTGTGGAGTGCCGGGTGATCCCCGCCGAGAAACCCACCTGAGCGCTCAGCAGGTTGGGCCCTGGCGGCACTAGGAGATCCCTTGGACCAGCGGGTGGCCGGGGCCTTGCGGGCTCCTCGGGCCGCCGCGGCTCCTCGGGCCTGGCGGGACGCCTCTCCTCGGGCGGCCTCGGCCGCACCGGAGGGGGAGGAGGCTCGCCACCTGGGTCGCCGGTGAATGGGCGATCCTCCCCGGATACCTCATCATTGCCCGTCCGCGGCTCGTCGGGCGGGGCGGGGGAAGCGGGGGAAGCGGGGGAAGCGGGCCTCTCGGATGCGGCCGGTCCTGGTGCGCCAGGAGCCTGAGCGTACGCCAGAGGCATGCAAACCAAGGCGGCGCTGGAGGCAAGCGCCGCAACCCAAGGTAGGTGTCTCACCCTTCACCTCCGGCCCCGCCCATGCCCGCTGGCATGGCGGCGGGCGCCATGGGAGGTGGGGCAGTGACAGGGGCATCGCCGCCGTGGAGGCCATGGGCCATTGCAGGGGGAGCCGCCAGGCGGGGGGCGGGCACCCCACCGAGGGCTGGCGGTTCAGAAGGAGTCATGCCCGCTGGAGCCCGGGGAACCATCGGGTCGGCAGCGGCTCCTTGTGGGCCCTTGCCACCGGGAGCCGGAGCATCCTCCTTGGGTTTGCCTGCGGCTGCATCGACTAGCGCGAGAGTGCCAAACCGCTCCAGCGCATGAAACGTCTGCCTCATGGGGGGAGACCAGGCCCAGGCCTGCAAGGCGCCGTCCTTGGGCCGATCCGTGCGGAAGAAGTTGGCGCGAAGCTTCGTCCCCGGCGGCGGCGGCACACTGAAGGGCGCCGTGCTGCGCCCCTTCACCGACGCCCAGGGGATGGCCAGCTCGACCTGCCATCCCCTGTCCTTGTCGGAGCGGTCCTCCAGGGTCCCATCCACCCGAGCCTTGGCCTGAGCTCCGCTCTGCCAGTCGGCCTGTGTCTGGCCTGGCCGGGGCAGGTATGCGTCGAAGATAGCGCCACGTGGGTTCACCTGGATCTCGATGTACCCGCCGAGCTCTCCATCCGCGTCCAGAAAGACCTCGTAGGCCTGCTCTGTCCATAGCTTGGGATCGTCGTTCTGGGTGACCGTAGCCCACACGTCGTCGTCCTCGGCCTGGAAGAACACATATAGGTGCTCGTCGTCCCAGAGGAGCTTCACCTCGGTCCTAGGGAGCTTCTCCGTGCCCTTCAAGCTGTCTCTGAATAACGCTCCAAAGGGCGCCTTGCTCCAGTCGGCCTCGTCTGCGACTCCGTCGATGACTATCTTGCCCGTGCTGCGCTGCACCAGCATCTCGGGCGTTGGCACGGGCGCCGGCCTCCGCGGGGAGCCTTCGCGACCAATCGGAATACGAGCCGCCAGGAGACGATTCGACCCGTCCTGAGAGCCCGAGAGAACCTTGAGCCTCTTCCCTCCCTGCCAGACGCCCACGTACAGGTCCACGGTCTTGTAGGAGACTTCCTTGGGGAGAAGGATCGTGTGCCGGTCCTCGACGATCTCTCCTTCCTTCCAGCTCGTGACCGGATGCAGGCCGAACACGGGGACGTGATCGAAGTTTCTGAAGTCGGACTGGCCGGGGCCGTTGGTGTGGACGAAGAGCTTCCAACCGGGAACGGCCTTCTTCACCTGGAAGTAATGAAACACATGGAAGGGCTTTCCCGGCACGACGGTGTCTTCGGGCGTGTGAAGCCCAAGGTACAGGATCTTGTCCTCCAGGTTTCCGTTCACGGGATAGCGGAGAGTACCAGGGGGCGCTTGGAGGATGTGCTTCTTCACCCGCATCTTCTCGGTGTGTGACAAGGGCCGTGGGCCCTTCACCGCGACGTCGGGATCTTTTTCCACACAGCCACAGACGAGCAACCCCGCAAGAAGCAATGGGGTCAGGGAAGGTCTCAGCATACGG
>JAVEWA010000771.1:0-2981 GCA_034004785.1 Polyangia bacterium
CGCGTTAGGATCGAGCTCAGCCCATTCGCCAAAGGAGCCTCACCATGGACCGCGGCAGATCCCCTCTCGGCGCCTGCGTCCTGCTGGCAATCGCTGCTTCCATGCTCCTCACGGGCTGCGCCCTCGGCGCGGCCCTGCCCGCCCTGCTCGCGGCCCTGCTGCTGGTCCTCCTGATCGGGGCTGGCTGCGGCCAGAGGGCCATGGGCAGCGACTGGGACGCAGGCGCCGACGCCCGGCCCGGTCCCGACGCCTCCCTGGACCCCTGCGGCGAGACCGCCTGCGAAGAGGGCCTGGCCTGCGTGACCCTGCCAGGCGAGGGGCCCTGGTGCTTTCCGGACGCCGACGACGACGGCGTGGCGGACATGGAGGACAACTGCCCCTTTGCGGACAACCCCGACCAACAGGACGAGGACGCAGACGGCATGGGGGACGCCTGCGACATGTGCGAGGGGCCGAACGACTTCTTCCGCTGCGGCCCCTCCTGCTGCAACGACCCCGACGGCGACCTCGTCCCTGGCGAAGGGCAGCTTGGCGTCGGCCGGACCGGTGACGACAACTGCCCCTACGTGTTCAACCCGGACCAGGCGGACTCCGACGGCGACGGCATAGGGGACGCCTGCGACCTCTGGCCAGATGATCCCAACCCCCTCACCCCATGCGGCGACCCGGGGCTCGACTCGGACGGAGACGGCCTCCCGGACGGGAGCTACTGCGAGCCCGTGGAGGAGCCGGATCCATGCCCACTATCGCCCTACGTCCGGGAAGACGACGCCGACGGCGACGGGACCCCAGACGTCTGCGACCCGGACGGGGTGCCCCCCCTCGAGAGCAGCCTCGCCCTCGGAAGCGCCGCTCCCGGGCCTCGGCCGGCCCGGGCAAGACCCAGCTTGGCCTACCGGGAGGCCGAGCGATGGCGCATCCTGGGAGCCCTCGGCGCCGCAGGGCTGCTGCCCGAGGAGACCCTGCGCCTGGCGGCGAGCACAATTCGCCAGGCTCGCCAGGCTCGTCCGGCCACTTGAGCGCCCGAGGACGCCACATGCCAGAGCCAATCCAGGTCGGCTTCATCGGTTGCGGACGCATCGCGGACCTGCACGCCCTCGGCTACAAGGGGCGCAAGGACGCCAGGATCTACGCCGTCTGCGACACCGACGAGGCCACGGTGGAGCGCCGGATGGCCGAGTGGGGCGCCCAGAAGGGCTTCACCGACCACCGGGCCCTGCTCGCAGACCCCAAGGTCCAGGCCGTGGAGATCCTGACCCCCCAGAAGCTCCACGAGCCCATGGTCCTCGAGGCCCTGGCCGCCAGCAAGCACGTGGCAGTCCAAAAACCAATGACCGTGAGCCTCCCGAGCGCGGACCGGATGATCGCGGCGGCCCGCGGCTCAGGCCGGATCTTCAAGGTCACCGAGAACTACTGGTTCTACCCCCCCATCCTGCGCGCCCGGGCGCTCCTCGACTCTGGCGCGATAGGTGAGGTCCGGGGCCTTCGCATCAAGCTCATCGGCGGCCCGACTGGCGGCTGGGAGGTGCCCGCGAGCGCCTGGAAGTGGCGGGTCGAGGAGATGGCCGAGGGCCGCGGCTTCGCGACCTTCGATCACGGCCACCACCTCTGGTCCACTGCGCTCCTGCTGCTCGGCCCGGCAGAGCGCGTGGTGGCCTGGATCGACTCGGCGGACGGCGTGGCGGACTGCCCCGCCACGGTCATGTGGAAGGCGAAGGGCCGCGTCTCCTACGGCGTCTGCGACCTGCACCAGGCGGCCGAGCTGAACGTGCCTTCCCGCTACTACTCGAACGACGAGTGGATGGAGCTGACGGGCGATCAAGGCCTGATCTTCATCCACCGCTGCACGGGCAACATCCACCAGGGGCCCGTGCTCTCCCGCTTCGACGGCCGCGCCTGGCACCACGAGGGCCCGGACACCCTGGAGTCCGACTGGGCCTCGGGCTTCGTGGGCGCCACCCGGAACTTCCTCGCCGCCATCAGGGGCGAGGAGGCCCCTCACCTGGACGGGCCAGAAGCCAGGGAGGTCCTCCGGTTCGCCCTGGCCATCGCGAGGAGCGCCCGCTGGCGGCGGGAGGTGTACCTCGACGAGCTGGACAGCCCAGCCCCCATCCTGCACGCCGCCGCTCTTCGCTGGACCGATATCTGGCGCCGCCTGGGCGCACCGGCCCTGGGCCGCATCCTGGAGGACGCAATGGGAGGCGTCTTGGGGGGCGCCATGGGAGGCGCCCTGGAGGGCGCCATGGGAGGCGTCTTGGGTGGCGCCTTTGGAGGCAACACCTCCCGCTTCGCGGCCCGGGCGGTGGAGCTGACCGAGGCCCTGGTCGCGCGCCACGACGCCGAGGCCGCCCGCAGGTCATCCACCGTGATAGGGCTGCACCTCACCCCGGATGGCGGCGTGGAGGAGCGCTTCGGCCTCCGCGTCTCGGAGGGCCAGGTCGAGCTGACCCGGGGCGCCATCCCCCCCGACGCCCTGCTCACGGTGTGGATGCCCGCCGGCCTCTGGGCCGCCATCCTGCTCCGCGAGCGCAGAATCGAGACTGCCCTTCTCCAGGGCCGGATCCGCTTCGAGGGCAAGGCAGAAGAAGCCCTGAAGCTGAGGGACGTGTTCGGGCTGTAGCAGCGGCCTCTTGAGAGTGAGAGCTGGACCCTGCGCTCCTCGGGCGCCAAAGGGGAAGGTCTCGGCCTCTAGGGGTTCTTCGCGCTGAACTGGCAGTAGCTGGCGAAGTCGCCTGGCAAACCGGCGGCCAGGTAGGGAGAGCTGGTGGTGCCCTTCGGGTGATCCTTGAGGAACTCCAGCACCTGCTGCGGGCCCATGTCCGGCGCTGGGGCCGTGTGCCCGAGGCCGTGATCGCAGATCACCGCGTCGTGGCCGAGGCCGTTCAGGTACGCGACGTCGTTTGCGGCAAAGACATCGAAGTGGATCGTGGTCACCTGCATGTTGTAGGTGTCACTTGCGCCCCCGTGCAGGAAGAGCTGGG
>JAVEWA010000115.1:0-13772 GCA_034004785.1 Polyangia bacterium
TTGTCGCCCGAGGCCTTCTACCGACGGACCTCGAGCAGTGACACCGCCGCAGCCGCCAACGTAGCTCAGTCGGTAGAGCAGCTGATTCGTAATCAGCAGGTCGCCGGTTCGAGTCCGGCCGTTGGCTTCATAACCACCTGTTATCACAGGTGGTTTTTTTATGCGCTGATTTGGGTGCCATACTCAACGACGCTCCGGGTGTAGTTGGGGTGCCATCTGGCGCCAAATCTCAGACGTGTGCGACAGCGAGTCCTGCGGGTCGATTGGGGTATCTATATGGTATCGCGGTAGATACTCCCGAGTCGCAGAGCCACGACCGTGCCGTTTTCCAACGGCACGCGGCACTTCCCAGAAAAAGCCATCCCTCGCCGTCATTCACGCTGAGAGGAAAGAAGCGCATGAGGGCCGACGAGCTGCCTTCCCCACGGGACCGAGTCCGGAGTCGCAACCCATCGCTGGTGTTTATTCCGTAATGCCTTCCAGTGTAGCAGACACTTGAACGATTCAGACTGGTTAGCGAAAATTGACGATTAGGGCAGACACTGCAATACGTTTGCTCCTATTTACTCTTATCTATTCAGGTGGTTACGTGCGAATTACCCTTGCCAAGGAAAGCAGCGTCATGCCATGATCTGTAGCAGATGCTCGGTGAGCACGCGCCCCGGCGCGATAGCTCGATACCCAGTGGATCGATGCAACCCGGCCACAGACAAAACCGTGAAGAGCTCCTCTGCAAGGTTCCAGAGGTCGCGCCCCGCCCCAAGACACCGGGCTTTGTAGGCATCGACGTTGGAGCAGAATCTCACACTGTCCACGTGGTGGATGCCAGTGGGGCCATGCTGCTCCCCACCATTAATGTTCCCAACAGCATCACAGGCTTCGTGCGGCTGATGGATCGCCTGGACCGGCTGGCCCTGGAACACCGCATCAGTGGATGGACCGTGGGCCTAGAATCGTCCTACGGCGACGAACATCAGGTTGCCCTGTTTCTCCGTGAGCGGGGCTGTGAGGTGCTCCGCGTCATTCCCAAGGAGGTCGAGGCCCAACGCTGCCTCCTCCGCCGTTCGGGAGCAAAAAGCGATGCACGCGACGCCGCAGCGATTGCCAAGGTCGTTTGCGCTGGGTGTGGCACTCCGATGCAGTTCCGGACACCGGAAGAGCAAGACCTCCGTGAGGCCGTGAACGAGCTCGATCACGTCAAGCGCCACAGACGGTGGGTCCGGGATCGTTGCCAGCATCAAGTGCAAGCCCGGTACAGGACGACTGCAAGGCAAGCCGCCAGGTTTCTCAAATCCGACACCGGGCGCGCTTTCATCGCGGAATACCCTTCGCCGCCCGATATGAGCGAGATGAATCTCTCCGAGTTCATCACCACCTCGAGGTTCCGGCTACGAACTCGCGTCGATTCCAGGGTCCTCAAACAGCTCTTCGCGATCTGCAAGGAAAACAACCCGCACGTGCGTGCAGGTAACGGCGGGCCTAACGCGACGGAAACGAGCATCCAAAGCCTCATGGAGCTCGATAGACAGATCGATGAGCTCCGCGAGCGCATCGACGGCATGCTACAGGGTAACAAGCATATCGCGCTCCTGAGGACCATTCCGGGCGTTGGGCCAGAGATCGCGCCGGTGATCTTGTCGAGGGCGGGAGACATACGCCGCTTTGACCACCCCGCGCAGTTCGAGCGCTATGTGGGGTTGGACATTGTGCAGGACCTGTCCTCGAACTGGCGTTCCCGTGCCCGTATCTCGAAGTCGGGAGATGCCCGACTCAGGAAGGCGCTCTACGACGCCGCCAGCGCGGCCACCAGGCTGAACACCAACAACCGCTTTGGCCACCGCTACCAGGAGATCAAGTCCAGGAAGGGCGACACACCCGAGGTGCGAAAGAAAGCCCTCGTCAAAATCGCCGCAAAAATGGCCCGTACTGTTTGGGCCGTGATCGCCAAGGAGACGCCATACTGCGAGAACAATCAGCCAACATAGCCCGTGTACTAAACACGCGCAGCGAGGCGGTCCAGAGCGCGAACCAACGTTGGGGCACCCGACCCCGGAACAACAGCCTACGCCGTCGTCTTGATCTGCGACGCTGAAAGAGTGGATGGCCTCCGTCGGAAGGCCGAACAAGAAGTGAGCGCACAGATGAGGAACAAACAAGACGACACCGCCGCAGGGAACCCGCTGAAAACGCGGAATAGGGGTCGTCTAACCGCCGGCAGGCGCTCTCTTAATTACCGTTTTGTTTCATCCACTTGCAGGACAGGCGATCAACTCAGCGCAGAGTGTTGTGGGGCGAGAAAGAGGGGAGAGGAAGAAGCGGAACAGGGAAGGCTCAATGCCGGTAACCAGACAACCAACACCATGGTAGAGGCTCAAGGAACCCAGAGCACCATGGAGAGCTCGGGATTGCCATCCATGCGGCGGACCCTTTCGGGGAACCACTGCCGACACAAGGCATGTCCGTACCAAGGCGTTGGCATGGACCAAGGACTACATCCTGCCGCAAGTACCATCAGGTACGCTGTGCGACCGCCAGCCAATCGAATGGGTCTCTCGGCATCCTTCACCAGTAGTTCCGGGATTCCGTATCGCGATCTAGCGCCTGCTCTCCCGCGCCGTGGTGTATTTTTTGTCCCGAGCCTGGCCTGGGTCCGTCTCGGAAAGAGCGGCTCCCCAGGGAGACTCGAGCGCCCGCGTGTAGCCCATGGCCCTCACCATTAGCAACCGTTACTCCGAGGCCAAGCGGCGCCCAGGAAGGCGCCCGGGGGTTCACGCCGGCCAGCGCATCCGCGAGCTACCGATCTTCCCGGACGTAGTGGCGTGGATTCAAGAGGGCCATGGACCAACCGAGCTTGTCAGACGAATCCAAGCCAACGGGTTCCTCGAAGAAGTGGATGCTGAACTGCTTCGGAAGGAAGTGGACCGCTTCGCCAAGACAGCCCTTGATCCGGCGGATGTGATCGATCACCGACAGCGATCCTCGCTCCAGCGACATGCTGCGATGGTCCTTGAGACCTCGCTCGGGGAGATGCTGGAGCTAGGTGACCTCTACCGGATGATGAAGGCCATTCTCTGCGAAGTCATCGGGATGCCGCCAGGCCCCGGCACCATTGGGTGTGTTGACGGCTGCCCTCCCCTACCGGCGCCAAACCAACCCGGGGATCAGTGCCCAGGCGAGCCTTTCGAGCCCGGTCCGGAATCGCCTGAGTTCCGACCAAAGGACTTCACGCAGGTCCGAGAGCTCCTCGCTGAGATGCGCCAGATCATCAGAGCCCACGCCGCGCTCCGCCAGCGACTCGATGAACTAGGCGCCCCGAAGGAACGAATCTCCGATCTAGAGGCCCGGCTGGTCGGGGTAGTTCACAGACGCTTCGCCGGGCGCCAGGACGTTCAAGAGGCCCTACTCGACCCCCAGCGGCGCACGAAGATTCTGAGCCTGCTGCATCGGTTTGTCACCAGCCAGCGGTCTCAGGAAGCGGCTGCGGCAGCACTCGGAGACGGCAGGCCAGACCAGCCAGGCGATCCCCCCTGAGCCGGCCAGCGGCACGCCTTGGCGCCCCCGGCAACGACTGCCCGTGGTATACTTGATCCACGATTGACGGAGGTGGCCAACAGTCCACCGCAGAATGCTGAGCGTCAGTGCGGTTCCGCCGCCCTTCATGGGCTAGAGGCTTCGCTACCCTCGAACCGAAGTCGCGGTTTCGCAACGCATTCTAACAACCAGAGCCCTGCCTAGCTTCACCGTTACCGCGGTTGGGTAGCTCCCAGCCGTGCTCTGACGGAGGGGCGGGGTCGTACCCGGCAGGGCTCGCGATTTCGCCCCTTTTTCGTTTCTGGGGCACGGAACGGAGGGAGCATGATGCGGCTGGTACTACTCGTTCTCGTGTGCGGTCTGGTCGTTCCTGGGTGCGCCAAGAAATCGAAGGGGCCATCCAAGAAAGGCAAGCCCGACTTCCCGGAAGCCACGCTCAAAAAGTTGACTGGGATCATGCCGAAGGACCTGCGGACGATGTACCTGGGCCAGAGGCGAGCGGCCTTTCTCAAGCTGTACCCCGAGGCCACGAAGGACAAGCAACCAGGGGTGCAAGAACTCTGGAGCTGGTATGGCCCCGCGGCCGAAGGCGAGCTCGGAAATGTCGCCATCTACCTCGATGGAGGACGGGTAAGCAGGGTGGCCGCTATAGTCAAGACTGCATCATGCACGTACAAGTGGGCGGAGGCCACCATCGCGGAACTGGAAGGAGTTTTCGGGACGAAGCCCCAGATGAAGAAGGACGAGTGGGGAATCAAAGCCCAGTTCCCCATCACCGACATTGGTCTCCCAGCAACAGCGTCGGTTGCCTACTGGAAAGACTACTCCATGCCCCAATCATCTCCTGACTGCAACCACGTAGTCGAGGTATCGCTGGCTCAGAAGCGGAAGTGGCGGTCGGCTCAATGAATCGTTCAGACTCGCCGGAACCGATGGCGCAGATACCCAGTACAGCCCTGACAGTCCACGGCCAGCAGCCTGCCGTTTCCCTCCGAGCCCAGAACGACGATGACCCCGACCTGGTTGAGGATTGGCTGGCATCGAAGTCATTGCGTACCCGTGGTGCCTATGCCGGTGACCTGGCTCGGTTCGCCTGTTGGCTAGGAGCCGTCGATCTCGATGCCGCGGCTCGAGAGCTGCTTCACGCCGGGCCGCGGGGCGCACGGCACAAGGTGCTCCGCTACCGCGGTCACCTTGAAGAGCGAGGACTGAGCCCGGCCACCATCAACCGAGCCCTGGCAGCCCTGCGATCCGTGACGGAGCTGGCGCGAGATGGTGGTCTGATCGACTGGTCGCTCCATGTTCGCGGGCTCCCGTCACGCGCCTACCGCGATACCAGAGGGCCAAGTCGGGACCAGGTTGCAGCAATCCTCAGGGCAGCCGATGCGGACCGGAATCCAACGAGGGCAGCACGGGATGGCGCTCTCCTTCGGCTGCTGTACGGGCTGGCGCTTCGCCGCTCGGAAGTGGTCGGACTCGATGTTTGCCACCTCGACCTCGAGGGCGCCAGGATCGCGATACTCGGCAAGGGGAAACATGACCGAGAGCTGATGACGTTGCCCCTTCCGGTGGTGGCTGCGCTGACGCGATGGCTCGACAACCATCCCGAGCCAGGCCCAGAGTCCCCCTTGTTCGTTGCCCTGGATCGAGCGAGTCGGGGCCATCGGCTCAGCGACAGGAGCGTGGATCGGCTCGTCAAGGCCCACTGCCGGACAGCGGAGGTGCGTGCCTGCTCCCCTCACGCGCTGCGGCACGCAGCGATCACGCACGCCCTGGATGCCACAAGCGGTGACGTGCGCCGCGTCCGGGCGTTCTCTCGTCACGCCAGGCTTGAAACCCTCACCCTCTACGACGACAATCGGTTGGATGGCGCGGGCGCAGTGGCCGCGCTGGTGGCCATGTGAGCGAAATAGGAGGGGCGAATGGCTGAGCTCGAACTACATCGGGGTTTCAAGGTAGAAGAGGAGTGGTCTGGTGGCGCGAAGGAAATTCTACTGAACTGGAGATTCCTCTTTGACGAAGATAGCGGAAAGCTGATTCGAGAGGAGTGGAGGGAGTACGACAACGCTCGGTCCACTAGCCCCAACAAGATCTACGACGAGCGCAGGTTCGAGATCACAGAGGACCAGCTCTCGGATGAGGCAAGACAGGAACTCGACAAGTTGCGTCCCTAAATCCTCATTATCGGACCCATATTGGGGCCTGGACTCGGCATCGATGACCGCTCCCCCACTCCACAGCCAAGCCCCACTCCCGGAGTACCTCCGCTGCTGCGACCTCCTCACCGGCCACTGGTCACCGGGCAGGGGTGAGCTGGAGCTTGACCTACGGTGCAGGTTCCACTCCTTCGACAAGCTGGAGCCCATCGCGGCGGATGTGAGGCTCCGCATGCTGGGCGTCGAGGCTATCGAGCACTGGCATAGCCGACGCGACTACGGCGTTGGAGACGCGACCTCGAGAGTGCCACCACCGTCCATCTCGGCGCCCCCGCTGCCGTGGCCCTACCCCAGGGGGTGTAGCCTCTATAATGCCGTCCTGTGCCACGTCGGGTGGCGACCAGCACACGCCCTAACTACGATCCAGCTCCATCGCCATGGAGTAGCTGGAGCTGCTGAGGCAGCGCACCGCCTGGTCACTGGCCTGCTCCATCCCGACTTTGGAGACCACGATGTGTGGCTCGCCATCGACCATCGGGACTGCACCATGGAGGTCGGCGGCTTCGAGCTGTGCCTGGACCGCTGGCAGGCAGAGTTCCACTCGTGGATCCGTCGGGCCGCCACCGCGAAGGAGCCTGACCGCTCAGAGCTGAGTGACATTCCCTGGCCATAGGGCGGGCGGGGGCCTCTTGCGCCCTCGAGGAAAGTGGTTGAGCTCACAATCCGGGTCACTGAGGCGGGAAGCTCTCACAATCTGGAGACCTTTTTTTACCCGGGGCCGCCCCGCCCAGCTTTCTGAGCAGGCATAATCGTCCTGATTCTAATGGGTTGCGAAACAGCGCCTGGCGACGTACTGTCATCAAACTGGGTCCCATTGGCTTTCAACGTGCATGACCAGGCGCTGCGACAGCAGGTGTCGCACCGCAGGCCTACGGTGGGAAACCTCGGATTGGGATAGCAACGAAGCAGGAAGGCACGGCCTGAGCGATGGCAACGAAGCGGCTCATCCTCGAGCACCTCAACAGGAATGTCCTGCGCGAGCTCGCGGACACCTTCGAGGTCGAGGTGGAGGACCGTCGCGTCCACGAGCACCTCGTGGAGGCCCTCACGGCGTCGAGGCGGGCCTCGCTGGCGGAGATCCTGGAGACCTTCTCCCGAGACGAGTTGAAGGAGCTGTGCCGCGGCCTCGGCCTCAGCGACCACGGGCGCGCCAAGGCCGACCTCGTGGAGAGGATCAGCACTGGCCGGCAAGCGACCGAGAGCGTCACCCCCGTTGCGAGCGGGCCGCGCCAGGCTGCCTCCACGCCACCGAAGCCGGCTGAGCCAGACACAGCCTGGGCCGCCCAGGTGCGCGCATTCCGTGAGCGCGTAGGGCTCACCCAGAGTCAGCTCGCCGAGCAGGTCGGTGTTTCCTCCCCGACCGTCTCTTTCTGGGAGACCGGCCGGAGCTCGCCACGACAAGAAGTCGCCGAGCGCCTGCGAGCCCTGTTCGCCTCCCACCACGCTGGTACCGCACTACCAGTGCGCCGCCCCGGGCGCGCCCCTGAAGAGCCCCAGGCACGCCGCGGGCGCGTGATCCCAGCGGCCACGCGACGCCCCCTACCAGATGCACCACATTCTTCATGGGAACCGCAGCTCCCGTTCGCGCCATCCGAAGGAGCCATCCAAGTGACACTGGCACCTCCAACCAATCAGTCCGTCCTTTCTGTGCTCACCAAGGCCCGGCTCGAGGACCTCGGGCGTCAGCTCGGGCTCGTCCTGCCCGTGGAAGGCAAGAAGGACGAGTTGGTCGAGGCCATGGTCAAATCCGGCCAGGTGCGCTTCCAGAATCTGCTGCGCTCCCTGGGTCGTGACGAGCTCAAGTCGGCCTGTCGCGCCCACGGTCTGGACGACAGCGGTCGGGCGCGTCCGCTCCTGGCCGGGCGGCTCATCGAAGCCCACGGCGAGGAGGCCGAGCCGCCGGAGATCCTCTTCGCTGTGGACGAGATCCCGCGGTACGCACCCACCCCGGGGGACATTGTGCAGGTTCGCCACCGCCAGTGGCTGGTGGAGGAGGTCACGCCCCCGCCCGAGCCTCGGCACGCCACCGCGGTGAGGCTCGTGTGCCTGGACGATGACAACCAAGGTCGAAGCCTTGACGTGCTGTGGGAGATGGAGCTGGGGGCCAAGGTCCTCCAGCCCGAGACCCAGGGGATCGGAGACGTGGCCGGCATTGACCAGCCGCGCCACTTCGGCGCCTACCTCCACGCCTTGAAGTGGCATAGCGTGACAGCCACCGACGCGGAGCTTTTCCAGGCGCCCTTCCGCGCCGGAATCCAGCTCCTTTCCCACCAGCTCACGCCGCTCCAGAAGGCCCTCAAGCTCCCCCGTGCCAACCTCTTCATCGCCGACGACACCGGCCTCGGAAAGACCATCGAGGCCGGCCTCGTCCTCCAGGAGCTCCAGCTCCGCCAGCGGGTGAGCTTCGTGCTCATTGTCTGCCCGGCGTCGGTCTGCCTCCAGTGGCGCGAGGAGATGAGCAAGAAGTTCGGCCTCCAGTTCGAGATCTACAACCGCGCCTTCATCGGCCGCCGCCGCCGCGAGCGCGGCTTCGGCGTGAACCCCTGGAGCACGCACTCGCGGTTCATCATCTCGCACCAGACCTTGCGGCGCCCCGAGTACCGCGACCCCCTGCTCCAGCACATCGGAGAGCGCGCCCGAAAGAGCCTCTTGATCCTCGACGAGGCCCACGTCGCCGCGCCGGCCTCGGCCTCGAAGTACGCCATCGACTCCCGCCTCACGCGGGTCATCCGGGACATTGCGCCCCGCTTCGAGAACCGCCTGTTCCTCTCGGCCACGCCGCACAACGGCCACTCCAACAGCTTCTCCGCCCTCCTGGAGATCCTGGACCGCCAGCGGTTCACCCGCGGCGTGCCCATCTCCGGCCCGGCCGAGCTCGAGGCGGTGATGGTCCGCCGCCTCAAGGAGGACCTGCGGCGCATGGACGTGGGGGACTACCCCGAGCGGAAGATCGTCGAGGTGGCCATCACGAGCACAGGCACCACCTGGCGGGCCACCCAGTCCCTGGCCACCGACGCCACGCCCCAAGGCGACGACGCGCCCCAGGGCGACGCCACCACCATCGGCGAGGGCGAGCCCGCCGAGCTCCGGCTCTCTCGGCTCCTCGGCGAGTACACCAGCCTCATGGCCCCCACCAAGGGCCAGGGCCGGCTCGTTTTCATCAACCTCCAGAAGCGCCTGCTCAGCAGCATCGAGGCGTTCTCGCGGACCCTGCGCCTCCACGCGAAGTCCGTGAGCGAAGGCAAGGCCAAGACCCAGCTCCGCCTGGCCAGTCACATGGCCGCCCGGGCCGCGGAGCTCCGAGGCGAACAAGACGAGTACGGTGACGACGACGAGCAGGCAGAAGAAGCCGCCGGCGCGGAGATCATCGCCGCTTCCCGGCTCCTCGAGACCCCGGAGGGGCGCGCCCGCCAGCTCCTTTCCGAGATGCTCTCCCTGGCCGACCAGTACCGCGGCGCGCCGGACGGCAAGGTCCTCGCCCTCGTGGACTGGATTCGGCGCCACCAGTGCCCGGCCGCCCAGGTGGGCGGCGCCGACCCCAAGGCCGACCCCAAGGCCAAGCCCGCCGACACCCGCTGGACCGACCGCCGGGTGCTCGTCTTCACCGAGTACGGCGACACCAAACGCTATCTCCTCCAGATCCTCGGCGCCGCCCTGCGCGGCACCGACCAGGACGAGGACCGAATCATGCAGTTCCACGGCGGCATGTCGGACGAGCAGCGCGAAGAGGTCCAGCGCGCCTTCAACAGCCCGCCCGACGAGCACCCCGTGCGAATCCTCATCGCCACCGACGCCGCCCGGGAGGGTATCAACCTCCAGGGCCACTGCGCGGACCTCTTCCACTTCGACATTCCCTGGAATCCGGCCCGCATGGAGCAGCGAAACGGCCGCATCGACCGGACCCTCCAGCCGGCCCCCGAGGTCCGGTGTCACTACTTCGCCTACCCCCAGCGCGCCGAGGACCTCGTGCTCAAGAAGCTCGTGCGCAAGGTGGACACCATCCAGCGCGAGCTCGGCTCCCTCTCGGCGGTCCTCATGGACCGCATGGCCGAGGTCATGGAGCCCGGCATCACCGACCTCACCTCCGAAGCCCTCGACCGGGCCGAGCAGACCGGGCTCCTGCGCGAGACCGCGCAAAGGGAGCTCGAGAGCCAGCGCGACGACCAGGCCAAGCTGCGCAAGGAGGTCGAGTCCGCCGGAGCCATCCTGAACCGCTCCAAGGAGATCACGAGCTTCGACCCCACTCTGCTCCAGGACGCCGTGAACGTGGGCCTGGAGCTCTCCGGCGCGCCCAGGCTCGCCCCGGTACAGGCCGGCAAGGTGGACAAAGACGACTCGGACCACCAGGCCTACGAGCTGCCCCCCATGCCGGACTCCTGGCAAGAGACCCTGGATTACCTGCGCCCCCCCCGGGAGCGGCAGGAGCCCATCTGGGAGTGGCGCAAGAAGCCGCCCCAGCCCGTGGTGTTCCGCCCCCCCAAGCGGATGAACAGCCGCCTGGTCCACCTGCACCTGGAGCACCCCTTCGTCCAGCGCATCCTGTCGCGCTTCCGCGCCCAGGGCTACAGCGCCCACGACCTCTCCCGGGTCACGGTGCTCCGAAACCGCCACGACGCCCTGATCCGGGTCATCGCCTTCGGCCGGCTGTCCCTCTTCGGCCCCGGCGCCACTCGCCTGCACGACCAGCTCGTCTCCGTGGCCGCCCGTTGGGTCGAGGGCACGAACGACCCGCTTCGCCCCTTCGCCGAGGCCGCGGACCGCAAGGCCGTGGAGATGATCGAACAGATCCTCCGGGAGTCCCCCTCCCTGGACGGCATCTCCCCTGCCATTCAGGCCAAGCTCCAGGCCGCCACGCCGAGCGTCTTCGCCCAGCTCTGGCCCCAGATCCGGGAGGAGGCCGACAGCCTCGCCCACGACGCCGAGACCAAGCTCCGCGCCCGCGCCCAGGAGGAGGCCGCCTCGCTCCGCCGCATCCTGGAGGCCCAGAAGGCGGGCATCTCCAAGGAGATGAAGGGCGCCGACCAGCTCGCCCTCCACTTCACCGACTCCGAAAAGGAGCAGCGCGAGCAGCTCGAGCAGAACCTCGCCTACTGGCGCGAGCGGCTCTCCCGCATCGACCACGAGATCGAGCACGAGCCGCCCCAGCTCGAGGCGCTCTACGAGGTCGCCCTCCGCCGCCTGGAGCCCGTGGGCCTCGTCTACCTCTGGCCGGAGGTGCGCGGATGAGCACCGCCGAAGTCTACTTCCACGAGACCTGGCTCGGGATGGTCCAGCCCATCGAGGGGCTCGTCGTCTCCCTCCCCGTGCTGGTGGACGCCCAGTGCATGGAGCGCCAGCCCCCCGCAACCCAGCAGAAGCTCCTCGAACTGCTCGTCCCCCTCGGCGGGGAGGCCGCCGCGGGCACCCCGGAACGTTTGGAGCGCCCCGTCTGCCCCGACCTGGCCGACAGCCCAGAGGAGGAGGTCACCCTGGCCGTCCGGGACCTCGGCGAGCTCCTGGATGGCCTGCTGGAGCTCACCCCGGCTCTCTTCGACGCCGGGGACGCGCTCCCCGAGGACCTGGCGCTCTACGTCCACGAGGGCGGCCAGACCCTGCGACCCACCCTGGGCCTGCGCAAGCTCGACGCCTCAGCCACCCCCCCCTCCGAGACGAACGGCGTCAGCGACACCGGCCCCACTGACGACAGCACCCCGGCCAGCCGCGCCGGGGCGCGGTACGACGCGCTCATCTGGGACCTCCCCGCCGGCCTCGATCTGGACAAGCCCGAGACCCAGACCGGCGCCTGGGAGTACCCGCCCACCGCCAAGCTGGACCGCCTGCTTCGCCACTGCCGGGTGCCCATCGGCATCCTGACCAACCGCACCGAGGTCAGGCTCCTCTACGCGCCCCACGGCGAGTCCAGCGGCTGGCTCACCTTCCGGGTGACCGACATGGCCACCGTGGGCGGCCGGCCCATCCTGGACGCCTTCATCATGCTCCTCTCGGCCACCCGGTTCTTCGGCGTGGCCGAGGAGCGCTCCCTTCCCGCCCTGCTCCGCGAGAGCCGCAAGCGGCAGGCCAACGTCACGAGCGACCTCGCGGACCAGGTGTTCGAGGCCCTCCAGATCCTCCTCGCGGGCTTCGAGGCCGCCGCGGAGCGGGACGGCCGCCACCTGCTCGACGACGCCCTCGCCCGCGACGAGGACGGCCTGGGCGCCCAGGATCACGACCACCTCTACCAGGGCCTGCTCACCGTCCTGCTCCGCCTCGTCTTCACCCTCTACGCCGAGGACCGCAGCCTCCTGCCCGTGGATCACCCCATCTACGCCCGCGGCATGAGCGCCCTCGGCCTCTACGAGCAGCTCCAGGAGGATCACGGCGCCTTCCCCGACTCCATGTCCCGCCGGTTCGGCGCCTGGAGCCGCCTGGTCGCCCTCTTCCGCGCCATCTACCTCGGCGTGGACCACGGCGACCCCTCCGCGGGCGGCCTCTCCATGCCCCCGCGCCGCGGCGATCTCTTCAACCCCCAGCGCTTCCCCTTCCTGGAAGGCTGGGGCCCCGTGGGCGGCGCCCCCATCACCCAGGCCGAGGATCGCGCCGCTGTCCACGTCCCCACCCTGGACGACCTCACCGTCTTCGGGGTCCTCGAGAAGCTCCTCGTCTTCCAGGGCCAGCGCCTCTCCTACCGCACCCTGGACGTGGAGCAGATAGGCTCCGTGTACGAGGCCCTGATGGGCTACCACGTCATCCGGGTCCCCGCCCCCGCCGTGTGCCTGCGTCCGAACCGCGTCTGGGTCACCGCCGAGGAGCTCCTCGACCTCCCCGCCTCCCAGCGCGCCGGGTGGCTCAAGGAGACCGCCGGCCTCTCCGCGACCCAGGCCGACAGCCTGGCCAAGACCGCGCGTCAGGCGGAGAAGGCAGCCGACCCGACAGCCGTGATCTACGAGGCCCTCTCGGAGCTGAGCGTCGCCGGCCGGAAGAAGGACCGCTCCCTCGCCCTCGCCCAGGCCGGCCGCCTCGTCGTGCAGCCCGGCGAGGAGCGCCGCCGCACGAGCTCCCACTACACGCCGCGCTCCCTCTCCGCCCCCATCGTGGCCCGCACCCTCGAGCCGCTGCTCGCCACCATGGGAGACGCCCCCCCCTCCGAGCGCATCCTCGACCTCAAGATCTGCGACCCCGCCATGGGCTCGGGCGCCTTCCTCGTCGAGGCCTGCCGCTACCTCGCCGACCACCTGGTCGCGGCCTGGACCCGGGAGGGCAAGCTCGAGCAGGTCGCCGCCTCCCTCGGCCACGGCGACCCCGTGATGCACGCCCGCCGCCTCGTGGCCCAGCGCTGCCTCTACGGCGTGGACAAGAACGCCTCCGCCGTCACCCTGGCCAAGCTCTCCCTCTGGCTGGTCACCCTGGCCCGCGACCTCCCCTTCACCTTCCTCGACCACTCGCTCCGTCACGGGGACTCCCTGGTCGGCCTCTCTTTCGACCAGATCAAGTCCTTCCACTGGGTCCCCGCCAAGCCCGGCCAGCAGCTCGAGCTCTGCCGCAAGGAGCTCGAGGCCGCCCTGGACGAGGCCATCGCCCTCCGCCAGCAGATCGTCGATCTCGCCCACCAGCTCGGCCCCGTGGTCCAGCGCGAGAAGGAGCGCCTCCTTTTCGACGCCGAGGATGCCCTCGAGCGCGTGCGCCTCATCGGCGACCTCATCGTGGGCGCCTACTTCGCCGAGACCAAGGACAAGGCCCGCGAGGCCGAGCGCCAGCGTCGCCTGGACCGCGTCCTCACCTGGCTCGCCGAGGGCGGCCCCGCCCCGGACGACCTCGTGGCCCTCCGGGACGAGCTCCGAGCGCGCCTCCCGCCCTTTCACTGGATGGTCGAGTACCCCGAGATCTTCTACCTGGAGCGCCCCGACCCGTTGGAGAAGGGCGCCCTCAACCACGCCGCCTTCATGGACGCCTTCGTGGGCAACCCACCGTTCGCAGGCAAGAATAAGCTCGCTGCCACACACGAGCCAGCCTATCCGGACTGGCTCCACACAATACATGGAGGGTCGC
>JAVEWA010000772.1:0-2980 GCA_034004785.1 Polyangia bacterium
GGGCTGGGCAGGATCAACGATGGGGTCTTTGGCTTGACGAATTTGTGTTCCCCAAGCCAGCGTACACGGAAGCCCCCCACCTATCCAACTAACACTCGTGTCGTCTCGAGGATGACGAGGAGCCCGGAAAAGGCGCTTCTGGCGCGGCCCTTGGCTGGAACTCTCGGGAATTCCTCGGGCCCGGCTCGAGGTGCGGGCACCTTCGAGGATCTGCACCCCTCTCCCCTTCATGGTTTGCTACGGCGGCTTGGTCTGGCATAACCGTCAGAAGGCCCAAAGGCCCCTGGGAAGGTCTCTCATGAACCCAGAGCGATTCCAAACATCCTGCCCCCTCGGGCGGCGTCTTTCGGCGGGCTTGCTGGCTCTCTTCCTCGTGCAGGCCGGCTGCGGAGACGACGACTCGGCCGGTAACAACAACACGAACTCGAACTCGAACGGCAATGCCGCCACCTGCGGCGACGGGCGCACGGAGGGCATCGAAGAGTGCGACGAGGGCTCGGCGAACTCGGACAGCGTGCCCGACGCCTGCCGCACCGACTGCCGGCTCGCCCGGTGCGGTGATGGGGTCGTGGACACTGGGGAGGCCTGCGACGAGGGCGCCTTCAACGCGAGTGTGCCCAACACGTGCAGGCCTAGCTGCGAGCTGCCTGCCTGCGGCGACGGCATCGTCGATACGGAGCAGGGCGAGACCTGCGACGACGGCAACCTCGAGCCCGGGGACGGCTGCTCCCCCGACTGCGGCGTGGAGTACTGCGGCAACGGCGTGGTGGACGCCGAGCTGGGAGAGGTCTGCGACGACGGGAACTTCGTGCCGGGCGACGGCTGCTCGCCGGATTGCCGCGTGCCCTGCGGCAATGGGCTGCTGGATCATCCCGAGGAGCGCTGCGACGGCGCGCCTCCCGCTGGGGAGACCTGCCTGGACTATGGCTTCGATGGCGGCGCCCTCGGCTGCTCGTACCTCTGCCTGCCGGACTTCGGGGGCTGCACCCTGCTCGGCTGGCGAACCGTGCCCGGGGACTACACCTACCGGCTGGACGCCTTGTGGACTCACGAGAGCGGCTTCGGCGTGGCGGTGGGCGTGGGAGGCGCCATCCATCAGTTCGACGGAGTAGCCTGGCGCGCCCTGAGCAGCCCTGTAACCGCCTGGCTCAAGGACGTCTGGGGCAGCGCGCCGGACGACGTCTGGGCCGTGGGCGATGGGGGCACTCTCCTCCACTGGGACGGGCAGGCCTGGTCTCAACTGACGCCGCCTCCCACCTCGGCGGATCTCACCGCCGTGTCGGGCAGCGCTCCTGACGACGTCTGGGTGGCTGTACACCAGGGGCCGTTCTTGCACTTCGACGGGGCTTTGTGGACCGAGCACGCCGCGGCGTCCACGAGCATGAACGCCCTCGCCGTGCTCGGTCCTACCGAGGCCTGGGCCGTGGGTGTGGGAGATCAGGCCTGGCGCTGGAACGGCACGGCCTGGGCGGCGGTGCAGCTCCCCGCCTACGCAAGCTTCAATGCGCTCTACGCCAGCGGCCCGACGGATCTGTGGGCCGTGGGCTCCTCCGGCAAGATCATACACTGGGACGGCCTGACCTGGCGGCAGGTGCCTAGCGGCATCTCGACCGACATCAAGGGCGTCTGGGGGACGGGGCCGGACGACGTCTGGATGGTGGCCGGAGAGTATAACCCCCGCATGCTGCACTTCGATGGACGACAGATCCTCGAGCATCCGCTTCCCGCAGGGCTCGCCGGCATGCGGGATCTTCACGCGTCCGGACACGGCCAGGTCTGGGCCGTGGGGAACGATGGCCAGGTGATCCGCTTCCACGGCAGAGGCTGGCACCAACAGCCCGCTTCCGAGCCGATCCTGTCCTTCACCAGCGACCCCCAGGGAGGCCTCTTCGCAAAGGCCGGTGAGGAGACCACGCCAGAGCTGTGGCGCTTCGATGGCGCAGCGTGGACCCTCATCGGCCCGATCTACCGTTTTGCGAGCCTCTGGTCTTCGGTTCCTGGTGAGGTCTGGGCCACGGCTCTCAACAGCCTCGAGCACTGGGACGCCTCGGGCTTGGTCGCGGTTCCGAGCCCGATCCCCCTTGGGGTCGCCGTGCTGGACGGTCGCGAGCCGGACGATTTCTGGGTCGCCGGCCAGGGAACCCAGATGGCCCACTACGACGGCCTCTCCCTGACGGCCGTGCCCTTTGCCGCCGAGGAGCACAGTGTGACGGCGCTCTTCGTGGACCCCCTGGGCCGTCCCCTTGCGGCGAGCTACAACGTGAGCTCGACCCCATACGTTCCGTCGCTTATCCGCTTCGATGGCGCCAGTTGGATCGTGGAGCCGAACCCGCTTCAGCGAATGATCCGCGGTATCTGGGGCGCTGCCGCGGACGACCTGTGGGCCGTGGGAGAGTCGGGCGCGCTGCTCAGGTTCGATGGGCTGACCTGGACCGCTCACGTATCGCCGGTGAACATGGATCTGAGAGCCATTCACGGAACCGGCGCCTCGGATGTGTGGGTCGGTGGGGTGGGAGGATGGATCATGCGGTTCGGTGGGACTCTGTGGAGCCCTGTCCGGGCACCCTTCACCTCGAATGTCAGAGGCATCCGGGCGACCCCGCGAGAGGTCTGGGCCCTCGGCTCAGACGGGCAGCTCTGGCGGCTGCTGCGAAACGTGCCCTTTGATTGCGCCGCAACGGAGAGCTGCGGCGATGGCGTGGACAACGACTGCAACGGCCTTGCGGACGGCCAGGATCCGGCCTGCTCGGGATGCGCGGACGGCACCGCCGAGCAGGTCTTCGCAAGGGGCATGGTGGGCTGCGCCGGCCTGGTGAGCTTCGCCAATCGCGCCACCCTCTGCGCCTCGGGCTACCGGCCTTGCAGCGCCGAGCAGTGGGTGCGGCTCCACGGCCGGGCTGGCCCGGCCTACAGCTACTGGACCGATGACGATCTCAGGTGGAATGGCCTGGCGGATTCCTGCAGGGTCTCGACTACCCAG
>JAVEWA010000773.1:0-2979 GCA_034004785.1 Polyangia bacterium
GCGGCCTGGACAAAGGCAGCGGACAACGAGTACGTGGAGCTGCGCCTCGCGGACCTCGTGCCCGCGAACCGCTAGGAGGTGGATTCCCTTGTCCCCGAACGCCCGAGATAATCGCCGGTTCTTTGGAGCGCTCTCTTGGGGCTTGGCCCCACTGGGGCGAGGAGCCCTCTTTGTGACCCTCGGCCTGCTGCTCGCCCCCTCCCTCGCGCATGGGGCGCCCGAGGGACGAAAGACCGCCCTTGGCAAGCTCAGCCTCGAGACCTGGGACACGAGGAGGGACGTGCAGGTCAAGTCCCTGGAGGTCTGGCGGCAGGGCTGCGACCTCCTGTATCGCTTCGACTACGAGCGTCGGAAGAGCTTTCCCATCAAGGTCCGGCTGCTGCTGGCCCTCGACGCCGGGCCAGCCAGCGTGCCCACGCTCTGGGTCGATTCGAGCCAGGCGAGCGCTCAGGTGGCAGAGGATCGGGTGAGCACCGAGGGTTGCTGGGTAAAGCGCGCAAAGTCGCTCTCCAGGGCCAGCCTGGAGGTGGAGGGGGACGAGCCCCGGCCCCAGGCCCGGCCCGGCCGGGACGGAGCGGAGGGCCGGGAGTTCCTCGGCAAGGTGAGCTTCGAGCGCTGGGGCGGCAGCGGCGATGTGTACTACCGCCACATCCAGACCTGGCGCAAGGGCTGCTCCATCCACTATCAGTTCCTGTACAAGCGGAACAACGCCTCTCGCAGGCGCATCCAGATGAGCCTCACCTTTGACAACGGGCTCCTCAAGACCCCCTGGATCAGGTCCAAGGAGAAGGGCTGGCGGGAGATCGTGGGGGAGCTCCAGACTCCAGGCTGCTGGGGAGAGAAGACCACCACGCTCAGGAACGCGGGCTTCGAGTCGGAGCGCTACTAAGTCATCCCGGCCTCGAGGAGGGACCCTGCAGCCACCTACCTGGGCGGCCCGGCGCCTGGATCCCCAGCCCATGTTAGTGCCGGCTAACATTTCGGCTTGACATTCAGGCCCCCCAAGTGGTAGCGCCGCCTGCATAAAGTCAACGTTTTCCAGCCTCAACACCAACCGAGGAGTGACCATGCCTGCCGACAAGGTACAGAATCGCTGGCTCGTGGTAGTCGGCGCCCTGCTCATCCAGATCAGCTTGGGCGCCATATACATCTACAGCGTTTTCAAGCCCGCCCTCGCTGGCAAGTTTCCATCCTGGAGCCCGACCGATCTCGCGCTCCCCTCCCAGCTCGTGCTGGCTTTCTTCGCGCTCAGCATGGTCTTCTTCGGCCGGATCCAGGACAAGTTCGGCCCGAGGATCATCGCCTCCCTCGGAGGCGTGCTCCTCGGCGCGGGCCTGATCGTCGCTTCCTTTGCGCCCAACCTGGCGGTCTTCGTGCTGGGCTTCAGCGTGATCGGCGGAATCGGCATCGGGGCTGCCTACGTCTGCCCCATCGCCACCTGCGTGAAGTGGTTCCCGGACAAGCGCGGCCTGATCACCGGCCTCGCGGTTGCGGGCTTTGGCGCGGGCGGCCTCGTGTTCACTCCCATCGCCAAGAGCCTGGTGGCCTCGGTGGGGGTCATGCAGACCTTCCTCTACCTCGGCATCATCTTCCTCGTGGCGGTGCTCCTCGGCGCGCAGCTCATGAACAACCCGCCCGCCGGGTTCAAGCCCGAGGGCTGGACCCCGCCCGCCCCCGCGGCCGGCGCCGCGGCCCCTGCAAAGGCCGACTACGCCTGGACGGAGATGCTCAAGACCATTCAGTTCTGGCTGCTCTGGCTCACCTACTTCGCCGCTTGCACCGCCGGGCTCATGGTCATCATGAACGTGGTGAACGTCTGGCAGTCCGTCTCCTTCCTGGATCTCAAGAAGGCCGGCGAGGCGATCCCCAAGGAGACCGTGCTTTCGGTGCTCGGCAAGGGCGCCACGGCCGTCATCATCGTGGCGGTGTTCAACGCCGTTGGCCGTATCGCCTGGGGAAAGATCTCCGACAGCCTCGGCCGCAAGCCGACCCTCATCCTGATGTTCGTGCTGTCGGGCGTCACCATGCTCGGCCTCTACTGGATGAAGTCCTACGCCCTCTTCGTGGCGGGCGCCTCCATGGTGGGCCTCTGCTTCGGCGGCTTCCTGGCGCTCTACCCCGCGGTGACCGCCGACTTCTTCGGGACCAAGAACGTGGGCGCCAACTACGGCTTCATGTTCTCGGCCTACGGCGCGGGGGGGCTCTTCGGCCCCTGGCTGGCGCCCAAGCTCATGGAGCTCGTGGAGAAGGTGCCCTACTTCGATCCCGCCAAGGGCAAGGAGATGCCCTATCCGGCCGGGAACTATATGAAGGCCTTCGTCATCTCAGGCGCGCTCTGCCTGGTGGCGGCGGTGCTCATCGTCCTGCTCAAGCCCCCCACTGCCAAGGAGCCCGCGGCCAAGTAGCTTCCCCCCTTGCATTCGGGCCCTCCCTGTGACAAATGCCGTGGCAGGGCGCCCCTCCAGGGCCCAACGAGCCCTCGGGGACGGCACCGGGCGTCATCCGCCCGAGCCGTGATGCGATGATCTCCTGCCCGAACGTCCTCCTGATAGGCGCCGCTGGCCGCAACGTGGGCAAGACCGAGCTCGCCTGCGAGGTCATCAGGCGCCACGCGCCCGCGCGACAGGTGGTCGGGGTGAAGGTCACCGTCATAAGGGAGCGGGGCGGGGTCTGCCCTCGTGGGGGCGAGGGCTGCGGGGTCTGCACCTCTCTCGAGGAGCCCTTCAGCATCACGAGGGAGAGCTCCATCGATGGGGTGAAGGACACCTCCCGCATGCTGAGGGCGGGCGCCAGGGAGGTGCTGTGGCTGCGGGTCCGGCACGAGCACCTCGGGGAGGGAATGCGGGCGCTCATCGAGAGGATCCCCGCGGGGGCCCTCGTGGTGTGCGAGTCCAACTCGGCCCGGGAAGCCATCGCTCCCGGTTTGTTCCTGGTGGTGCGGCGGGCCGGAGCGCAGGAGATCAAGCCCTCCTGCGAGGC
>JAVEWA010000116.1:0-13760 GCA_034004785.1 Polyangia bacterium
TGGAGAGCCCGGAGCCGGTGAAATGAACCTCGTGACCGCTCCCAAGGGCGTGACGGTCAGCTATCGCGGCCGCGTCCTTGGCCAGACGCCGCTCCGCATCCGCGCAAAGACGGATCGCCCCTTCCTTCTAGTGCTCAACAAGGAGAAGCATCAGGTGCAGACTTTCGTCGCCAAGACCTCCAGCTTTGGCGGCCTCACGCAGAAGGTGACTCTCCCGCTGCTGGAGGGAGCTCTCCAAGTCGGCGCCAAAGGCCAGACCAGGGTCACCCTGCGCTGCCGCACTCCGGGCCTGCACCGCATATTCCTCAACGGACGCGACAGCGGGCGGAACTGTCCCTGTAGCTTGCGGGTTGGCCTTGGAACGAACAACGCCGGGATCTTCTTGCCCGAGGACAAGAAGACCGAGTTCAAGTACTTCAGGGCCAAGCCGGGAGAAGAGGTAGTGCTGAGCTTCGAGCGCTGACCGAGCCAGGCGCCCACTCGCCCTAGGATCCGCCCGCCTCCTGGACTTCCTTGACGACCCTCTGAACCTGGAAGCGATCTGAGCCCCTCAGGGATCGGGCCAGATGCTTCACGACCGTCTCCATGGCCTTCGCCGGAAGGGACTTCAGCACGGTCACGCCGGCCCGGGCAACCGCAGGATCCCCTCCCTTGGTCTCGGTCAAGGCAAGGGAAAGCCCCACGACCGCGGTGGCCTCGGTGTCTCCAACGGTCAGCATCACCATCACGCCCCCGTCCACCCTGGACTGCCCTCCGGCGGCGAGCGCCTGCGGAGTTCCCGATCGGCGCACCACCCCCTCGGCGTCCAGCAGGAGCTTGGGCAGAGGCCTTCCAGATCTCTCTCTGAGGAGCGTGAAGGCGGTTCGAAACTCCCTCACGCTCTCCGGGTTTGCCAGCACCCGCGCCAGCACCGGCGCGCCCACCTCGGCCTTTGTGGCAATGATGGCCCAGAGCAGGGGCTCCACCGGCCTGAGCCCGGCGTCCGAGTTGATCCAGGACACATAGAGTGACTTGGCTTCGGGACGAGGAGTCTCCACCAAGGCGGCTCGGGCCGCCTGGGCGACCAAGGGATCGGAAGAGCCTGCCCACCTGATCAGGGCGGACACGACCTCCCCTTCTCCCGAGCGTCCCAAGGCGCGCACCGCCGCTCCTCGCTCCGGCTTGGCCTTGGAGACCGCCTCCTCGACCGATGGGAGCGCGTCCTTGCCCCAGCTCGCCAGGAGATCGGAGCAGAGAAACGAGGTGAGGTTCTCGGCATCCTTTACATCGAGGCCCCTCAGCACCGCTTTCTTCGGGTCCTCGCCGGCGATGAGCCTCTCGACCTGCTGAAAACGAACCCACTCGTGGATTGGAGCATAGGCGTAATAGACCGACCTCTCATCGTGCCCGAGAAGCACGAGCTCACGGTGCGACCGGTGTGGCTTGTCCGTTGGCACCAGGAAAGAGGCAAGGGAGAGGACCGAGAGGGTCACCTTCCCAGCGGGGAACCACCAGACCTGGATGAAGTCGTCGCTGCGCTCCATGTGGCGCAGGCGCTCTTTCTCGGGGAGGCGCATGTACTCCGAACGTCTCTTCAGATCCCCGAGGGTGGACTGGGCAGGATCGCGCATGGTCCAGCGGGTTCTCTGCAAGAGAGCCATTCGGGCCTCACGCCCGTCCTTCAGCCTGAGGGTCTCGGGGGAGGTGATCTCCTGGTAGCCCAGCAGCTGGGCCATGCGGTACACGCGGTGCAGCTCCGAGTGAGGCTTTACCGGGCGGCCCGCTTGCGAGGCGTTCGGGTCCATCCAGCGGGGTGGCGTATACGAGAGGTTGCTGCAACCGCAAAGCACTGCAAAGACAGGTATGAATCTGGACATGCCGTGTCCTTCAAGTGGGGAATTGTTTCTCATCTCCAGTCTCCCAGGACACCTCGCTAAAGGAATAACACGGCGGCAAGGCCTGCCGCCATGGGTATCGTCAAGTTGTCGTCCAGGGGGCCTGACAGGAGCTCTACGAGAGCGCCGACGGCGGCGGTGAAGGCGGCGAGGCCGAGGATCCGCCCAAACCCGAGCCCAGGCAGGGCGAGGATCGAGAAGATCACTACGCCCAATGTCCCGGCCACGAGGAAGGCCATTGTGCCAGCGAGGCTCTTCGACCCCACCAGCTTTCTGGAGGCGAACCTTCTTCCCACAAGTGACGCCGCCGGATCTCCAAGGGCAAGCACGATGGCTCCGATCTCGATGGCGTGCTGCGGCAGCACAGCCACGCCGAGGGTCAGGGAAGCCAGGTACCAGGTGGCCGATGGGATCCGATGGGCCTCTCCCGGCCTGGAGATAGCCCCAAAGGCAAGATCCACGAACCGTTGGTTCCAGGCCGGCGCGAACCGCCTGAGCAGGTCCATGAAGACGAAGACGCTCAGCACTACGCTCCCGAGAAGCAGGAGTCCCCAGCGGGGCACCAGGAGCTCGTAGGCGAGCACGCACCCCACGCCCATGAAGGCATGGAACAGGTTCCGCCAGATGTTCCTGGGCTTCAAGGTCTGGAGCGTGGCTCCGGGGGGAAGGGCCTCGCGGCTCCGCTTCAGCTCGACCACCCAGGCCTCGTAGGAGCGGCCCAGGGATTTCCAGCGCTCTCGCAGGTCCTTGCTCCTGCTCCGCCGCTCCTCCAGGGCCGCCACCAGCTCCCCAAGGCCCGCAGAAAGAGCTCGCATCCTGGCTGATGCTCTCTCCGAGAGGGCTTGGCAGGCGGCGCTGCATCGCTCCGAGAGCTGCTCTGCCCGCTCCTTGAGGTGTTGCCTGGCCTCCTTGGCCAGCTCTCTGCCGTGAAGCAAGGCGTCTTCGGTCGCTTCCAGAAAGCGGTAGAGGCCGTTAGTGAGCTCGAGGATCTCTTCTGCCATTTAGGACACTCTCGGTTGACCTGGGAGGTGAGTCCCGGGCAAGACAGGCGAAGGGGCGCAGACCATGGGCGCCGCCCGGCCCTTGGCGGCCGCCCCCGTCCATGAAGCCAGGCCGACCAAGCCCATCACTCCTACCACAACGGAGCTGTGAGGGCCAATAGCGTATTTGAGCGCACGAAACCCGAAAGGCTCGTTGGTCTCTTGCCATTTCCTCATGGGAGGCTAGGATCCAGGGCCAATGGAGCTCACATGAAAGCAGACGACTTCGACCTGCGAAAGACCGGTCGCTTCAAAACCATGCCAGAGGACGAGCCCCCTGAGAGCTCCGAGGAAAACACCCAGAAGCGGGCACGGCCATCCTCGTCCCCAAAGGCCGATCCCCAGGGTAGCCCCGAGGCCGGCTCCAAGGATGCGAGCGAGAAGCAGAGGCGCCCCCAGCCCGAATCCCCAGCTGAGACCAAGAAGGATCCGCACTTTGATCGCAGAAAAACCCAGGTGTTCCTCCGGCCGGTCCTTCTCCCCGGAGAGGAGAGCCCAAAGGAGCCGCCAGGCTCGGAGACCTCGGACGACGAGGAACCCACCACCGGGGAATTCGCGAGGAGCGGGCCGCGACGCTCCAAGCCCAAAAAGAACAAGTAGAGCAAGGACCTGCAATAGGCTACCCCTCGCAGAATCTGCTCGAACATGGGGCGCAAGACAGGAATTGGACAGATCTGGGGGATGTCACTACCCTAGACCGTGACTGCGAACGGCAGGGAGCGGCCTAGAATGTCCGACCACACCCGGATCATCCCCAGCCATGGCTGGCGGCTCGCCCAATGGGCAGGGCTCCTGGGCAGCATCCTCTCCCTCTCTGCCGGCTGCCTCAAGCCCTACTGCGAGGAAGACGCCGACTGCGCCGAGGACCAACGCTGCAACCTGGATCGGAAACGCTGCGAGGCGAGGGTGCCGCAAGATTCCGGCGGGCTGGACGGCGGGGACGCTGCCGCCGACGCTGGGCTCGACGCCTCGACCGGCTGTGTTCAAGACGACTGCGACAACCCCACCCCGATCTGCGACGCCACCTCCCTTGAGTGCAGGAGCTGCGCGCAGGACCAGGAGTGCGCCTCCCTTGGAATTGGCAGGCCCTGGTGCGACGGGACCTCCTGCGTCGAGTGCCATGACTCCGTGCTTCACTGCGCGGAGTCCAGCCCCATCTGCGACGCCACCTCCCTGGAGTGCCGAGGCTGCCAGAGAGACGAGGAGTGCATCGATCTCGCTGTCGGACGACCCTGGTGCATGGGGAGCTCTTGCGCGGAGTGCTCCACCTCGGCGCATTGCCTCCAGGCGGAGAAGGCGGTGTGCGACTCCGCCTCCCATGCCTGCCGCCCCTGCGAGACCCACGGCGAGTGCGAACTCTTCGGCGGGATCTGCGACGAGGGCGCCTGTCTTCCGGAGGCCCAGATCCTCTACGTTGACGCCAGCGCCACCTGCGCCGGAGCCACGGGCTCGAGGGCGGCTCCCTTCTGCGAGATCTCCCAAGCCCTGAACACTTCATGGACCGGCAGGAGGGTGGTCCATGTGGCGAACGGGACCTACTCACCGTTCACCGTCACCGATCAGTCCTGGATAGTCGGTGCCGGAGGCGACGTGATCGTGGATGCAGCCGGGGCTACCCAGTCGCCGACTGTCTGGGTGACCAACCAGATCCAGACCGACGCGGCCGACGTCGTCCTCGAAGGGCTCGAGATCACCGGCGCTCACTCGACCCGCGCGGGGCTCTTTTGCAACACCGCGGAGGGTCCCCCTCTTCTCACCATGCGCGGGTGCACGGTCTCGGGAAACGCAGACAAGGGGCTGGTTCTAAACGGGTGCACCTCCACGCTGATCGAGAACGAGATATTTGGCAACGTGACGACCGGCCTGTCACTGAGCGGGGGTTCCGCCACCCTCTACAAGAACCACATACACGATAATCTCGTAGGCCTCGACCTCACGAGCTCCGCGCTGGACCTCGACGCCAACCGCATCGAGCTGAACCCTGGCGGTGGCGTCCAAATCGACAAGTGTACGGGGATGATCAGCAACAACCTCATCGTCAATAATGGAGACATCATCGGAACGGTCGGCGCAGTATTCATCAAGGACACCGCTGGCACCCTTGTTCTTCTGCACAACACCATCGCCGACAATCAGACCTCCGAGCCTGGGCACAACCCTGGAGTCTTCTGCAACACGACCCTGACAAACTGCTTCGAGGTAGCGCTCAACAGCAACCTGCTTTCTAACCCGGTCAACCCACCCAGGGCAGACCTGTCGGACGGCTTCGAGCCCCTCTACTGTTTCATCGGCACCGGCAGCGTCAGCACGATCCACGGCAACATCACCGGCGATCCCGCCTTTGTGGATCATGTTGACTACCGGCTCGCGCCCGGCTCCCCTTGCCTCGGGACTGGAGACCCGGGCATATGGGTGGCGACGGACCGGGACGGCGAGAACAGGCCCCAGCCAGCGGGCACCCGCCCCGACATCGGCGCCGACGAAGCGCCCTGAGCTCCTCAGCCTTGGCTGATCTCCTTGGGTAGGGGCGCAAAGAAGTCTTGGGGACGAGACACTCTGCCTACTCGGGCACACACACGAACAGCCCTGTGCCCGCGAGCTGGCAGCGGTAACCCGCGCGGCAAGGGTCGAGCAGTGGCGTGCATGCGTCGAGACACAGGCCGAAAGGCTCCTGCTCGGTCCCCACGTTGACGCAGCGGGCATCCCCGGCGATGCCTGAGCAGGCAGACATGGGTTGCGCCGTGTCGCACCCGTAGTGCGTGCAGTAGCCGAGCGGCCAGCCGTCGGACTCGGCGATGCACCAGTTTCCGTCGCAGTCCGCCGCGGTGCTGCACGGGTCGCCCACGGGCGCGGTGCCCAAGCCCTGGCAGCTCCCATCGCAGTTGCCCACCCCTGGAGGCTCGCACTCCTCGCCCCGCTCCACCACGCCGTTGCCGCAGACGGGCTCGGGAAAACAGAGCCCGTGGCCCGTCTGTGGGCGCAGATCCACGCACTCGTAACCCAGCCTGCAATCGGTGTTTCCCTGATCGGGATCGCAGGTATCGAAGCACATCCCGTACTCGCTGCCCGCGTCACCCACGTTCAGACAGTAGCCGTCGCCGCCTGCCGGCGAGCAGCTCGTCTCGGGAGCTGCCAGTTCGCAGTCGTAGGCCGTGCAGTAGCCTCCCGGCCAACCGCTGGCGCTCTCGATGCACCAGTTGCCAGCGCAGTCCGCCGCCGACGCGCAGGGGTCGCCAACCGGCGCGGCTCCGAGGCCCTGGCAGCTGCCATCGCAGTTACCCACCCCTGGGGGCTCGCACTCCTCGCCCCGCTCCACCACGCCGTTGCCGCAGACCGGCTCGGGAAAGCAGAGCCCCAAGCCAGATCCGTCCCTCAAAGCCACGCACTCGTAGGCAGCGCGGCAGTCTGCGTCGCCCAGGTCGGGATCGCAGGAGTCGAAGCAAATGCCGAAGGGCTCGGCCACGGACCCCATGTCCAGACAGTAACCGTCGCCCCCAGCCGCAACGCAGCTAGTCAAGGGGCTCGAGAGGTCACAGTCCAGAGCCGTGCAGTAGCCGAGTGGCCAGCCGTCCGCTGCGCTGATGCACCAATCGCCCGCGCAGTCCGCGGCCGAAGCGCAGGGGTCGCCCACGGGCGCCGTGCCCAGCCCCTGGCAGCTCGCGTCGCAGTTTCCAGCGCTCGGTGGCTCGCACTCCTCGCCCCACTCCAGGACGCCGTTTCCGCAGACTGGAGCGGGGTAGCACAGGCCAGAGCCGGTCCCGTCCCTCAGGGCCCTGCACTGATACCCGCTCCGGCAGTCCGCGTCCCCGGCGGCGAGGCTGCAGCGGTCGAAGCAAATCCCGTAGGGCGAGCCCTGCTCGCCCACGTCGATGCAGAGCCCATCGCCTCCGTAGGGCTCACATGACGTTGCCGGATCCTCGATGTCGCAATCGAGCTGCGTGCAGTAGCCTTCCGGCCAACCCTGGCTCTCAGCGATGCACCCGTCCCCGGCGCAGTCAGCGGCAGAGGCGCAGGGGGCTCCAACAGGCGAGGTGCCGAGCCCAATGCAGTCCTCGCCACAGTTGCCAATACCAGGTGGTTCGCACTCCTCACCCCTCTCCACGCGGCCATTGCCACATACAGGCATGGGCAAACAGAGGCCATGCCCTGTGCCCAGCCTGATGTCCACACACTCGTAGCCTTCTCGACAATCACCGTCTCCCTGAGCAAGCACGCAGCGATCGAAGCAGACGCCTTGGGGCTGGCCTGGCTCGCCGGCGTCCACGCAGAAGCCGTCGCCTCCGTAGGGGACACAGCTCGTGTCCGGTGCAGCCAGGCTGCAACCCACCTGGGTGCAGTACCCATCCGGCCACCCCTGTAGCTCGGTCATGCACCAGTTGCCCGCGCACTCCGCGGGCGCCTGACAGGGCGCCCCCACTGGCTGGTTCACCGCGGCGTCGGGTGGCGCGGCGTCCGGCAGGGTGGATGCGTCCGTGGTCACCTGGCCGTCCGATGACACCGCGTCGATCCCCGTGTCGAGCGAGCCGCCCGTAGATCTCCCACCACAGCCCTGCATCGCCCCTATCGGCACGAGACACATGCACACAAGCAGACAACCGCTGGACTTCATGGCCCGTCTCCTTCCACTCCCTTCGGAAGGCGATGATCCTAGCACAAACCGCGATCCGAGCCGAGGACCAGCCTCCACCTCACCTGGCTCGCCCAGGACAGCGCTCGAAGAGGTGCGCCTCGATGCCGTTGGAGCGCCTGAAGATCCTCGATTCCTGCAGGCACATGACCTCGCTGAGCACATCGAAGGTCTCGCGGCCCCTGTCCCAGTTGTGGGAGAGCAGGAGGAACACGCGAGCGGGCGGCGCAGCTCTGAGCTCTGCAAACAGGGCGCGCCTTCGTGGGGCGTCCCCAGGCACACCCCACCTGCTGGCCGGGCCATGGTGGTACCGGTCGAAGGGGATCTGCACGTAGCCATGATCGAAGAGGAGCAAATCGCCCTGCCGCTCGCGGGCCTTCACCCAGCTCGCCGCTCCGCGCCAGTCCTCGCGACCGAACCGCGGATCCAGGTGATAGCGGCCAAGGGAGACCACCTGGAGGGTGAAAAGGACGACCAGCGCGGCCCTCGGGGCCAAGCCGGTCAAGCGCCCGGTCCAACGCCCTGCACGACGCTCCCCGTGAGCCGTGACGCTCGCGGCCAGGAGGACGCAGAGCACGGGGCTGAGAAAGGAAAGGTAGCGGGCAGTGAAAAGGGGCAGCCAGTGGAAGAGGAGGGACAGACCCACAACGGGCCCGACAGCCGCCATCAGCAGGAAGCGGGCCTCGCCTCCGAAGCGCCAGAGGCTCCTCGTGCCGAGCACCAGCAGCGGCGCAATGCAGAGCGCGAAGGGCATGACGATCCACAGCTGTCCAAGGGCGGCCTGGCCGTGGGTCTCGGGGTACTGCCGCACCACGCCCGACTCTCCCAAAAGGAGCATGAAGGGCAGAGACACCACACGGCCCAGCAGATCCGTGGTGTAGCCACGGTGCTGAGACGACAGGCCGGAGAGGGCCGTCCATAGCCAGGGCGAGAAGAGGAGGACCGCGCCCGCCAGGGGCCAGAGAAGGCGCAGGGCCTCGGACCCTACTCTCGGCGCGCCCAGCCCCTTGGCGCCGGCACGCCAGCTCCTTGCGAGGAACCATAGCCGGTGGAGGCCGACGGCGAGGGCCACCCACGCAAACTGGTAGTGGCTGTGCAGGCCGGCGACCAGCACCAGGAGCAAGGCGACGCTACTGGCGATCCTCCTGTCACCCACCAGGGTGCGAAGATGCAGCAAAAACCCGAGGGAGGAGAGCAGCAGGAGCAGGCTGTAAGGCCTGACCTCCTGGGAGAGGAGCACCTGGTATGGATTCAGCGCGAGGAGCCCGAGGGCGATGAGCGCCGCCTTCGGGGGGAGCACCCGCATGGCCAGGCGCCAGGACACGAGGCAAGCCAGCAGGCCGAGGATGGCGTCCGGAAGGCGCACGAGCGCATCGGACTCCGGGCCCACCAGCCTCACCCAACCCCAGAGGAGCATCCTGTGCAGCGGTGGGTTGTTGACCTCGGCGTGGAGGCATCCCCGCGCGTCGTGAGAGACGAACTGCAGGGTAGTTGCCTCGTCGAGCCAGAGGCCATGAAGCCCGAGGCCTCCGAACCGCAGGAGCGCCCCGAGAGCGAGCAGAAGGAGGGCAACCACCATCTCCTTGCCGAATCTGGGCTGCGTAGGACTCATCGCACTCCGGCGCCGTTGGTCGGACCAATGCCGTCCCATTGGTCGGACCACCTTGATGAACTGCGCGGTCTGCTACGCGCCCGCGCTGTGCAAGGGTAATCCATTACGCACCCGCCCTAAAACCGTGAGCAGCAAAGATCGACAACAAGACAATAATATCAGCATGTTCGAGCATGCAGAGGGCATCCGGACTCCTGGCATGAAAGTTGATAGGCCAGGCCTGGCGGCGACATCCAAAGAGACAGGGACGCCAGCCCGGAAGGAACGAGAGTATCCATGGCCCAACCCGAATTCAACCTCCGAGACCTCAAGCCCCTGCCCAAGGCCCCGATGCCCCAAGCGACCGTCATGCCCGCCCAGTGCGAACCAGCTTCGTCCCAGGGCGAGGTCATCTACGAAGCCCCACGAGAGAGCGACGCCATCCCGCGCCGACGAAGCCTGGCGAGGAGCCTCGGAAGGGCCCTGGGCGACGGGCTCAACTTCCTCTCGGGCTACCTGCTCACCAACCTTACCTCGGGCATCGCGTTCATCCTCTTCCGAGTGCTGAACAGGACCCGCGTACACAACCGGAGCAACTTCGGCCTGGCAAGAAACACCCTCATCTGCGCGAACCACAGGACCATGATCGACAGCTACATGCTGGGCCACCTGTCATCCTGGCCCTGGGGCTGGCTGCTCCCGCGCGTTCTGCCCTATCACCCCGCGGCCAGCGAGAACTTCTTCCGCAACCCGGTGATCGGGTGGTTCTCGGCCCGCTGGCGCTGCATCCCGGTGCGCCGTGGGGTGAAGGACTTCGACGCCCTCTCCGTGATGTCCCAGACCCTGCCCAAGGGACAGATGCTCATCTTTCCCGAGGGGACCCGCAGCCGCGACGGCAAGCTGCGCGAGGGGAGGCCGGGAACCGGCAAGCTGATCCACGACACGCGCTGCAAGGTGGTGCCAGTTTACCACCGAGGAATGCACAAGGTGCTCCCCATAGGGACCAGCTTCCCCAGGTTCTGGAAACGGATCGACGTGTACGTGGGAAGCCCCATCGACATGAGCGACCTGTTCGCCCTGCCCTCCTCCAAGGAGACGAGCAGGCTCGTGATCGACCGCGTGATGGAGGCCCTGCACGGCCTCGAGGCCCAGGCCGACGCGGACGAGGCGGCCCGGGTGCCCTGGACCGTGGCCCTGCCCCGCGCCCTCCGAAGAGCCCTCCCCCTTCCCTACCGCCGCTAGCGTCTCAGAGGTTACCTGCCCCCGCGGCCCCTTCTCCGCTGGGCGCCCCCCCTGCCCTTCCCACGCCTGCCCTGTCCGGAGCCTTGCCTGGATTGCGCAGCCGTCTCACCCCTCGGCCGTGGCTCCCTGTCCCGCTCGCCCCCGCCCCCGTCGGGTTCATCGCCGCCCTCGTCCCCTTCGCCGTACTCTCCTTCGTCGCCCTCGATGTCGTCGTCTAATTCCTCGTCGTCCTCATCGTCCTCACCGTCCTCGTCCCCATCGGACTTGGCCTTGGAACCACCATCGTCCTCCTTGGGGGGCTCCTTCTCCTCGTGGGACACCCTCTGGAACAGCATGGCGGGGATCATGAGCAACACCCCAACCACGAGACCGATGTCGGCGATGTTGAAGGCTGGCCAGGGCCACACCAGGCGGATGCTCGGCGTAATCCACATCCAGATGAAGTCGGTCACCTCACCGAAGGCGATGCGATCCACCAGGTTGCCAACGGCGCCTCCGGCCACGAACCCCAAGGCATAGACGAAGACCTTGGAGTCCGACTCGGGACGCTTCAAGAGATAGAAGATGAGCCCCAGGGCCAGGATACCGATGATGCTCAGAAACACCCTCGCCCCAGAGGTGCCGCTGAAGAGACCGAAGGCAGAGCCCTTGTTGAAGGAGAGCCTGAACTCCACGCCGGGCTGCGAGCCGATCACCTGGATCGATGCCTTCTTCCCCTCCGCTCCCTCCACGAGCTGGACCTCGCCGGGTCCGAGCAGGGCGCCCCTTGCCCACACCTTGGTGGCCTGGTCGGCGGCCAGGGTCAACAGCCCCGCGGAGGCCACTATGAGGAGCTTCACCTTGAGCTGCACTTGATCCTCTCCTTCGCCCGGGACCAGTCTCGCACCCGGTCGGTTCCGCTAGTACCCCATCTCCCTGAGCGCGGCGGCGCACCGCGGGCAGAGGCCGGTCCACTCGCCAAGCGTCTCGACCTCGCCCGTCCGCTTCCAGCAGCGGGGACACTTGGCCCCGCCATGCTCCTCGACCTTGAGGGTGAAGGAGTCGCCCTCCACCGGCTCGAGCCTCACGGAGGACACGATCAGGTAGTCGTGGAGGTCGGCGGCGCAACCGGAGAGCACTCCCCAGTGCTCCTTAGGCACCCCCAGGACCAAATAGGCGTCCAGGGAGTGATGCTTCTGGGCGCGGAAGGCCTCCAGCTCCTTGGTGGCTACCGTACGGGCCTCGAGAATGATCTCGAAGCGACGGTTGAGCGCCTCGTCCAGGCGGGCGGGACAAGGCTCCGGCAGCAGCAGCAAGTGCACGCTCTCAGGGTCGCCCGGGAGCTTGACCAGCTGCTCCCATACCTCGTCTGCGGTGAAAGCGAGGACGGGCGCCATGAAGGAAAGGTAGGATCTCAGGATCTCGAAAACCGTGCTCTGAGCCGCTCGCCGGGAGGGTCCCCTCGGTGAATCGCAGTAGAGGCGGTCCTTCAAGATGTCCAGGTAGAGGGCGGACAGATCTACCGAGGCGAACTCCAGCAGGCCGTGGAAGACCTTGTGAAACTCGTAGTCGTCGTATGCCTTCCGCAGCCGGTTCGAGAGGGCCTCCAGCCGCCCCATTGCCCACCTGTCCACCTCGGGCCGGTCCTCGAGGGGAACGAGGTCTTTGGCCGGATCGAAGTCGAAGAGCGCCCCGAGGAGAAACCTCGCAGTGTTCCGGATCCGACGATAGCTCTCGGTGAGGCGTTTCAGAATCTCGGGCGAGATGCGGATGTCGTTCCGGTAGTCCTCGGAAGCGACCCACAGCCGGAAGATCTCGGCGCCATGGGCCTTCAGGATCTTCTCCGGGGGCTCGTAGTTGCCCAGGCTCTTCGAGTAGGGCTTGCCATCCTGGTCCACCACGAAGCCGTGGGTCAAGACGGCCCTGTAGGGCGCACGGTCGCGGCCCGTCACTCCGGTGAGGAGCGCGGAATGGAACCAGCCGCGGTGCTGGTCCGAGCCCTCCAGGTAGAGGTCCACCGGGAATCCGAGGCTGGGGTTGGGCTCGCACACCGCGGCCCAGGAGACGCCTGACTCGAACCACACGTCCACTATGTCTTCGGCCTTGGCAAAGGCAGTACCCCCACAGGAGGGGCAAGAGGTCCCCTCTGGCAGCAGATCCCCGACGGGCCGGGCGAACCACGCATCGGAGCCCTCCCTGGCGAACAGCTCCGCCACCTTCTGGGCCGCCAGGGCCGAAGCAAGATCCGCTCCGCAGCCCTCGCATCGGAATACCGGCAGCGGAACGCCCCAGGAGCGCTGGCGCGACAGGCACCAGTCGGGCCTGTTCGACACCATGCCGTGGATGCGATCCCTGCCCCAGTGAGGGATCCAAGTCGTCCTGTCGATCTCCTCGAGGGCCCTCGACCTGAGGTCGCGGTGCTCCAGGTTCACGAACCACTGGGGCGTGGCCCTGAACACGATCGGGCTCTTGCAGCGCCAGCAGTGCGGGTAGGAATGCACGATGGACTGGTCGGGCGGATTGAGCAGCGCGCCAGCAGCGGCCAGGTCGCGCTTCACGACGTCGTTGGCGTCGTGCACCAGGGTACCCTGGTAAGCAGGCACGTCGGCGGTGAAGCAACCGGCGTCGTCCACGGGTGCGTAGATGTCCAGGCCATGGGCCACGCCCACTCCGTAGTCGTCCGCTCCGTGACCCGGAGCCGTGTGCACCAGGCCCGTTCCCGTCTCCAGGGTCACGTGCTCGGCGAACCAGACGCGATAGTCCTTCTCGCCACGGTCACCCGTGAGCGGATGCCTGTACTTGCGCCCCTCCAGCTTCTGGGCGTCTATGGGTACGCGCCCGCTGGAGGTCAGGCGACAGGTCTCGAGGAAGGAGTCCGCAAGCGCCGATGCAACGATCAGATACTCTCCACTCACCTCCAGGGCCACGTAGCTGTAGGAAGGCCAGACCACTACGGCCAGGTTCGCGGGGATGGTCCAGGGAGTGGTGGTCCAGATGACCAGGGAGACCGCCTTGCCGGCCAGCTCGGGAGCCAGGGCGGAGGCGTCCTCCACGAGAGGCATCTTCACGTAGATGGACGGCGAGCGGTGGTCGGCGTACTCCACCTCGGCCTCCGCCAGGGCCGTGCGGCAGGAGGCGCACCAGTACACGGGCTTTCGTCCACGATACAGGTAGCCGCCCTCAATGAGGCGCCCCAGCTCGCGGACGATGGCCTCCTCGTAGCTGGGCTGCAGCGTGAGGTACGGCTCTTCCCATGCGCCGAAGCAACCCAGGCGCTGGAACTCCTCGCTCTGGAGCGCAACGAATTCCATGGCGTAGTCGCGGCACTTCCGCCTGAACTCGACCTTGGAGAGCCGCGACTTCTCCTCCTCGCCGAGGCTCCTGTCCACCTTCAGCTCGATGGGCAG
>JAVEWA010000117.1:0-13754 GCA_034004785.1 Polyangia bacterium
GGCTTCGTTGTTTCACAGAGGACCGCCTGAGCCTACCGCGGCGACGACGGCGATGCGATTACAGTCTGGAGTACCGCATGCGGGTCCTGGCGGCCGCGCTCGGATGATTTTCTTGCGACCACCCTGAGTTGGGACAGGACGGCGCGATCGAAGCTGGCGAGATCAACCGAAGCTGGCGAGATCAACCGAAGCTGGCGAGATCAACCCCGGTAAAGCGCGTCGAGCATACGCAGCCTCGCGGCCCGGATGGCGGGCGGCACCGCCGAGAGCAACGTGATCACGAAGACCACCACGCAGCCAAAGGCGATGCTGAGGGGCGTGGCGTGGGCCTTGACGGCCTGGATCGCAACTCCCGCCGCCTCCACCGGCTTGTCATACACGATGCCCGTAGTGGAGAGATAGTGGAGCATGGGTAGAGCCAGAGCCAAACCCGCCAAGGCGCCGAAGGCGCCTATCATGGCCCCCTCGGTCAATACCAGGGCGAAGATCCGACCTGGCCCCGATCCCATTGCCCTAATCACGCCAAACTCCCGCGTTCTCTCCATCACGGACATGAGCACTGTGTTGGCCACCCCGATGGCCACGATCAGGATGACCACCGCGATGAATACCCAGCCCGAGACCGCCTTGAACATCACGAACTCAGCCATCTGAGGCATCGCCTCGTCCCAGGAAAGGACCTCCAGAGACTCGTCGTGACCGAGAGCCTTCCCAATGGTCCGCACAGCCTCGGTGGCCTCCTTCGCGCTTCCCAGCATCACGGCCACCTGATGCACACCATTCTCGAGAGACAGGAGACGCTGCGCGTCCGCGAGATGGATCTGGGCAAAGAAGCCATCCAGGTCCAGGCTCCCGGTCTGGAAGAGGCCCACGATCCTGAAATGACCCTCCTCCTGTGCGCCCAGGCCCTGGGCCCTGATGACCAGCTTGTCACAGAGCCCGAGACGCAGGGTCTGGGCGAGCTGGGTGCCTATCACCACTGGCCGCGGCCCTTGCGTCCCCCTCGGCGCGGGCCGCGCGCACCAGAGGACACCGGGTGTCTTTGAGGGCAGCGGTTGGATGGTTCCACCTGGCGGCTGCGGGTCGTCGGGCACGATCGGTTTGGGCTCGGCCACCCCGACGGCCGTGGGTCCCGGCTCGATCTGCCTCAGGCGGCGCTCGGCCGCGTCCACCTCACTGGGCCGTGCGCCTAGATACACTCCCTGCCGCACCTTCCGCGCCAGCTCGGAGACCCTCGATTCCAGACCTGGCTCGACTCCTGCGAACTGGACGCCCACCGAGTCCGAGGCGCTGGCGGCCATCCCCCCTCCGAAGACCCTGAGCACCACGCGAGCTTCGGGCATCCTCTCCTTGATCTGCCGCCGAATCTCGTCTCCCCTCTCTACGAGGAGATCCATGGCCGCGGTGCGTCCGTACCCCTTGGCCTGCACCACGACGTGCCCCGAGGTTCCCTGCCGCACCGCGAGCTCGACCATGTCCCCCAGCCCCCCTTCGGAGAAAGCCATGAAGACGAGCAGGAAGAAGGTCCCTATGGCGATGGCGCCAAGGGTAAAGAAGGTGCGCATCCTGTGACGAATGAGGCCTCTAAAGGCGAGCTTGGCGATCAGCACGGCTCATCCTCTCCTATCCCCGGTGACGCATCGCCTCGACGGGCTTCAGGCGGGCGGCGCGGAAGGCCGGATACAGACTGACAACCAGGCTCACGAGGGACAGCAGGAGCATGGGAAAGAGCACCTCCTGCCGCGACAGCACCGCCTTCCACACCGGGTTGATGAAGGAGCCCTGAGCGGTGAAACCGTCGGAGAGGCCAGACATGTCGATGCCTGTAACCGACAGATGATGACCAAGGGCGACTCCGATGGCGCCTCCGATGATCGCGGCGATCACCGCGAGAAGCAGGGTCTCCATAACGATGAGCCCCGAGACCTGCAAGGGGCGCATGCCCAGGCTCTTCATGACTCCGAACTCCCTAGTGCGCTCGAACACCGCCATCAGCATGGTGTTCATCACCGTGGTCCCCGACACCACGAAGATGATGAGGAGCAGGAACCCCATGAAGGTGTTCTGCATGGCCGCGACCTCCTTCATCTGCGGGGCGATCTCCTCCCAGGTTCTCAGAAGGGGGCGAAGCTGCGTTCGGACCGCCGCCGCCAGAGCCTCAGGCTGGGCGCCGGGCGCTGGCCCGAGAGCGATCTCGTGGGCCCGGGCGTTCAGGCGCCGCGAATCCACCTGCTGCGCCTCGAAGTAGGGGAGCACTAGCTCAGGCTCGCCAGGGCGCCCGGGGCCTAGGAGAGCCGCTACTCGCAGCCTCTGCAGCCGCGCCATCCCCTCCTCGTCGTGCAGCTCCAGGAGCAGCGTCGCGCCCGGGGACAGAACGCCGAGCCTCCTCGCCGCCTCCCTGGTCACCAGCGCCGGCCAGGCGCCTTCATGGGAGACGCTCCCATCGGGGTAGGCGCCCTGCTCGACGCGCTCGTGCAGCCCAGAGAGAGCCTTCTCGGCGGCCAGCTCCACCCCCACGAGCCGCAGCTCCACAGCATCCCCACCAATGACCAGGCCCACCCTGCCCCCGAGGGCGAATTCGGGCTCCTCGTCCTCGCCCTCGGCTACCTCGGGCGACGGAGCAGGCACCAGGACCAAAGGCTGCGTGGAACCGGCTGGAGGCTCGGCAACCCCGCTCGAGCCAGGCTCGCCTGTGGCTCCCCGAGCCGTCCTCGGCACTTCGGAGGGGATCAGCCCCAGCACCCTCAGGACAGCGCACTCCTCGTCCTGGCCAGCCACCCGCGGCAGGGAAGCGCCCTTGACTACTCCAAGGGCAGAGGCTGGAGCTGCCGGTACGTACACCCCGCAGGAGGCCCTCTCGGGCTCCCGGCCCAGCCTGGCAGCGAGCTGCCCGGGCGGGAGCGAATCCACCCGCGCCTCCACGAGCCTGGCCGGCCTGATCCGGGCCCGTGCATAGACGCGACGGCCGTGCAGCGCGCCGAGGGACACGCGCCCGATGTTGGCGCCAAGGGAGTCGGGATCCAGGAGCCTGGCGTCCCCCTTATCGGGCTCGAAGACAGTGACCGGCGCAGGCAGCGGCAGGCTCCCTGCCCTCTTGCCCTCCGAGTCCGTGGTCACCCTCAGGGGGCTTCGCCCCAGCAGGAACCCGAGGGAGTACTTCAGGGCCGCGAGCTTTTCGGGCTCCCTTGCCCTCACCACCAGCTCGTGGGCGGAGCCGCCGAGGGCCATGATCTTCCTGGCATCCCCGAGGTGCAGGAAGACCCGGCTGCGGTCCACCCCGTCCACGCCGGTCCTGAAAATCCCCACCACCCGGAAGTCCCGGTAGAAGCTGCCCGTGCTCATGTCCAGGGTGGCGGCCTGGAGAAAGAGCGAGTCGCCCACCTCGAGGCGCTGGCTGGTGGCCAGGCGGCTCCCGATCAGGATCTCCCCCTTGGCCTCGGGGTGGAGGTAGCGTCCCTTTACCACCCTGTCGGCGAGGAAGGTGATCCGCCGCTCCTCGGCTGGCTCCACGCCTGTGATCGCCACCGGAGAGGCGGTCCTGATCAGGGCCCTGCCCACGGCGCCACCAGGGCCCGAGGCGCGGCCCAGATCCTCCTCGGGCAACATCAGAGTCAGCGTCGCAAGTGGTTCCTCCCGAGCGCCCCTGGCCACCTTCCCCTTCTCCACCCCGGAGGCCCGAAGAAGCCCGACGATCCGCAGCCGCTCGCAGCCGCTGGCTCTCTGCGCCCGCTCGGGTTCCAGCACGGTCCCCACCTGCACCCCGAACAACTCCGCCGATTCCCGAGTGGCGACCACCTCGCATGGCCTCGAGACGTCCGTGCGCCATGGCGCCCCTTGGTCCAGGGCCCTCCCGAAGCGGATGGTTCCCTTGGCGAGGCGCGGATCTCCTTTTGAGAGCCCCTGGAGCACGATGGATATCCTGCGCTCGGTGGCTGCCAGCCCGTAGCCATGGACCCTGGCAGCGGCGGCGGCCACTCCTCGGGAAGCCCTGAGCACGCTGAGGTGCGCCTCTGGATTTCCGAGGGTGCTCTGAAGCGCCCTGCCCCCTGGGTAGGCCGGGTTGTGCGCCTGCAAGTGGCCGAGCTCCATCCCGGTGATCCCCTTGATGAGCTCGGTCCAGATCCCGGTTATCAGGCCGTAGGCCGGGATGGCCACGGCGAGGGAGACCGCCATGGCCGAGATGGCGAGGGCGCTCCTGCGTTTCTGCCTGAAGAGGTTCCGCCAAGCAGTTCTGATGAGGAGCCGCATGGTCTTCCTAGCTCCCCTTTGTCGCAGCGAAGGTCCTCGGCCGAGAGTGCCCCTGCCCGGTGTGGACAGCGACTGAGTCGCCGCGTTTCTCCGCTGCCTTGGGCTGCACCGCACAAGCACCGGCTGGCTTGAGCGCAATCCGCTGCGCGCCGCCGCAGGCGCACATCGCCTCGGCAAGGGCCATGAGAGTACGTATCATGCTGGCCTCCGGTGCTGATTCTCCCCTAGGTCTGACACGGGACAGGCGGAGAGCGGATTCAGGACTCTCATGGCTCCCCCCTGGCCTGGGCGATGACCTCCTCCAAGAGGGCGAGGTAATCCGTGAAGTCCTTCCGCCCGAGGACCGTTGCAGAGTAAGTGGTGCGGGGCATCTTGCCCGCGAACCCCTTGTGCACCTCCAGGTACCCCGCTTCCTCCAGCTTGCTGACGTGGACCGCCAGGTTGCCCTTGGTCAGGCCGAGGAGGCCGAGGACCTCGCCGAACTCGACCTCGCCTTCCCTGGACACGAGCACCGTCATGATCCCGAGCCTGGCACGCTCGTGAAACACCTTGGAGAGGGCGAAGACCTTTGTGGGGTCCACGGCCATGTCTCAGCTCTGCTCCTCGCCCTCGTGGGCGGTCTTCTCGGACCCACAGCCGGCTTTGCCATCACCTGCCGCCGCAGCCCGCTGGAAGTAGGCGAGGGGCATCAGGGCGCTGCACCCGATACCCCAGATCAGGGCCAAGACTAGGAACGGCCGCTCAGGAAAGATGAACGGGGCGAGCCCACCTCCCAAGAGGAAGAACCAGCCCAGAAACGAGCTCTCGGGCAAGGGCAGCGCAAGAGGCATCAACACCCACAACAAGCCAAAGCACATGGTGACGACGCCCGCGATCATTCCGGCCTGCCCCAGGTGAGCCACCAGGACGCTCAAGATGATCGCGAGCAGCGTCACCGAGGCGACGACACGGAGGTAGTCGAGGGTGTAAACCCGCCTCAAAAAGCTACCCAGGGAGTAGCCCTCCCGCCGAGCCGAGAGGCGAAAGACGAGCATCTTGACCACTCCCGCGAAGAGCAGGCACCCGAGCCCCAGCAGCCAGAGCAGCTCGGCCTTCGGCAGCCCCCAGACCCGGAGCCCCGGTTCCTGGTACACCCAGTCCATCACGCCCCCGAAGAGCGCGATGATGGGCCCGTAGAAGATGCCCAGGAGGAAGAGAGGCCTGAAGATCCTCCTCAGCACATGGCCGCTGCGGCTCCTGTCCAGCAGGCTACGGATCCGCCTGACGTCCTCCAGGGCCTGTTGGATCTCTCCGATGCTCGGAGACTCTCCGGCGCGAGAAGGACCAGGCGTGGCGGTTGCGTTCATGGAGACCTCCGAAGGGGCAGCGTTTGGTTTGTGCTGCAAACCTGTTTGTGTGAATGTCTCACTATGGCCCCCCCGTCAACAGGAAAAACGACAACAGCTTGTTATTGTGAAGATTTTAGCTAGTCCACGAGGGGAACGGCCATGCCCCCGTCGGTCAAGAAGAGCACCTTGGCCTCCGGCCCCTTCTCCACGAGGGCAGCGTCGAGGGCGGCCTGGAGGCTCTGGAATGGGCGAAGAAAGAGCGGCGGCAGGAGCGCCGGTGGGAGGGAGGTCACGGCCCACATCTGGGCCCCAAGGGCGCACTCGGCCATCTTGGCGGCCTTGTGAAAGCCAAGCCTGTAGCGGCTGCCGATGCGGTCGAGGGCGTGGGGGGGGTTGTCGCTCGCGCCGAGCAGCTCGGCAAAGGCCGCCTCGCCCATACCCATACGGCACTTGGCGAGCAGAATCAGGATACCCCCCTCGCGAAGGGCCAGCTTGCCGTTCTCGATGCCCTTCTGGGCCTGGTAGAGGTCCACGTCCTGAGGGTACTGCACCACCGACACCACTATGTCGGCCCTCTCGGGTACGGGGGCGGCGAAGACCCTCTTGGCCGCCTCGGTGGCGGCGAGGAAGGAGTCGTGGATGTGCCCCGCGAAGGCCGCGTAGATCCGGTGTCGCTTGTCGAGCACGGTCTGGATGGAGAAGATATCCTTCCGGACCGACCCAAGGGCGTCCATCATGTCCTCGTGGACAGGGTTGCCCTCGAGGGCGAGGGCCCTGGCCTCTTTTCGCATGGCCAGGCGGTGGTTCTGCTCGATGGTGGCGTAGGAGGCCACGCCTGGCAGGAAGGACTTCCGGCCCCCGGTGTAGCCCGCGAAGTAGTGGGGCTCCACCGAGCCGATGATCACGATGCGCTCGGCCTCGGCCGCCAGCCGGTTCACCTCCATGGTGGTGCCAGCACGGGAGGCGCCCAGCGCCACCACCTCGTCGCGCCTGGCGTCGTGGGCCAGCACCTGGCCGCGCAGCCGGTCATAGTGCCTGCCGAAGATGTGCCGGTACTCCTCCTCGGTGGGGGCGCGGTGGATGCCAGTGGCCACCAGGAACCGGGCCCGGACGCCCTCGAGGTCGGGCTCGATGACGTCGAGCACCCTGGCGGTGGGGGTCGGCCTGGTGGCGTCGTTCACCAGGAAGAGGACCTCGCTCGCCCCTGCCATGAATCGGCCTAGAGGCGGGGCGTGGATGGGTCGCGAGAGGGCCGCGCGCAGCACCTCGGGCTCGTCTCCTATGGGCACCTCGTTGGGTCCGATGACTCCGGCAACCCGATGGTCGGGGAGCCTCACCGTCATCTGTTCGGCCTTGCCATATGGGAGGGACAGCTTCACGGGAGACCTCCGGGTGGGAGCGTCGCACGAGCTACGACACCAGCTCTCATTGGCGCAAGCCCCCGAGGGACCTGGCGGAGCCGGTGAGAAGCCACGAATCAGCAGGAAGATATCCCCGCAAAAGGCGAAACGCTAGAGAGGAAATAGGGGCCCGAGGGTTCTCACCTCTTCCAGGAAGGCGCTCACGGCAGCTCCAAACGCCTTGGCATCGCCCTTGGGCACCTCCACGAGAGCGATGCGCCGCCTGTCCACTCCCAGGGCGTCGAGGTCGGCCCAGAGGGCCTCCACCCGGCGCCGGGCCCTTGCGCTGCCTCCGTGCTCGCAATCGTCAGGTGGACAGGCAGTGACGAGCAGGCCCCAGGCGCCGGCCTTCAGGGTCTCTAGCAGGGTGCGGCTCTCGAGCCGCCCGGCGCACACCGTCACCAGGGTCTCGTGGGCGCGCTGCGATGCACCCGGTGGGCCGACGGCGGCCTGGAACCCCGGCCAGTTGCTCCAGCTACAAGAGAACACCACTGCCCTGGGCTCGAGCGGCGCCTTCTCCTTGAGGTAGCAGCCGACCTTCTCGAGCTGACTCCTGGGATCCGTGCCAAAGGAGCGCCTGATCTCGATTCCCGCCCTGGGACAGAGGTCCAGACAGCTCCCGCAGCCCTGACACTTGACCGGATCCGTCACGACCTGTCCGAGGACAGGATCGAAGGAGCGCGCCTCGTGAGGGCAGAGCCGGACGCAGCCCAGGCACCGGGCGCAGACCTCGTGGTCCGTCTGGGAGACTGTCCCCGCAGGGGAGTAGCCGAGGTCCCTGAGGTCCGCACGGGCGGCGGCGAAGATCTCGGTCAGGTTTACGCCGGCGGAGCAGCTCGCCTCGCAGCGCTTGCAATGAAAGCACTCGTGGAGCTTGCCGGCGATGTACTCGGACGGCTCCAGGGCTCCCGTGATCAGGCCGTAGCAGAGCGCCAGCTTGGCCCTGGGCGCGTCTGTCTCCCACCTGGTCTCCTTGTAGATGGGGCAGTGCTCGTAGCAGTAGCCGCAGGAGATGCAGTGATCCAGGCGATCTTCGTGCCTAGCCAGCCTCTCGAGCTTCGGGCGGCTCATCTCGGGGGCTCCGCCTGGTCTCGCTGGCGATAACGCAGGTCCGTTGCGGTGAGCCAGTCGTCGGGCGCGTCCTGGAGCTTCATGGGGTTCAGGATGTTCAAGGGGTCGAAGGCCCGCTTCACAGCGCGCATGAGCTCGAGGGAGTCAGCCTTCTCTCGCTTGAAGTCCGGGGCCTTCGATAGCCCGATGCCGTGCTCGGCGCTCGTTGTGCCCCCGCTCGAGCGCACGTACTCGTAGAGCTCCTCCACCGCGCGCCTGGCCGCGGCCCACTGCTCGCCCTTGGAGGTGTCCATGAGGATCTTGGTGTGCATGCAGCCCGAGCCGCAGTGGCCGTAGGCGGTCATCACGAGACCGTTCCGCTCCGCGATCTCGTGGATCTTACGGGCGAGATCCGCCATCTTGGAGTAGGGCACGGTCATGTCGTCCGCCAGGGAGGTGCAGGCCAGGAGATCCTTGTACTTCGAAAGGGCCGGGAAGAGCTTCTTGCGGCCGTAGAAGATCTGCATCCGCTCCTTCTCGTCGTAGGAATGCTTGATGCCGAACCCCTGGTGACGGCGGCAGATCTCCTCCATCCGGGCTATCTCGTAGTCCACCGCCTCCTTCACCATGCCGTCGGCCTCGTAGAGCAGCATGGCCTCCACCTCGGGCAGGCCGAGCCCGAGGGATGCGTTCGCCGCGAGGATGGCCACCTTGTCCACCAGCTCCAGCACCGACGGCAGGCAGCCCGAGGAGATGATCTCGGAGATGGTCTCCCCGGCCTCTTCGAGCCTGTCGAAGCAGGCCGCCCCCATGCAGCGGAACCTGGGGATGGGCACGAACCCCATGGTGGCCTCCACGATGACGCCGAGGGTGCCCTCGGAGCCCACCATGAGCCTGGCAAGCTGGTATCCCGAGGCCTCCACGCGGGTCCGAGAGCCGAGGGTCACCAGCTCGCCGCTCGCCAGAACGACCTTCATACCCAGCACCGAGTCTCTCGTGGCGCCGTACTTCACCGAGCGGGTGCCGCTGGCGTTGTTGGCGATCTCTCCTCCGATGGTGGCGATGCGGCTCGATGCCGGGGTCGGGGGGTAGAAGACTCCGTGGGGCCTGAGGGCCTTGTTCAGATCGTCGTCCACCACGCCCGGCTCCACCCGCACGTACACGTCCGCCAGGTTTATCTCCAGGATCCGGTTCATGCCCTTCATGTCGAGCACGATGCCCCCGGAGATGGGCACCGCCTGGCCGCTCATGCCGGATCCGCTGCCCCGCGGGATGACCGGGATGCGCTCGGCGCTGGCGTACCTGAGGAGGGCCTGGACAGCGGCGGCGTCCATCGGCCTCACCACGGCCTGGGCGCTCGCGCGATGCACGGAGGCGTCGCGGCCGTACACGTAGCAGTCAGCCGGATCCGCGGCCACGTTGTCCGCTCCAACGATCTCCCGCAGCCGCCCTACGTCCGGGGTCCCGTATCCTGAAGGAAGCCCTGGGCCCATACTCACAGCTTGGTTCTTGGCATCGCCCTGGGAGTTCATGGCTCGTTCTCCGCGCCCGGCTTCACTCGTGGAGGGCGCTCGGTCAGACGGCAGTGTCAAAAGACACCGCCGGGCACTTGCCTAGCATGGAACATGACCATGGGGAAGTCGAGGAGAGCTGTCGAGGACGGCTGCCCCTGGGCCCAGTGAATCTTTCGGTCCGAGGAGGAACCAGACTGTGTATCAGCGCCAGCGGCGACGCCATAGAATGGCCAGGAACCAGGTCAGGGCAAAGAACGGCGCCGCGCGTTCCGCCCCTCCGGTCTGGCACCCGCAGCCCTTGTCTCCCGGGTCTCCCCCTCCCCCGCCATCGCCCGTCGGGATCCAGCCGTCCGGCCTCACCTGTCCCCCGTCGGGCGATACGCCCGCGTCTCCCCCTCCCTCCTGGGCATTGCCAGTGACGGTCCAGACCGCCGGGTTCTCGTCGGGGTCGTTGGTCTGAATGGACACCCCGAAGCTCCAATCGCCGGCTGCCTCTGGCGTGACCCTGAGCACCAAGGACGTGGCCGAGCCGGGGAGCACCGCACCAGCGGGGAGCTCGCTCACCTCCACCGAGCAGCTCACTGGCGCCAGGCCCGCGCTCGGGGAGTCGAGGAGCAGCTCGGCCCCACCCTCGTTGACAAGGGTGTAGCTCAGGGTGGTGGCCGATCCAGGGGCCGAGCCCTGAACGGAGTCGGCGCCGCCCTGCGTGATGGGCTGCCCGCCGCGGAATACGGCGATCTCTGGATCGGGCGACAGGACCGAGGTGGTGGGTGTCTCGGCCCGCCAGTCCACGCCAGAGGCCGCGTGGTATGGCGGCGTGTCGGGAGGCGCTTGAGACGAGACGAGCACGACGCTCCTGAAGGGCTGCAGGGTGACGCTCGCCCCCACGGCGGAGCCATCCACCAGGGTCCAGGTCCCTGGAGGCACCGCCATGAGGGCCGGGGCCTCGGTGTCGTTGAAGAGCAGGATCGCGTGGGCGCGCGCCAGGTTGCTCCCCGTCGAGTCCGCCCAGCCGGGCGCAGCGGCCTGCCAGTCCGCCAGGCTGTCGTAGCCGACTGCGTTCCCGCCCCCCCAGGGCTGCGCGCGGATCACCCCTGCCCCCTCGAGGGGCGCCACGAAGTCGGTCCTGGTCATGAGGCCGTAGTCCACGGTGGTGTCATACTCGAGGGCCACGGGGAGCGGCTCCGAGTATGGCGGGAGGTACCACTGGTTCAGGTTCTCCGGCCGCTGGATCCGCCTAGTTGGAGCGACCGCCGCGAGGACGTTGTCCTCGATGCTGTGCCCCTGATTGGAATCGAACCCCGCGTCCTCGTTGTGCCGAAACAGCCCCATGGCCGCGCGGCGGTTGTCCACCGAGACGTTGCCCGTGATGGTGCAGTTGTAGTTGTTGGGCAGGAAGATTCCGTGCCCTCCCGAGCCGTAGATGGTGTTGTGGAGGATCTCGGTGTCGTGGAACTCCTCGAGGAACTCGGGCCAGATCCCGTGCCCGAGGGGCCACCAGGGGTGCGAGTACTCGAGGTCGCCGATGGTGTCGAGGATGATGTTCTCCCTCAGGATGGAGGCGTTGCAGTTCGTGTAGATCGCGGCCCCGTCGTTCAAGGTCCTCATGGCCCGCACGAACAGGTTCCGCTCCACGGTCTGGCCGTCGCTCCCAAGGATAATACCCGCGTAGCCAGTGTCCACGAACCGGTTGAGGCGCACCGTCGCCGCGTTTGCGTTTCCAACTATCACCCCGGCGGCGTGCCAGGGGCCGTTGCCTCCGTAGCCTGGCTCCGCGCCGATCCTCATGAAGAGGTTCCGCTCGATCAGCGAGCCCGCGGGCCCCGAGCCGTCCGCCCAACCCTGGATGGCGATGTTGCGAACGTCTCGAAAGACCGAGCGGCGCACCGTGAAGGGCTGGGAGCTCCAGGTGAAGTTGATGCCAGTGCTCTCCAGCTCCGAAAAGGTGCAGCCCTCCACCTCGGCGGGCCCGGTGAGCCTGAGGGCGACGCCATAGTAGCGAGAGAAGTGGATCCCCTCGAACCTCGCGCCTCCGCTGGCCACCACCCCGGGCGCCTCGTCCTCGTGAGGCGGCGTAGCGGCTGCCCTCGCGGTCGTCATTACCTCCACCCTCATGCTGGCGGGGTCGGCCCAGGGAGGCGGGTACAGATAGAGCGTCCCGCCCTCCCAGTGCCACTCCCCTGGCGCGTCCAGCTCGTCCAGATCTCCGTCTATGAAGTAGCCCGACCCGGGATCGCTTATCAGGATGTCCACCCGCCCCTCGGCGTCCAGCTCCAGGGTGTCGATGGCGCTGTGAGCCGCGATGGGCCGGGTCTCCCACCACCAGCTCCACTTGCGCCAGCGCACCTGGGCCCCGGTCCAGCGCCCCGCCGCCACCCCGGGCCTGGCCGCTAGCTCGGCGTCCACGATGCGGTCGTGCTCGTCGTCGTTGTCGATGCGCAAGAAGCCCTGGTTCGGATACCGCGCGCGTGGCACGAAGCGGCCATCCACGTAGCAGGCCACCACCCGCTCCGCCATGGGCCCTGTCCGAACGGCCGCGTTCTGGGCCCAGGTCCCGTCAAGGACCACCTCGACGCTGCCGGTCAGCACCGGGTCGGCCCCCACGCCGTAGGCCGCGACGGTCCTGCCCCCGCTCACCGTGACGTTTTGCGCGGCGTAGGCCCCGCCCCGCTCTAGGAGAATCCTGTCACCAGCGCCGGACCGCTCCAGGGCGTGGGCGAGGCTGAAAAGGGGCGCGGCCTCGGTCCCCTCCTCGCCGTCCACTCCCCAGGGAGCGACGTGCCAGTCCGCCGCCAGCGCGGTCGCCGGCGCCAGGAAGAGCGCCAGCGCGAGGATCACCCCCCGGCCTCCTACGCTACCATCGCAGGTCTTCTCCCAGGTCACTCGCATCGCACACCTCCGGATCCACGAGAGACAGGATACCCGACCCGGGAGCCATGCGTAACCGCCCCATTTGACCGCCTACTTTCACGCCCACTTGACCGCCTACTTTCACGCCCATTTGACCGCCTACTTTCACGCCCATTTGACCGCCTACTTTCACGCCCATTTGACCACCTACTTTCACGCCCATTTGACGCGCGCGGTATCCATCCGCCTCGCTCCCGAGCCATGACCGTTCCAAGGCCAAGCCTTTCTTTCACATCCCCGAAAACTCTGCCATTCTCGTGCGGTCAAGTGGCATTCTCTCCCCGGAAGGCACAGCCATGACCAGCCCTCCTTCTAGCCTCCTAGGCAAGATCCTGCGAGGCAAGCAGGCCTCCACCATGGTGCAGTTCATCCGCTACTTCATCGTGGGCGGCCTGGCGTTCCTGCTGGACATGAGCGTCCTCGTGATGCTCACCGAGCTAGCTGGGATGCACTACCTCGTCTCGGCTATCTTCGGTTTCTGCGCAGGTTTGACCCTCAACTACATCCTCAGCATCACCTGGGTGTTCTCTGATCGCGCCTTGAAGAGCGTCCGCGCCGAGTTCTTGATCTTCGCGCTCATAGGGGTTTCTGGCCTGGGCCTGAACGAGCTCCTCCTATGGCTCGGCACCGACCTGGCCGGCCTTCACTACACCCTGTCCAAGGTGGGTGCCACGGGCGTGGTGTTCCTCTTCAACTTCGCGGTCAGGAAGCTACTGCTCTTTAGAAAGTGAGCTCCGGCTCCGGGGTTGTGGTGGAGGGAGGAACAGCCCGGGGGTTCGCTTCTCCATCTGCTGGTACTTCCGTCTGAAGTCCCGGTAGTGCTTTGTCCCCTTCGTTTCGCTCCGCCACTTCTCCCTCCTTAGCTTGTTCGCCTCGACCGGCTTGTACATCCCCATCCGCTCGGCGGTCGACCGAATCCCAAGGCAATTGGCCTCCTGAAAGAACACAGCCCGGTTGAAGAACCGCGCAGCGTGGCTGCAAGGCCAGAGCTGATACCTTCCACCCTCCTCCTGGGCACGGCGGAGATACCAGCAATCTCTGTCACGATAGCGCTCCAGATAGGCTCGTAGCTGACTGAGCGGTGGTCGCGGATACGTCACCACGCGATCGCGGTCATCGCGGTAGCGCTTGGGAAAGGGGCTGTGGATCCAGCCAACCGTGAGGGTCTCCGAGCAATCCGACTCGTAGAAGAGAAGCGCGCGTCCAGGGATCTTCGCCAGCATCTGCTCGGCGTCCCGGTGGATGTAGCCGGTGAGCCGGCCGAGACGGCGCCAGTGGTGCTGCGTGAAAAGGAAGATCGGAAG
>JAVEWA010000774.1:0-2973 GCA_034004785.1 Polyangia bacterium
GGGAGAGGCTCTCCCTCGCGCCCCGCGAGATGGAGGACGCGAGCCCCAGCGGGTCCTCGGGCCTGGAGCGATTCTGCTGCGACTCACTGGGGGACGTGGTGGGGATCTCGGCGGGTGCGGGCCTCTGCCTGGCCGGGCCCCTGCCCGACGCCTCGCGGGACGTGGTGGTGGGAGACGCCGCTATCAGGACAGCACACTGCTTCGAGGGCCTCGTGCGCTACGAGATCCGCTCCGCGCCCGGATCCTACCTCCTCTCCGGCACCCTCTCGGGGGCCTACATGACCGGGCTGCCCGACGAGTCCGATGGCGAGCGCTGCGCGGAGGATCCCGAGGTGGACCCCAGGGTGACGCCCCGGGTGCCTAGGGCGGGCGAGCCCTATCGCAACCACCTCCTCGGGTTCGAGCTGGAGCTCGCCGAGGGGGCTGGAGCCAAGCAGCCTACTCACGGGTTCTTCCTCGAGTTCAGCCTGGTGGCGGGCTTTGCAGCCCAGGTGGTGGACGTCTCGGCCCGTCTCCCGGCGGCGGTGGTGCTCGCGCCGGACGGCTACCTCTACGTGGTGGACCAGGGGGACGACAGCTCGCTCGGCGGGCTGATGGGCCAGGTGCTGCGTCTCCTGCCCGGGGACATCGCCCTGGACACCTCATTCGTGGTCAGATAGCCTTCTCTACAGGTTTGGCCCCCTCCGCAAGGGCCAGAGCACCCAATGGAAGCCCAGCAGTACCGCCTGAAGATCGGCCCGCAGGACATCGAGCTCCGGCTCGGGGAGACCCTGGTGGGCCGCTCCGAGGAGTGCGGGATCTGCCTGGACGACGATCGCCTCTCCAGGGTGCACGCCAAGCTCCTGGTGTCCGAAGAGAAGGCCGAGATCCTGGATCTCGGGAGCCGCAACGGCACGCACGTCAACGAGGTGCAGGTCAAGGATCGCATGACGCTCCAGGGGGGAGATCGCATCCGGGTGGGACAGACCGTCATGCAGTTCCTCGTGACCGGCAAGCGGGTCCGGCGTTCGAGCAGCCGCACCCTAGGGGGGCCCACCCTGCTGGACATCGCCCCTCCCGAGACCGAGGAGGCCGATCTCCTGCAGCGCATGCTCCAGAAGGGAAAGGTCGAGGAGGCCGAGAAGCTCCTCAAGTCCCGGGTGGCCAACCTGGTCAGGACCGATCCTCCCCTGCGGGTTGATCATCTGCTTTCTCGAAGCGTCGTTGGCGGCCTGATAGCGATCACCGAGAAGTCCATGGACCCGAGGTGGCTCCACCGGCTCTTCAAGCTCTTCGCTGCCTGCGGCTGGTGGATGTCGGACGAGACCCAGAAGCGCGTGGAGCAGCTCATCAGGGCCCTCGGCCGGGTGGGAGGAGACGGGATTGTGGAGTACCTCGCACACTGGGGCGCCGAGGAGCTCACCGAGGCTCAGAAGGCCCAGCTCGCTAGGCTCGAGGAGCTCGCCTCGCGAACCCCTGGCTCCTGGCCCGCCTAACCGGGGCTCAAGACTTGTTCGCGGTAAAAGAGTAATTTTTTCAATTGCTTGAGCGCGAAGCAGGGGCAAAATGCGCCACTCGGGCCCTGGCTCGGGCCCTGGTTTGGTCCCTGGCTCGGCCCTGGCTCGGGCCCTGGTTTGGTCCCTGGCTCGGGCCCTGGTTTGGTCCCTGGCTCGGGCCCTGGCACCCCACGGTTTTTCCCGAGCTCTTGTTTTTCCGAGGGGCTTTTCTTGACTAGCCTACAGAGTACGTGGTATCCCTACATGTAGGACAGCAAGCGCCATGGACCTACAAAACAGCCTGAAGCAGATCCTCTCCCGCGCGGCCCGCCGTCTCCTTGACGAGGCTGGCATAGAGGCCGAGGCCCCCGAGGTGTCCCTGGAGCGGCCCAAGCGGCCAGAGCACGGAGATTTCGCTTGTAATATCGCCATGGTGCTCGCCAAGCCCGCCAAGCGGAAGCCCAGGGAGCTGGCCGAGGGCCTGAAGGCCGCCATCCGTGACCCCGAGGGGCTCATAGGAGAGGTGGAGATCGCCGGACCGGGCTTTTTGAACCTGCGCGTGGCCGAGTCCGTATGGCGCAGGATCCTCGGGCAGATCCTCGAGGCTGGCGCCTCCTGGGGCCAGGGGCCTTTGAAGGCCAGCCCGAGGATCAACATCGAGTTCGTGAGCGCCAACCCCACGGGGCCGCTGCACGTGGGGCACGGCCGCGGGGCCGTGGCCGGAGACGCCCTGGCGCGCCTGCTTCGCATGGCGGGCCACGACGTGACCACCGAGTACTACCTGAACGACGCGGGCACCCAGGTCCAGAAGCTGGCCCTGTCCATCCAGGCGAGGGTCCTCGAGCTGGAGGGGGCCCGGGATCCCTCCCTGCCCGAGGTGGCCTTCCCGGAGGACGGGTATCCTGGGGACTACGTCGTCGATGTTGCAAAGGCCTGGCTCGCCGAGCGCGGGGACATGCCCCGTGGCGAGCTCTCCGACGAGATCCGCGCTGCCGTGGCTGCCTTCGGGGTGGAGAAGATGCGCCAGGACATCGCCGCCACCCTCGAGCGGATGCACATCGCCTTCGACGTCTGGGCCTCGGAGAAGGCCCTTCACCAGAGCGGCGCCCTGGAGCGGGCCGTGGCGGATCTCGAGGCCGCGGGTCACCTCTACACCGAGGGCGGGGCCCGCTGGTTCGCCTCGAGCGCTTTTGGCGACACCAAGGACCGCGTCGTGATCCGCGAGTCCGGCGAGCCCACCTACTTCGCCGCCGACATCGCCTATCACAGGGACAAGTACGAGCGCGGCTTCGATCACCTTATCAACATCTGGGGCGCGGATCACCACGGCTACATCCCCCGGATGAAGGGCGCCGCCGCGGCCCTCGGCCGGTCTCCTGACAGCCTCGAGGTGCTCCTCGTGCAGTTCGTGGCCCTGCTTCGGGGCGGGGAGAAGGTCCAGCAGGGCAAGCGCCTCGGGCAGTTCGTGACGGTGGACGAGGTGCTCGACCAGGTGGGC
>JAVEWA010000775.1:0-2973 GCA_034004785.1 Polyangia bacterium
TCCCGCACGGTGTCCGGATCAAGGAGGTCTTCTGGAGGCGCTTCTTCCGGGGGATCCCCGGCTCGCCGAGCCCTGGCGCGGAGCGCTGGCTCGTCGAGCCGGGGTCTCGGGCCAGTGGCATCGCCCTGCAGCGCCATCGAGAGCACCTCGCTGGGCGCTGGCTCCAGCGAATCCGAAGGCGCCCCCCTTGCGCCGGCTTCTACGCCAGGCGCGGGCTGAGGCGGCAGAGGCCTGTCATCGACGTTCGCGCCGCTGGAAACCTCGGCACCCCTGGCTTCCACAGGGGATTGCGGGCTCACAGGGTCGGCAGAGACAGGATCAGGGGGAGCCGCATTGTCCTCTAAGGGAGCTTGCAGAGCCGCGGAGCTCTCCTGGCGAGCCATCTTCTGCCAGGGATACTCCGGCCTCACGTGAAACTGACTCCTCAGGATCTCACGCAAGGTGGCCGCCACCGTGGCAAGCTCAGGCGCGGTCAGTCCGGACTCGTCTAGCTGGCGATTGTCCAGCTTGGCGAAGATAATCCGGCGGACCAGATCGTCGATCTGCTCGGCAGTTGGATCCTTGATGGACTTTGCCGCCGCCTCTGCTGCGTCCACAAGGGCGAGCACGGCGGCCTCGCGAGACTGTGGCGGGAAGCCAGGATAGCGGAAGGTCTCCTCGGGCAGAGAGCGGGGGTTCCCCTCCTCCTGGCACTTGTGCCAGAAGAACTCGAGCAGCCCGTCGCCGTGGTGGGTGGAGATGAACTCCTGCACGGCAAAAGGGATGCCGTGCTCACGGGCGAGGCCGAGCCCGTCCGCCACATGCTCGAAGATCACCGCCGCAGACTCCTCCGGAGCCATGTCGAGGTGTGGCGATCGCTCTCCTGGCTTGAGGTTCTCGGCGAAGTACTTGGGGGCCAACGACTTGCCGATGTCGTGGTAGTAGGCTCCCACCCTCACCAGGGTGCCATTGGCTCCGATGGCGTTGCAGACGACCTCTGCCATGTTGGCCATGGAGAGGGTGTGCTGCCAGGTGCCCGGGGCCTCCGCCGAAACCTGCCTCAAGAGCGGCTGGTCCAGGTCGGCGAGGGTCATCAGCCGCGCCCGCGAAAGCACGCCCAAGAGCGCGCCCAGCAGTGGTCTGAGCCCCTGCGCCAGGATGGGCGAGATAATCCCGGCGCCCAGGATTGCGGCGAGCCCCGAACGCTGCCAATCCTTCAGATCTGCCGGGGGCAGGGCTCCCTCGATGAGCACCTGGTATCCTGCATAGGCGACGAGGGCAGCGCCGACGCCCGCCACCCAAGACAGGCCCGTTGTCCTTCTCTTTCGCAGGGGCGACATCACCAGGGGGGGCACGATGGCCTGCGCCGCCAGCGTGGTCACGAGAGCCCAGTCCATGGGGACCAGCGCCCCTGCGCTCAGCGATCCGACCAGGCCGATAATTACGCCCAAGAGGCGCGAGTGAAGGATGCTCCAGGAGATGCTGAGCGCCGCCAGGGGCAGCCAGAACACCGAGATGGGAGTGAACACCATCAGCAGCTTGAAAACGCCCAACAAGAAGACTAGGGGCACGAACAAGACTAGCTGGGTTCGCATCCTCTCCCCATGGGTCACAAAGATGCGCACGGCGTGGCTGGCCAGGACGAAGGTGCCCAGGAGCAGCACCGCCAACCCGAGCATGAAGCCGACGGACGGAGGGCGGCGATACTCCTCGAGGGCCCGCAGGAAGCTGACATCTCTGTGTTCGACCTGATCGCCAGCCCTGACCTCGAACCGCTCGACCCTGCGGCCTTTTCCACCAGGTGGCCACTCGACCACTCGGCTTCCAGCGGGTATGTCCTGCCGTCCGCGGGAGTAGAGGCTCTTCTCGTCCAGCTCCAAGAGGATCCCGACGGCGGGGACCCGATAGGAAACAGTCGTCCGCTGTCCCGCCAAGGGATAGGACGACCCCGTCCACCAGAGATCGGCGATGGCCAGCACAAAAAGAGCGGCAGCGGCAAGGACACCCAGGAGCCAGCAGCCTAGCGGCGTGATGATGGCGCGGCGTCTGATCATGCGGCTCGGTTTCCCCAGGGGAGCACGAATCCCTCGGCTGGATGCCCTGGATGCTCTAGGCTTGCTCCCATTTCGCCGTCACCCGGGCGCGTCACATGCGCAGATGATAGGTACCCTGGGTGACGGTGCCGTTGAACTTGGGGAAACGCAGCCCTGCCAGCGCTCGCCTGACGCATCCGGCAGCGCTCTTGGGGTTCGTGCTCACGTAGGCTAGAGAGCCGTTGCCCTTGACCTGCACGGTAACGGTTATGGAGCTCGATCCCACGCTGAGCATGCAGTTGCCCACGCCGTTCTTGCGCTGGTCTATGACCCCTTGGATGACCGAGGGATCCAGGCGCTCACTCCCTCCCCCTTCCCCACCTCCGCCCGAGAAATCGATGCGGTCCGTCACGTCGAGCTGCATGTCGAGCCCAGTCGCCCCGCCACCCCTGTAGCGCCGCATCCCGCCCCTCATGCCTCCCATGCCTCCCATGCCCTCCGGGTCCTCGTCGCTGCCCCGATAGCTGGCCTCCTCGTCGCCTCGAGCCGACAGCCCCTTGTTCTTCTTCGTGATGCCCTGGTAGATGAAGATCGAGCCTACGCCGAGCCCTATCACACCGACCGCGATCAACACTCCAACCACCAAGACGCGCTTCTTTCTCCGCTCGATTGTCTCGGTGGCGCTCTCGGCCTTGGCCCGCCTGGCCGCTTCCTGGCGCCTGATTATCTCGAGGGTGAAGTCCTTGAGCAGGGGGTGAGCCTTCACCTTGGAGCGTTTGCCAGTGTCAACCTCCACGACCATGTCCTGAGGGCGTATGTCTCCAGCGGCGATCTGCCGCTTCACCTCCATCAGGCCAAAGGGGCCAAAATCCAACCCTTTCTTGGAGATCAGATACTTCTCGTCCTCGTCGCCCGTAGCACCGGAGATGAGGGAGCCCAGATCGAAGGCATCGCCTCCGAG
>JAVEWA010000776.1:0-2967 GCA_034004785.1 Polyangia bacterium
GGAGGCGGCAGCATCCCGCTCAACGAGCTTGAGACCCACTTCATGCGGGCCTATTGCGATCTGGCCATGGAATGCTCCTCGGAGCCCTTCGTGGCCATGTTGGACGGCGACATGGACACCTGCTTGGACTTGCTGGCCATGCAGGGCGAGGTCGAGGGTAGCATGGGCGCGATGATCGACTCGGTGAACCAGGGGAACATCTCCTACGACGGCGTCGCGGCGAGGGAGTGCCTGAACGCCATGCAGACCGCCTCCTGCGACGCCATCGAGGCCGGCTCGCCCGATCCGGCCTGCGACGAGGTGTTCACCGGCGTCCTGCCCAACGACGATTCCTGCGTCTATGACGAGGAGTGCGCTGGCGGCTGGTGCGACATGAGCGTGGATTGCCCCGGCGTGTGCGCGGACGCGATCCCCCTCAACGGGGACTGCTCGGGCTACGCCCGCTGCCAGCTGGGCCTCGTCTGCGAGAACGATGTCTGCGTCGTGGACCCGGGCCCCCTCGCCCTCGGGCAGGAATGCGCCGACTCCGAGCGCTCCTGCACCTATAGCACCTGGTGCGACTACGAGATGACCGGGCAGTGCGTCGCCCGCCTGGGAGTCGGTGAGGAGTGCTGGTGGGACGAGATGTGCCAGGATGGCCTCTACTGCAACGGCGAGGACCAGTGCGCCCAGATGCAGATCGTGAGCACCCAGGGCGGCGCCTGCGGCGGCTACGAGACAGGACCCTTCTGCAGCCTGGCCGCTGGCCTCGGCTGCGTGATGGAGTGGGCCGGGGGCGAGGCGGTGGGCACTACCTGCGAGCCGCTGCGCACCCTGAACGACTCCTGCCTGGAGTTCGATCAGCCCTCCGAGACCGCGACCTTGTACCCCTGCGACATGCTCTCCGGGCTGTACTGCGACATGGACACGCAGAACATGACCGGAGTCTGCGCGGCCAAGAAGGAAGGGGGCGCGGTCTGCGAGGATGACGAGGAGTGCATCTCGGGCTACTGTGACACCACTGGCCACTGCTACGCCAGCAGCAATGATCCCTGCGACATGCAAACGGGCTCCGGGCCGTCCACGCCCTAGAAAAAACACCTTCCAAGCCGTTGGTTCCTAGCGGGGGGCGCGAACAGGCGGGGAGCTGCGCTTCCGCGGGGGGGTGCGCACTAGCGGGGAGCTACGCTTCTGCGGGGGGGGTAGTACTTGCGGGGAGCGGCGCCTGGCTGCCAGGGCCCTCCTGGCGCCAGATGCCCGGGCGACCCGACGGCGCTTGGGGCGGGGGGGAGGAAAGCGCGCGTGGAACCAGCGCTGCCACGCCGCGTGACGCTCCGCAGGGCTCCTGGCGGCGCGGGCGGCGGGGACCTCGGCCTGCCGCCCGAGGAGCCAGTTGGCGTTGTGGGCCAGGTGGTCGCTGCCCCGCGTGAGGCCGACGAGGAACCTGATGGTCTCCTTGTCCCCGGTGCCTTTCCATGAGCGCCTGATCTGACGGAACCCGCGGATGACCAGGGCCTCCCTGGACAGGCGGCCCTGCTGCTCCCAGAACTGAGCCCACCGCTCTATCTGGAGCTTCCTCCTCGAAGGGGGCAGCGCGCCCGTCCAGCGGAGCCCGAAGCTGTGGTTGGTGATGCGGCGAATGGCCTCTATCGCGGCCTGCCTGACTGCACCCTTCGGGGAGTCGAGGGCATCGATGAGAGCTGGTACCAGACGGCGACTTTGGAGCGCGAGGGCGAGGTGTGCGGCCAGCTCCGCCTCGCTCGAGGCCGGCTCGCGCCTAGTGCGGGCCAGCTCCCGGTCGGATCGGAGCCCCCGCTCCACCAGTGAGAGCAGCTGCGGGCCGCGGTGGCGACCAAGCATGGCATAGGCCTGCCGCAGGGGAGCCCTCGGCGTCAGGTCCTTGCGTTCCAGGAACCTGCCCATCTCCGCGAGGAGCTCTGGTCCCGCGACCTCCCACTTGGTGAGAACTGCCAGGATGGTCTCCTGGTTCGATGGCTCCGTCTCGGTCCTGAGCGCCCTGGCGAGGTGGAGCGCCTCCCGGCGGGCGTCCAGCCGAACCAGCGCCTCGATTACCTGAGCCCTGATCTTGGCCTTTGGATCTGCCAGGCCCGGCAAAAGGAGCCTGATCCGGGCCGCCACGGCCTTTGCGTGGTCGTCCACCCCGGCCCTCACTGGTCCGCGGTTCTGGCAGCCCCCGAGCCGATCTTCGCGGCTGCAGTAGATGCGGACGTGGAAGTGATCGGCGTGGCTCAGGCTGTCCGTGGGCTGGCGCAGGACCAGGTCTGCCCGGCTCAGGAGCGCGCCAGATGCTCCCGCCCGCCTCGCCTGGCCGAGGAGGGCCTCCCTGAGGGGCTTGGAGACGAAGATCCACTGCACAGGGATCGTTGGATGCGACAGCAGGGACTCTACCAAGGCCCAGTTCCGGGCGAGGTCGAACCTGTAGCCAGGATGCTCCCTGGAGCGCAGATCTCCTCCGAACTTGATCAGGCTCGGGGCAGGGTGCGGCCGCCCCTGGGCCTTGATGTAGAAGGCCAGGTCCTCGTCACGCCCGGCGTTGTGGGAGACGCTCCAGGGGATGTCTCCGCCGCTTTGAAAGGACATGTTTCCGACCCGGAGCTGGGCCCCCGGGTGCCGATCGGCCACCCTGCGGGCCGCGAAGAGGATGAGCTCCACCAGCTCCTGGGTCCCCCAGCCCGTGTGACGGGCGCGATACCCCGGCAGGAGGGCGTGGTGCGGCCCGGTCGGCGGCAGCGCCTTTCCGCGGATCAGGCGGCCGTGGGAGGTGCAGCCGAGGCTGATGGAGCCGGTGGGTTGCTCGCCTGGCGCCACCACATCCCGGTAGGACTTGGGGCGGGCCGGCGGGGCGGGGCGGGCCGGCGGGGCGGGGCGGGCCGGCGGGGCGGGGCGGGCCGGAGGGGCGGGGCGGGCCGGAGGAGGGACGAGCTTCAGCCCATTCGGGCGGGTTGCTCGCCAGATCGGAAGAGCACA
>JAVEWA010000118.1:0-13672 GCA_034004785.1 Polyangia bacterium
AGATCGCGGCGCCGGCCGCCAGGAGCAGGGCCATCTTGGCTTGGGCGGCTGCCCCTGCCATGCCGACCCCCCGGAGGGCAGCGGCGAGCCCCCACGCGGCACGGGCGGCGCCGATGGCCCAGGATGCTATCTTGCGGGCCGCCAGGAGCCCGAGGGCTGCCCCTGCGACCTGGGCGACCTGTTTCAGGGTGTGCAGGGTGTCCTTGAGGTTCGTGCCCTCCTGGGCCCAACGGGAGAAGGCTTCCATGCCGCGAGTGATGACAGGGATCAAGGCGGCGCCGATCTGGTTGCGGACCCCGAGGATCACAGAGTTGATCCTCTGCATCTCCAGCTTGAACTTCACGGCGTCCTTGCCTGCCGCGCTGGAAATGGTGCGCCCGAGGCGGTCGGACTCGGCCGCCATTTCTCGGATCCCCTTCGAACCCTTGTTCAGGAAGGGGACGAACTTCGCGCCGGACTCCTCGAAGAACTTGAGAGCGGCCGCCGTCTTCTTCGTGCCGTCAGGCATCGCTGCGAAGGCGTCGGCGGTGGCCTCCAGGAGCTCCATCGGGGTCTTGAGCTTGCCCCCGGCGTCTTTGATGTCGACGCCGAGGTCCTTCCAGCTCTTGGCTGCCTCGGCGTTGCCCGCCGCTGCCTCGGCCGCCCTGCGTGCGAGCTTGCCCGTGGCCGTGCCTACCTCCGTGATGGCGAGCCCGTTTGCCTCGGCGGCGTAGGCAAGGCGGGTGTACTCCTCCGTGGTCATACCGAGGCCCTGCGAGGTCTTGGCGGCCTGGTCGCCCTGCTCGGCGTAGGCCGTGGTTACCAGCCGGAGGGCACGGGAGGCCATGAAGGCGCCCACGGCGACCTTCGCCATGGCGAACGCCTGGCCCATGCGGCGGCCGAAGGCGTCGGCCTTGGCGGCGGCCTGCTCGAGCCCCGTCTTGAGCTTGGCCGTGTCGGTGATGACGGCCTTGGCCTTGCCGTCCTTGTACTCGATCGCGATCGAGGTGATGAGGTCGCGGAGGCCCATTACACGGTGCCTCCGGGCGGGTCCTTCAGCTCTTTGAGCCGAAGAGCGAAGTAGGCGGCGTGAACCTCGTCAAGGCTCCAGGTGGTGGCGACCTCGCGGGGGTTGTAGTGTCCATACATCGTGACCCACCAGAACTCCCAGCCGAGCCACTCGGGCGCGGCCATGTCGGCCACCAGCTCGGCCGCTACGGTCTGCCGGGCGAGGAATCGTTGCTCGGCTGCTCGGCCGTCGTCGCCGAGGTCGGCGTCATGGGCTGCGGCACACTCGCGGCCAGCTTGCTCCAGAGCTGTTTCCAGCCGTCGGATTCTCCCGGGCCAAAAGGGGAGAACTCCACCGTGAACAGGACCCAGGCGACCGCCCGCCACATTTCCCAGATGTTGCCCCGGTACATGGTGTCGAGGGCTCCCTGGTCTCTCAGGTTGACCACCTGCTCGACGGCCCCGCCGGCACCCTGGATCGTGGCCCGGACACGGGTGTACTTCAGGATCTCGATCACGAGTCGTTCCCCGCCCTGGGCCGTGATGGCGGCGGCCAGGTCCGAGAGACCAGAACCGAGGGCCTTGGCATCCTCGGCCTTGAGACCTTCGAGGCCCCCGAACATGGCGCCGAGGGCCTGACCGGCAGGGCCGCCAAGGATCTGCATCACCTTCATTTGGAGGGGGACGGCCTCCACAACGGGGTGAGGCTCGGCGTAGTAAAGGCGCTCGCCGAGCACGCCCTTGATCGTGGTCTCGTGCATCATGGGTCACCTAGACCGGGATCGCGGTGCCGTGGGTGATTTCGGGCTGGGCCATGAGGAACACCCACTCCACGGGGTAGTCACCGTCGCCCGTCGAGAGCTTGGGGATCTTCTCGATCTTGCAGAAGGGGGCGATCACCTGGTCGCCTCCAAGGATGTCCACGAAGAACAAGGGGAAGCTCGCCCCGGTCAGCATGCTCGTGGAGGCCAGCGCGGCCAGCGCGGCGTTGACCGGATTTCCCTTCATCACGCGGACGGTGGCCTTGCCAGTGGGGTTGTGCTGGGCGACGAACGAGACCTCCCCGTGAGATCCCTTGTTCATTGCCCAGTCCACGCCCTCCAGCTCGAAGGTCGCGGCCTCGCCTGCGGCGTAGCCGGTGATGTTGACCGTCCCAAAGGTCAGGACGGACTTGTTGAGGTCGTAGGTACGCGGTACGCCGTTCATGGTTCACCTCGCTACGCGAAGAGCACGGACAGTTCCACCGTGACTTCTTCGATCGAGTTGAGGATCTTGACGCTGCCTGACAGGGTGGCCTTTCGGGCGGCGATGTCGGCGGCGGCGATCTCGGCCTTTTTCGGGAGGGTCAGCTTGATCGTCCCGGGTTCGAAGTGTCCGACCGCAACGCCCTTTTTCAGGACCGTTGCGAGGTCGGATCCGAGCATGGCGATCCCTTCGTCGGTGTAGGGGATCTTCTGCTTCAGCTTGGCCATGTCGAGCTGACGCTGAATCATGCCTTCCTTGGCCCGGGCGGCGGCCCAGTCCTTGGAAACCAGCGTGTCGATCGGGTGGCCATCGGTCAGCACCCCGTCGCCCATCACGGCCACGCCGCCGAAGGGCAGGCACAGGTTGCAGTAGTCGGCCTGGGCAAGGGCTGCCTGAGCGGCGGTGATGTCAACGGCGGCGAGTCCCGTGGTGCGCTGGAAGCGCCAGGAGGCGCTCCCTACGTCGGGGGAGAGGCTCATCATCTCGGAGGCCCAGGTCAGGTCACCGAATTCGGTGTCGGTGGCACGGTACTGGATCGCAGAGCGGCCGGAGGCGGTGCCCTTGAGGGTGTCACAGATGCCCGTGCCGGCGAGGATTCCGGCGTCCGAGGACTGGCCGAGGAAAAGGCACTTGTTCGCCAGGGCCCAGGCGTCAGCGGCCACCAGATCGTCGTCGGCGCGGCTCCCGATGGCGAATGCGTAGAAGGGATGCTCGGCGAAGGCGGCGGTAAGGGACGTGGCCAGCTCGCCGCCCGTGCTTTCGTAGATCGCCTCTGCGATCATAAGCTGGGAGGGGTGACTGTCCGGGTTGAAAAAGTGCTGGGCGGCGGCGATGCAAGCCGCGTTCAGGTTCGTGGTGTCGTCGGTGACCTCCTTGGGGGAGGCGTACAGGCCCGACACGACGCCGGTAAACTTGGCGCCGACATGGGCCAGGCACACGGTGGAGAAGTCCCTCTTGAGGACCTTGGATCCCGTGGTGCGGAGGTTGACGATCTGGCTTCCATCATGGGTCGCGGACATGGATCACTCCTCTGGCGGATCCTCGGAGATCGTGAGGACCGTCTTTGTTGCGTCGATGTATGGGACACTGCGTTCAACCGTGTCCACCCATCGGACACGAAAGCCCATGCTTGCCCCGGGCTCCCAGGTGGTGTCTCGGAGGTCGGGGTCGTCGGTCACGTCGGCGACCAGCACAAGGGCGATCCCGGCGTCCATGAGCTGCGTGGAGCATGTCTCGTCGGACAGGGCGAGCTGCAGATCACGACCTCGCTCCATAGACCCGGAGCCGACCAGCTCGATTGCCAGGGTGCCCGACCGTGCGTAACTCGACCGCTGGATGACCAGCGCGGAACCTACGGTCGGGATCTCGTCGGTGGTGATGACCACGGGCGTCTGCTGGGTGGCGGCGTCGCGCTCCAGGTGGAGCACGGCATAGGGCAGGTCCGGGCGCGGGGCGTCGGCCGTGATCTGGTTCGCCAGGATCACGTCAGTAAGGTCCGGCAGGGCTGTCATGGCCCAGGTGCGGATCGTCGCGGTGGGGTCACTCATCGTCCCCCACCTCGGCCAGGGCGTAGGCCCTATGCCTGAGCCCGCTCAGGTGTGCGCCCCAGTCGGCCTCTGAGAGGACCAGATAATCCCGCCCGCCGATGGTCACGCGGTCGGCGGCGGTGCTCCCGCCAACGTCCGTCGTCTTCAGCTCGGGGTGTACGCTGTCAACGTACAGGACCAGCCGAGCAGATGTCCGGGCCGCCTCGGGGAGGAGCTCCACCTCGCGGGCCGTGAGAACCTGGGCGCTGCCCGTGACGTAGAACGTCGATGCGGTGCCTGTGGTCCAGGAGCCCGAAGACCAGGAGCCGGCGCGGCGGGTGACAAGATATTTCCACTTACCGAGCATTGCGTTTCCTCGATCTGTAGCGGGCATCGCGGGCTCGCTTGCGCGCCGCCTTGGCGATCCCCTTCTCTTCTGTGATCCTGGCCTCCTCGGCGAGGTCCACTACTCGGGCGTCAACCGTGCGGGCCATGAGGCCGGTATCCGACCGGAGCCGCTTGCCGCTCAGGTCCTTGACCCAGTCGGCCATCGCGGTTCTGGCGAGCAGGTTTAGGATTCCCCAGGGTGTGCGACCGGCCGCGAGCTCGTTGTGGATCGCCTCGGCGTAGCTTCGGATGTAGCCTTCGTGCGCCTTGGACGCCGTGATCTCCCACCGCACTACCTGGCCGATGACGGCGGCCACCTTGGCCACCTGGGTTCCACGGGTGCCCTTGCCGAGGAGCGAGGACCACTTCTTTGAGGGAAGGTCGATGGTCTTGCTTCCTACGTTCGCCGTTGCGCTGGCGCCCAGGGATGCCCGGAGCTGTTTCCTGTAGCTTTCGCCCAAGGTGCCGCTGATCTGACTGATACCCTCGCCGGCCGCGTCCCTGCGCCGGATGGCCCGCACGATCCTTCGGTCGGCGAACTTGCCCCGCGTGCGGCGCGGGCCCATCTTGCTGAAACGGTCGGGCTCCTTCAGGGCGCGGCGCTTGTCGTAGTCCCTGGAGGACTTGCCCCGGTGCCCTGCCGGATAGCGGGGCGTACCGGACAGGATGCCCACGGTGATCCTGAGCTCGCCCAGGCGCTTCGTGTACGCCCAGAAGGCATCCCAGCGGGCCCGGTCGTCGATGACGTAGGAGCTCACAGGGCACCCCGGAGGAGCAGGTCTTTGGCCCAGGGGCGCCAGAGACCGGCGGCGGCCTCAAGGGCGACCCTGGAGCAGGTGGAGCCCTGGAAGTAGGATTCCGAGAGGTTGCCTGTCCTGACGCTCTGGACGCCGGGGCGGGCGTCGCTGACGTGGTGGAGCCGGTAGGCTCTCACGTACTCGTACAGGCCCAGGCGGATCTCCGGCGGGTGGGCAATGTCTTCCCCGTCGTCGTCGGTCCAATCGTGCCCCATGTAGCTATCGGCGGCGCTCATAGCGGCCGCAAACCAGAGGGTCAGGAAGATGTCCTCGTCGGCGGCCGAACCGCAGTAGGAGCGGAGCGAGGCCATCTCCTCGCCTGCGGTGTATGTGTCGGCGACGTAGGCCATCAGTCCTTTTTTCTGCCCTTCATCCGTATCGGTACGGTCGGCGACACGTCCCCGGCAGAGATGGGCTCAGGGGTGGACTCGGGCTCGGCCGCCTTGCGCTCGGCCTTGGTCCGCTCCTTGACTGCCTTCCGCGTGGGCGGCTCGGCGGTCTTGTTCTTGGGGTCGGGGTCGCCTGGGCGACGGGCGAGGCCCTGGGAGATCAGGATCTCGGCGAGGTGCTCGGGTACAGTCACCTCTTTGCCAGCGGGCTCGTAGCCCCTGCCCGCTTGCCGTGCCTGGGTCAGGATGATCCTGGTACTCATGGGGACCTCGGAATCCCCGGGAGCGGTAGGCACAGGAGGAAGCCTACCGCCCCCGGTTCAGTTGTTACACGGCGCTCGGAGCCTCGTCCCATTGTCCGTAGACGTAGGCACCGGGGTCGAGGATCGCGTGGAGCACGCTGTGCTCATAGCGAGCCGTGATTTCGTTGTTGGCGAACTGGCTGGCCACGTAGCCGAAGCCCAGCGCGTCGGACTGCTGATCCACCAGCTCGGAGGCCCTGGCGAAGTCCACCACGAAGAAGTCGGCGACCCGGCAGGCGTCGTCGATCACGATGGGCATGTCGAGCAGGTACCAGGAACCGTCGATGCGCTCCATGGGGATCTTGCCGAACTTTGCGCTGCCCAGGTAGTGGCCGTCAGAGCCCTTCAGGAGCAGGAGCCGGAAGAAGTCCGACTTGCACATCACGACCGAGAGCTCGCCCGCCCCGTTGATCATGCTGGCGGCGCGGATCACGGCGTCGAGCCGGTTGTCGTCCACATCCCCGCCGGTGCTCCAGGCGTAGGTCTGCGCCCCGGTCTCAGAGGCGAAGCCGGCGAGTTGGCCAGCGTCCGAGTCGTTGCCGTAGAGCAGATGCCAGGACAGGTTCTCGCGGGCCAGGATCTGCATCTTGGACTGCAGGAAGGCGGTCAGGCCGGGGGCGCTCTTGAGCCTCGCCTCGGTGATCGCGTAGAGGATCGCCAGGGTCTTCAGGGCCTCGTTGGTCGAGGTCACGGCCAGGTGACCGTAGGGCTTGGTGTAGCTCGTGGCGGCGGTGGACTCGGCGGTGGCTCCGTAGTTCTCGCCCACCACGATCCCGTCGTCGGCGAGGTCGAAGTCGAGATCGTCGGTGGCGAAGGTGAGCCGCGTGGTCGAGGTCACCGTCACGATCTTCTTCCTGGCGACGAGGGCGCCCGTGGTCGGGTTGAGGAACCGGACGTAAGTCCCGGCCACAAAGCCCGTGGTGCTGTCCACGTCGCAGTAGGTCTTCGGGGTGGGGCTGCCGTCGATGGCGCCATTTGTCAACGTCTTCACGTAGCCGTGGACGCTGGCCGGGGTTTCCTTGCGGACCACGTAGGTCTCGGCGCCGGGCATGGGCACGTAGGGGATTCTAGCGGGGAGCCCGAAAACGCCACGGGCAGACGACACGATGCCGGCGCGGTAGACCGGCTGGGCATAGGCAGCCAGCTCGGCGGAGCCCAGGAGGGCCTTTTCCCCATGAAGGCGGCGCCCATCGGCGCCGAACAGGAGGGAGGGGATCCGGGCCTTGTGGCTGGTCGCCTGGCCGAACTCGCCCTTGGACCATAGCCGCTTGTAGGCGTCGGACTCGTGCACGATCTCGCCGATGCTCTTGGCTCCGGCCACTCCGCGGCCGGGGGCCTGGAGGGCTGCCTCCACGCCGTCGAGGCGCTGGGCCTGGTGGGCGACCTTCTCCCCCACGGAGGCGATGGCCGCGTCGGACTTCTTCGCGGCGTCGGCTGCCTCGGCCTTCGCTGCGTCGATCATGGCGGGGAGAGGCGCCACGGCGGCCTTGATACCGTCCATGTCGGCCTTCATCGGCCCGAGGGCCTCGGTGATCACGGCCTTGATGCCGGTGTCGGCTCTCGGCTCGTCCTTGTGCCGCACGTCGTCCTTGGTCTGGGTCTGCATTTCGTTCCTCACGCGGCGAGCACGTCGCCGATCATGGCCGCTACTTCGGCGGCGCTCGGTTGCATGATTCGCGGCTCGTCCTTGCGGAGGTGGCGGGCCGGCGCTGATTTGCCCTTGGGGATTGCGTAGGCCCTGGGGTTCGCGCCCCAGAGCACCACGCTGATTTCGCGGAGGTCGATGCTGGACAGGTGCCAGATCCCCTCCTCTTGGTATTCGTCGATCACGCGGTAGGCGAAGCTGGCTCCGTCCATCGCACCGGCCGCCATGAGCTTGGCGAGGGTTCCACCGGCTGCCATGTCGTCGAGGATCACAGCCTCGTATCGGAGCCCGATCTCATCCTCTTGAAGCGAGGTGGTGACCCCTACGGGCATCCACCCGTTGAAGTCGTGCTGGTAGAGCACGGGGACCTGTTCGCCCCTGTGCTCCACGAGCCAAGCGGCGAAGGCGCCCCGATCAACGATCTCGCCCGCCGAGTCCTTGTTACCGAATACCGAAGCGTAGCCTTCGATCTCGAACATGCGCCCACTGTATCGGGGCGCTCTTTGGCGGGGACAGTTACCGCCCCGAGTCCTCGGCCTCCTCGTCGTCAGACGGGGGCGGAACGGGCGCTATGTTGTCGTCTTCGACCGGGGACTCGTCGGGCGGGTCGTCGGTGGGTGTGGGGCGCCCAGCTCGGATCAGGGCGGTGTTCACCACGTCGAGTCCCTCGACCCACGGCAGGTCAAGGCCGGCCTCGGCGCTGGCGATGTTCGCAGGATATCCAAGGTCGGCGATTTTCTTGGCGATGTCGAGCCGCTGGCCCATGAGGAGCAGTCCGATCTGGGTGGTTCTGCTCAGGTCGTACCAGAGCCGGACGCGGCCGCCATAGACCGGGTAGACCGCCTGGAGGTTGATCGCGTCGTACACCATGTCCACCATAGGGAACAGGTGGGCCATCCACCAGATCGAGATCGCCTTCTCGAAATTCTGGAGGGTCGCGTTCTCGTAGATGCCGATCACGGGCGGCGGGGTACGGAGCACGCCCAGGAGCTCGTCACGGGCGAAGCGGCGGGTCTCGAAGTACTGCAGGTCGCGGGTGGTCTGCGGGGCCGTGATCTCGGTGCCCTCGCCCGTCACAAACGGCAGGCCGTCCTTGGAAGCGCCCGAGTATTCCTCGGTCAGGTAGTTGACGATCTCGTTCCGCTGCTCGTTACTGATTCCGACCCCGAAGAAATCTGAAACCTTGATGTGCGCGCCCGGGGCGATTTTGTTCTCCAGGTTGGACTTCTGCCTGAGGGCCGCCGTTGCATCCGTCTCGATTGCCCCGAGGGCCACGGAAAGCGGCGCCACGCCCTTGTAAAACCCGGAGGCGCTTGCCTCGGTCAGGTTCACCACGTCGTTGATGCCATATTCCTCGACCCCGTAACGAAAGCACCGGAGCAGACCCGTATAGGGGTCCTCGTCGGGGGTCATGCGAGAGGGGTAGCGAAACAGGTACAGGGCCGCCAGGCGCTGGCGGCCATCTGCGTAGGCGGGTCTCAGGTAGGCCGCCCCGGTGATCTCAAGCTGAAGGATGACGCTGCGGAACATGGATTTCCAGCCCCAACGCGGCCAACCAGGGGTCGCCGCGAACGGGGAGCGAAGCACGTTCCATAGCGGGTGCGTGTCGGCGGCGCGGACCCAGCGCCCGTCCTCATACTTCTGGACCACGGGGGGCAGGCTCGCGGCCGCTGTGGCGTTCGCGCTCAGGCACGCAAAGGCCCAGGTGCTCGCCTGTAGCAGCCGGTCAGCGTCACTGTCGAAGAACTGCAAGGACGGGACCCAGCCGTCGAGGGTGGCGACCACCTGGAGCGTGGAGCTTTTGATCTTCTGCATGAGAGTGGATGCGACCTTGAGAAACTTCTCTCTGTCCTGGCTTACCTTCGCCGTCTCAGCTTTGACGTGCTTCTGTACTTCCATCCAAGCGCGGGCGCTCGGCCCGTAAATTTCCATTTCACTCATCTCGTCTCCTTTGGCTTCAAACGGCCTATCCAGGCCGTTCTGGGCCTGTTCTTCACAAGCCAGATCAAAGCCATCGTCATGGCGTCAACGTGGTCGTCTCGGCGGCGGTGCGGGAACCCGATCACCTCGGGGAGGAACTCATCATCGACCCATTTGAAACCTGGGATCGAAGCGTCCGGGATGATGACATGCCCGCCCTCAACGACGGGCGTACATGCCTCGGCCCGCTGTTCTTTGCTCTCGCCCTGGACGGGGACACCTTCGATGAGGTTGCCCCACTTGGCTTGGAGCTGGCCGACCGCTGACGGCCCGTTGGCCTTCAGCTCGATCAGGGCGCGGCGCACCCCGGGCCACTGGGCGAGCATGCCCTCGATTGCGTGGACCGACGCGGCCAGGTTGACCTTGGCTCTGAACCGGCCGAGCAAGTAGCGGTCCTCGCCCTCGACGCCCCAGGCCTGAATCACGGCGAAGTCGGTGTCCTTTGTGGCGCGGCGCCGTTTCAGGTTGTTCAGGTCGGCGCTCAGGACCACGAAATCAAGCTCTGGTAGGGTGTCAGGTGTCCACCGCTTGAAGCTCTCGGCGGCGAACGTGGTGCCTGCAGCGGGGACCGGCTCCTGTTGGTACTGGCCAGCATAGCCCGCCTCGCCGAGCACGTTCTTCCGCAGGTGGTCCGATTGCTCGCGGTCGAGGAGCTCTGGGAAAAGAAGCTCACCGATCTCGGTGCGGGGGTCCTTGTATCCGATGACGGTGTGATGGGGCGAGCCGTCATACTCGTTCGGGAGGCAGAGGACAACCCAGCCCCCTTGCTCGATGAGGTGGCCCGCTGGGTCTCGCTCGTGGAGCCGCTGCATCACCAGGACGATGGGCGAAGGCTGGCCCAGGGTGCCGCGACTTGTGAAGGCCTGGTCTATCCAATCGTTTACCTTGTCCAGAATCGCCTTGTCATGAAACGCGTCATCGGCATCTATGGCGTCGTCGATGATCCGCCGAGGGGCGCGGATTCCGGTGATACGCTGGCCCGTGGTCTTGGAGATCCGGTAACCGCCCCGGGTGTTGTAGAAGCGCCACTTCGCGGCGCGGTCCTTGGCAATTTCCCAGTCGGGAAGGAACCGGCGGCGATACCACTGTGAGGTGATGATATCCCTCATCCTGTTGGCATCGCGGTCTATCACGTCCTCCTGGGCCGACACGGTGATGTAGCCCAAGCTGGGCGTGTTGGTCCATTCCCAGGATGGCCAGCCGACCGAGACGATCATTGACTTGGCCAGGCCGGGGGGCATGAGGACAATCAGGTTTTGGATCTGGCTTGCGGTGACCGCTTCGAGGTGTTCTGAGACTGCGCCGATGTGCCAATTCCATTTGATGGGCAGGCCAGCGTGTATGGGCAACACGGGCCACATGCCCCGGATGAAATGCTGCAGGGACCGGCGCATGAGGGCGCCCTCGGCCACCTCCCTGGAATCCTGGGGTGGGAGCTGCTCGAGGGCTCGGAGGACTTCAGCGGGAACCGCCATCGTCGGCGCCCTCCTCGGGCTCGTCTCCGAAGGCGTTCACCAGGGCCTCGAGGGCGGCAACGGGGAGCTGGCCCAGGTGGGCCTGCAGCGCGATCTTGAGCGGGGAGCCGTCAGCGCCGGTCAGTTCGACTCGCTTCGGGGCCGTGATGCCGATGCGGTCGAGGATCGCCTTGGCTGCCTCCAGGCGCGGAGAGGCTGCGACGGCTGGGCGCACCCCCACCAGCTCGCCGTGACGGTCCAGCATGGGCACCGATGCGCCACACCTGCACTCCTCGGGATGCTCGGCCCCGCAGTCGCAGGCAGGGATCGGGACTCGGCCTGAGGCGACGGCCTCCAGGACCTCGACGGCTAGACCTCGCCGAGCGTACAGTGCCGCCCGGGTCTCGGCGCGGTAGGTCTCCCACTGGAGCTGGTCTTGCTCGACTAGGTGCGCGTCGTAGGCACGTGCCCTAGTGGACCACTCCCACCGCTCTGACCAGCGGGCCAGCGTGCGGCGGGCTGGGGCCTCTGGCATGGCCGCCAGTCGGTCGAGGGACCGGGTATGGCCCAGGCGGAAATACTCGCTCGCCCAGGCGTAGCAGCGGCCTGGCTCGCCGGGGAGGGCCTGCCATGGGTAGTGCGGATCCATGGGCCCAGGGTAGACCGCCCGGAGTCAGACGGGACAGCTACGGTGCCAGCTCGATGCAGGGCCGGTGTCGCCGATTTGGTGGGTTAACCCCCAATTTTTGCCCAGGCGGAGCGTTGCGCGACCAACGGGTGTCACCAATTTTGAATCGTTTTTTGACCCTCCCCCCCGGGGGGCGGGGAGGTGCGTTGATCGTGCTACAGGGGGGGAGGGGTTGCTTGCTCTGAGGCCACCAGCTCGGCGGCCAGGAAGATCAGGGCGCGGGCGGCGGCTTGCTTGGCATGCTCGGCCGGCGCCGAGTGTCCGGTGTGGCCTATGATCCGCTTCAGGTTCCGCTGGTTCTCGGCGGCCCAATCCGCTGCCACCAGGGCCGCGTCCTTGCCAATCCAGGCCACCAGGGCCCGGGCGATGTCTCCCAGTGGTCCCGTGTGTTCCCCGTCAATGGCTTCTCCGGCCACGGCCAATACCTGGAGCTCAATCTCTGACAGCTTGCGTGGTGTGTACAGTTCCATGGTCAACCTCTCATCCCACCGCTGACCAGCGCCCACGGGCCTGGGCCTGGGCCTGGGCATCGGCGATGATTCTTTGCACTTCACCCTTCCACGTACCGAGGAACCGTGCGATCTCCTCGAGGCCGTGGGGGCCGGCGTCTGAAGCGTCAAGGGCACATCCTCCGAACGGTAGGCCCTCCAGGTCCCCGTCCCTCACCCCAGGCTGGGCCCTGATCCTGCCCTTGGAGTCAACGTGAATCCCCAGGTGGTGGACGCATGCCACCCATGGGCACGGCCTGGGGCCATCAACGCAGTCAGCCCTTATGATCGGCCTTGCCTGCTCCCAGTCCTCGAGGGGCCTGGAGGCCACCGCCTGACGGGCTTGGACCTGGTGGGCAAGGGCTGGCTCTGGGCGGGGAGTCTTGGGGTAGTGGCTCCTGGCCCACCAGCGGAGGGTGTGCGCCGTCCAGGACACTTCCTGCCCTACCGCCCAGATCTCGGCCGTGTTGAGCTCGGCGGCCAGGCTGCGCCAGTACCAGAGATCGCTGGTCCCCAACTTTCTCGCGATCCATTTTACAAGGTCGCGATCTGATAGGCGCTTTGCCTGGAGTGGCTGAGTCATTCCACCTCCTCCTTTTTCATCTCTTCCACTGGCTTCGGCCACCTTGGCTGTTGTCGCGTCATGTCACTTCCCTTCATGGTCTGCAGTCCTTGGGCGTCTCTGGCTCGGCCTGGCTCATCTCCTGACCCTTCTCATTCCTGCGGCCAGCTTGGCCAAGGCGAGGCGCTGGATCTGCCTGATCCTCTCTCGGGTCAGATTCAGGATAGCGCCGACCTCCTCCAGTGTCATCCCTCCTCGGTCGGCCGCGTCGAGAGCGCAGGTCTCGGGGAGCTCCCAGGGCTCCAGGCCGGGCCAGGGCACCATGACCCGGCCGGGCCGCCGAGCCTTCGCCTCGTCGAGGTATAGGTGCCACTTGCAGGTAACCCAGGGACACGGCCTTGGGCCATGGGCGCACTCGCCCCTTGTCCTGGGCCTGCGCTCGTCGTGCTCCTCGCCGGGGTCATCGCGCAGAGTGATCGTGGCGGGTCTGCATGGGCACTCTCGCCGCCTGACTCGCCTTCCTGCCCGTGCTACCTCTGGCATGAGAGCCTCCTTTGCATCATCACCGCCGGGTGCCCCGTAGCGCACAGGGCAGCCCCGAGGGCGTCGGCGGCGTGCCCCACTATCGAGGCGGGCGAGGGCCAGGCGAGGGGCCCGAAGCGCCGCTCAAGCGCCGCCTGTACCTCGGCCTTGCTCGCGGTGCGGCTCCCTGTGACCCGCCTCTTGAGATCCTGGGGGCTCACCTGGACCAGGGGGATGCCTCGCTCCCTCGCCATGGCGATGACTGCCCCGTGGGCGAGGGCCACCTTGACCGCGCTTCCGGCGTGTCTGGGCCAGCTCTGGGCCTCCATGGCGATGCACACCACACCCTCCATGAGCGGGGCGATGGCGTCTACCAGCTCGGCGAGGCGCCTGGCGTTGTCGCTGGTGGCGAGCACTTCGGCCTTCCTGGCGCTCTTGGCGGTGCGGACCACGGCGAGGGCCTCCGCCCGCTCCACCAGACTGTTCACCTCCAGCCGGGCCAGCCCGAGGGCCGCGAAACCGGGGTCGATGCCGAGGATGATCATGGATATTCCCTCCCTGCGACCTCGGGGCGCGCGTTGGCGAGCGAGTCCTTCCCATTCCTCATGGTTCAACCCCGCTCTCTGTCGCCGCCTATCGGTGTGGAATCCTTCGCCCCGCCGTCAACCGCCTCGGCTGTTAACCGAGTTGAATCTTTTTC
>JAVEWA010000777.1:0-2961 GCA_034004785.1 Polyangia bacterium
CGGACCTACGAGTTCAACAGGCCAATCGAATGGCTGCGGGCCAGCACCCGCGTGACCTACACGAGCTGGAGCTTCACGGCCAGGCGCGGGCAGTACATCCTCGTGGGCAACCTCTACACGCCGGCCGAGCAGATGGTGGGGCTCACCTACCACAACCCTTCGGGTGGGCACGCCCACTGCCTGAACAGCAAGATCGCCAGCGCAGAGCTCCGCTTGACGAGGGGCGACGAGACCCTGCTCGAGCTGCGCTCGGCGCGCAAGGCAGCCCTCGAGGTCACGGTCCTGGAGCCAGAACACCCGGTGCGAATGGTGCTGTAGCGGGATCCCCTGGGGGAGGCCTTGTGGCATAGTGGCTTTCCCCCAGAGCGAGGGGGATGAAGGATCGCGACAATGCCGGAAGCCGACCCCGATCTCTTCGTGGTGCTCATGGCGGGTGGGTCCGGGACGCGCCTCTGGCCTCTCTCCACTGGGGAGAGGCCCAAGCAGCTCCTCAGCCTCGCGGGGGAGCGGAGCCTGCTTCAACAGACCCTGGACCGCGCGCTCCGCCTTGCGCCACCCGAGCGGGTCCTAGTCTTGACCAGCAGCCGATTCCTCCCCGCAGTGATCGAGCAGCTCCCCGAGCTGCCCGAGGGGCTCATCGTGGCCGAGCCGGTGCCGCGCGACACGGCCGGAGCGGTCGCCCTGGCGGCGGCCATCGGCCGTGGGATCTGCCCGGGAGCGGTGATGGCCGTGCTCCCGGCGGATCACTTGATAACGACCACCGCGCCCTTCGTGGAGGCCGTGCGGAGCGCGGCCCGGGGCGCGGCCTCGAGCGAGGCCCTCTACACCTTCGGGATCGAGCCCGACCACCCGGCTACGGGCTACGGATACCTGGAGCAGGGTGAGCAGGTGGACGCCGAGGCCGGGCACTTCCAGCTCCTTCGCTTCCGGGAGAAGCCGGATCTCGCCACGGCCGAGGCCTTCCTCGCTTCGGGGCGCTTCCTCTGGAACAGCGGCATCTTCGTCTGGCGCACCGAGGTGATCTGGCGGGAAATCGAGCGCCACCTCCCCGGGCACGCCTCCGCCCTTGGATCCCTGTCGGCCCTGTTCGGTCGGCCCGGCTTCGAGGAGGCCCTGGCGGAGGCCTTCGCTCCGCTTCCGAAGATCTCCATCGACTTCGCCGTGATGGAGAAGGCGGCCGACGTGAGGATGCTCCGGGCCGGCTTCGACTGGTGCGACGTGGGGGGGTGGCCTGCCCTGTCCGCATACCTGCCAAAGGACCAGTCCGGAAACGCGCACCGGTGCAGGCTCGAGGCGCTTCAGGCCAGGGACAACCTGGTCTTTTGCGAGGATCCGACCGAGGTGGTCGCCCTGATAGGGGTGGAGGGGCTCGTGGTGGTCCGCGCCGGGGCCCGCACCCTGGTGGTGCCGGCCGAGAGGGCGCAGGACATCAAGGCCCTGGTGGACCGGATGGGCGCGGGCTCATGAGAGGAGCTGGCGCCATCCTCTCGCCCCGGCCTTCGGCCGGGCGATGGGCGGCGGGCCGCTTTTGCCCGGGCCGCCCGGCCATGGAGGAACCGAATATATGAGCACGCCCCGGCTACTCTCCTGCTTCAAGGCCTACGACATCAGGGGGCGGGTGCCAGATGAGCTCGACGAGGAGCTGGCGTACAAGCTCGGACGGGCCTTCGCCGCGCAGCAGGGGGCGAAGAGCGTGGTCGTCGGGCGGGACGTGAGGAGCTCTAGCGCGCAGCTTTCATCAGCCCTCTCGAGGGGCCTCGCTGACGCAGGCGTAAGGGTGCTGGACGTGGGGCTCGTTGGGACGGAGGTCGTGTACTTCGCCACCTCTTACCTCGAGGCCGACGGCGGCATTATGGTCACGGCGAGCCACAACCCGGCCGACTACAACGGGATGAAGCTCGTTGGGCGGCGCTCGGTGCCCCTGTCTGGCGACGCGGGCCTCCCGGAGCTGGAGCGGCGCTGCGCCTGGGGGGAGCTGGGGCCGAGAGCTGGGGGCGGCTTTCGCGAGGAGCGCGACGTCACCGAAGCGTACCTCGATCATCTGATGGGCTACGTGGACTTGGCCCGCCTCACCCCGATGAAGGTGGTGAGCGACCCAGGGAACGGCTGCGCCGGGCCCTTCGTGGAGCGACTCGCGGGGCGGCTCCCGCTGGACCTCGTGAAGGTGCTGCACGAGCCGGACGGGACCTTCCCGAACGGTGTGCCGAACCCGATGCTGGAGGAGAACCGGGCTCGCACGGCGCGGGCCGTCCGCGAGAGCGGCGCGGCCCTTGGCATGGCATGGGACGGCGACTTCGACCGCTGCTTCTTCTTCGACGAGGGCGGAAACTTCGTGGAGGGTTACTACCTGGTGGGGCTGCTCGCCGAGGCCCTACTCGGGCAGCACCCCGGGGCGGCGGTGATCTACGACACCCGCCTGGTCTGGAACACCGTCGAGATGGTCGAGGCGGCGGGCGGTCGTCCCGTCCTGTCCAAGTGCGGACACGCCTTCATAAAGGCCCGGATGCGCGCCGAGGACGCCCTGTACGGAGGCGAGATGAGCGCGCACCACTACTTCCGCGACTTCTTCTACTGCGACAGCGGGATGATCCCATGGTTGCTGGTCCTCGGGCGGCTCTCCGAGACCGGGCGGCCCCTGTCCGAGCTCCTCGGCTCGCGGATGGCCCGCTTCCCCTGTAGCGGCGAGATCAACCGCCGGATTGAGGACCCGGACGCAGTCCTCGACGCCGTGCGAAGGAGATACGCCTCCAGGGCCGAGTCCGTTGACGAGACGGACGGCATCTCCATGAGCATGGGCAACTGGCGCTTCAACCTGCGCCGCTCGAACACCGAGCCCCTGGTGCGCCTGAACGTCGAGTCGCGCCTCGACGTGGAGCTCATGTGGGAGAAGACAACCGAGTTGCTCGCCCTCCTCGAGTAGGCGCGAGGTCGCATCATGAACGGTCTCGGAAGGCACATCCT
>JAVEWA010000778.1:0-2958 GCA_034004785.1 Polyangia bacterium
CTCCAGGGCCACCGTCACGCGCTTCAGCTCTCCCGGGTTGAGCCGCACCTGGGCGGTGTAGGGGACCTTGCCGGCGAGGCTCGCGGTGATCATGTGGGTTCCAGGGCCCAGGGTGACCTTCTTGGAGAGGGGGGCCTCTCCGACCGGAACGCCGTTCACGAAGAGCTTGGCCCCCACGTCCGAGCAGTTCACCACCAGGGTGGCGAGCTGGCCCATGAGCTCCAGGTAGCGCTCCACGGCCTGCTTGTAGCGGAGCTCGCTGATGGGATCAGGGCCGTACTCCAGCACCTCCTTGAAGGTCACCGCGGACTCCAGGGGGCGGCCGAGGAAGCCCAGGCTCACCGCCTTGTTGAAGAGCACCCGCGGGTGCGGCCAGATGGCATAGGCCTGCTCGTAGAGTTGCAAGGCCCGGTCCACCTGGCGCTGCTCGAAGGCCTTGTTGCCCTCGGTGAAGAGCTTGCGCGCCCGCTCGCGATCCGCTGGTGAGGTATTCTCCGCGTAGGTCCTGGTGACCTTGGGGATCTCCACCTCCACGCGCTCGGACGCGCTCGCGCCCGGCTCGGCGTCTGCGGTCTTGCCCGGCGCGTCGGCGGCCCTGGCGGCGAAGGGGAGGGCTAGCAGCGCGCCGAGCAGGACGGCGCTCGAGAGGCCTTTGCGACTGGAACTGGGGCTCATGGTATCTCCTGAGTAATCGCCAAATGCTAACGAACCCTCATCTCGCTCCTACTGCGGGAGCTTCTGGATGACCTTGGACCGGAGGGCCTTCAGGCGCGACACCTCCTGCCTCTCCTTCTCCAGCAAGCGCTCCAGCATCCTCTTTGCGCGCTCGGCCTCGAGGCGGGAGAGCCGCTCGGCCTTGGCGGAGTTCTGCGCCCGGTTCGCGAAGATCCGGGCCTGGTGGCTCGCCGCCTGGGCTCGCCGGCGCTCCTGCTCGGCGCGGGCCAGGGCGCCCTGCAGATCCTGGTAGGAGCGCTGCAGATCCTGCTGGGCCTTCTGCTCCCGGGCCCGGGTCTGCTGCACCTCCTTCAGGCGGTTGGAGGCCAGCTCCTCGGCCTTCTTGGCGCGCTCGGTCTCGGCGGCGAGGAGCTTCATCTGGGCGCGTACCCGGGACTCGGCCTCGGAGGCGCGCTTGGCTTCGGCAACCGCGCGGGTGGCCTGGGTCTTGGCCTCCCGCTCGGCGTTCCGTATGGCCAGGAGGGCCACGAGGGCGCCGAGGGTGACGAGCGCCATGGCGCTCACCGCGGCGATGAGCAGGAACCGCTTGCGCCGGGTCGCCCGGTCGGCGAGCCGGAAGGCGGCCGTGAGGAAGGCGTCCTCGAGGGGCGTGAGCACGGCGTTGGAGCGGCGGCGCCACCGCTTCGCCTCGTCCACCGCGTCTCCGGTCCACAGGAGGCCCGTCGGGCGCCCGCGGGTCTCCCACTGGCGAGCAGCCTCCCTGAGCTGCGCCAGCATGGCGTTGTCCTCGTGGCTCTCGTCGAGCCAGCGGCGCAGCGTCTGCCAGCGGTTGATTAGCGACTCGTGGACGATCTCCACCCGGGCGTCAACGGCCTCCTCGCCGAAGCTCTGGATGACCAGGAGGCGCGCCTCGGTGAGCACGTTGAGGATCCGCTGGGCCTCCCGCGGGGTTTCGAAGAGCCCGACGATCTCCCCGAGGGAGAGCACCGCCCGGGTCCCCTCCGGCGTGACCAGGCGCTGGAAGAGCCGCCTCGTGGCCAGCCGGTCGCCGGTGGACATGGCCTGGATCACCGAGTCGGCGTGCCGGACCAGGGCGCCCTCCACTCCTCCCATCTGGGTGTAGGCGGCGCGGGTGAGGAGCTTGGTCTTGCGGTCTCTGGCCTCCCAAAGCTTCTGGGCGGCGAACTGGAGGAGCGGCAGGGCGGCGGTCTCCTCGGCGAGGCTGGCCACCATGGCGTCCACAACGGAGACGTCCTCGAAGGCGTAGCCCGCCAGGGCAGCGGGCCTGATCACCGCCTCTCGCAGGCCCTCGGCGCCAGGCTGCTGGAGGATCGTCAGGTCTCTCGTCACTGCGTTCATCAGGGCCTGGTTCTCGGCCACCCGGTCCAGGAAGTCCGACCGCATGGTAAGGACCACGCGCACGGGCGTTGCGGCGTCCACCGCCGCGCCCGCGAGACATGTGGCGAAGCGGTCTCGCTCATCGGCGTCGTCGAACAGCGTGTAGAGCTCCTCGAACTGATCCACGTAGAGCAGGGTGGGGCGGCCGTGCTGCCGGGCCCGGGCCCTGAGCAGGGCGCCCAATTTGCCGGGCTCCTTTCGCAGCTCCTCCTTCAACACCGTCTCCTCCTTGGCCGCCTCGCGCACGGACTGCACGTTCGAGACCTCGGAGGACATGCCCATCACGAGGGCGCCGGTCAGGGCCCCGAAGGGATCCCGGCCGGGGCGGATGACGATGGAGTCCCAATCCGTGCCCCCGGAGCGGAGGGCGGGGAGCACGCCTGCCTTGATGAAGGAGGACTTGCCGGCGCCCGACGGTCCGATCACGCCGAGCAGGGCCCGATCCTTGAGCTTGCCGATGAACTGCGCGATCTCGGTGTCACGCCCGAAGAACCTGTTGGCGTCCTGCTCGGTGAAGGCGGACAGGCCCGGGTAGGGGTTCTGGTCCTCCCGGAGAGCCACCCTGGCCGAGCCAACCGCGGTCAGGCTCTCCAGGGCGTCGAGAAGATCCTTGGCGGTCTTGTAGCGGTTCTTCTTCCGCTTCTGGAGGCAGCGGCCGATGACCTGGGCCACCTCCTCCGGCACCGTGGGCACCAGCTCGCGGACTGAGCGCACCGGCTCGTCCAGCTTGCCGATGTTGGCCATGATGGTCTCGGTGGCCTTGGAGCCGAAGGGGTGCTCGCTCGTGATCATCTGGAAGAGGATCACGCCCGCGGCCCAGATGTCCGACTGGTGATCTACCCGCCCGAGGCCCCACTGCTCCGGGGACATGTAGGCGTAGGTCCC
>JAVEWA010000779.1:0-2956 GCA_034004785.1 Polyangia bacterium
GCCTACAGTTGGGAAGGCAGTGGGTTCCCTCCAGGCTGCGTGGGAGAGTCTGCTGCCGACACGTACGGAGTCCTTTTCGGTGTAAACAGACTCGGTCCGAGCCACCCCGCTCCAAGTTGCTCTTCCTACCCAACAACCACGTTCAGAGATGATAGGGCAGGCCTCAACCCGGGCTGTAAGGCTGCATGGCTGAAAAATTATTCATACAGATCTCGATATGATCTTCTGGACTGCGACGGGACTAAGCTTTGGTACGCGATCTGCGTTAAGGACGATCACTCCAGCTGCCCAGCGTACCAAGTATGCGATTTATACTCAGAAAATCCTCCGAATCCACCAGTATACAAGTGTACTAACAAACCCGATGGACATCGCGGTGGCGATGTGTTCGTTCGCCTCGTACGCATCCTAGTCGAAGGCGCTGGAGCCTTCGCCAGTGACGGGCATAGCGAGGATCTAGGCATCCCCAATAGCCCCCTCGGCTTGGTCACAACCATCCACATTATGAACTACGCCAATAGGCGCATGAGCTCCACGACCACCCTGAAGGATTGGATGAACCTGATCCTCTCGGGCGGAAGCGCCTATGGCAAGTATTCTCAAGTCGCCCGAGCCCTTGGGGCGTCCGGCTTCTTCCCGAACCAGACCCTGCTCGCGTCAAACACGACGGATCGGGACCCCCTGACAATCGCCTTTCCAGCCTGGTACTACCCGAGCGACAAGACCTTCGTGATATGGAAGGAGAGCGGAGCCTACAACTTGAAGGTCAAGTACAACGACGGTGGCACACCCACGGTAGCAACCATCGCTGCGAACACGCTTCACAGACCGACTGCCGTTGTGCACGGCAATTACCTGCACATCTACTTCAGAGACCGCACCACTTCCCAGATCAAGGTCCAGCTCATCCACTACAACGGCTGGCTATACGGACCCTATAACGTGGATCCAGGCCCAGGCCAGCTCAGACCCACCGGCGCCTTCGAAGCAGCGAAATATCAGAACCGGGTGTACCTCGTGTTCGCCGACTCGCTGAACTCGAGTTATCTGACAATCGCGAGGTGCGACAACTCTGTATACTGCGCCAGCTCTTGGCACGACTTCGGCGGTGGCACCTACAAGAAGGTAGTTCGCACGGTGTCGGTCCTGCCTGGAATGTCCGCAATAGCAGCGGGAAGCGTCCACGGCAGAGGTCCCCTTTACACCGACCTGTACATCGCTGCTGGTGAGTACTATGGCGGCGGGGTGTTCGTCACCCGGGTGAACGCTGACGACAGCACGGGCCCGAGCTTCTACATCCCGACCTACTACCCCTCCTACACGACCATCACGGGGATCGGCATCGAGGCCAGACAGGCGGCCTTTCCGTTCTACTGGGCGCCATTCTGGCTATACCAGAACTACCTGTATCTGGTGTGGAAGGACCGCAACTCTTCGGCCATCTACACCTCTGTTCTGCAGAACGCCCCTTCTTCAGGCACCCACCGCTTCACCAAGTCACAGCCGGCCTTCTACGATGCCAAAGCAAATACTGGTGTGAGCTGGGCCAAAGGAGCCACTGTCACGGACAACATCCAGGGAGTCTTCGCGAGCCCGACCAACAGCATGATCTACCAGTTCAATGGCTACGGCAGGTACTAAGGAAGGGGGACCCAACTATGAGGTGCATATTCAAGCCAATACTCCTCGCGGTTCTTGTCAGCCTCGGGTCGTCCTGCCAGGAGGATGGTGATGATGGCCCACCTCTGAACGGCCAGTGCGGCCTACGCGGGCAGAAGGTCTGGTGCAATCAAGATGAAGACTGCCTGCGCTACCCCGATGGGGGCGAGTGCGATGCGATCGGCTATTGCCGACCCAGACCAGATCCTTGGCCTGATTGTGGTGAGTTCATGGCGGTAGGAGAGACATGCACTTGGGGAGGAGGCAACTACGTTTGCGACGGATTCGACTGCGTTCCGACATGCCAGGCCCACGTTGACTGTCCCCTTGGTTTCTGCACCTGCTCTAACCTGTACTTCAGCTGCAATTACGTACTATGTCGGGAAGACGCATGTCCGGAGGGCTACGAGGAACATCCAGGGAGCTTGGTCTGCGTTCCCTTGCCAGAGACGCTAGTCGGGGACTGCTACGGATACAATGGTGACTGTCCATCTGGCTATGAGCCTGTCGGCACGAGAGGCTGTGCAACACTGCTCGATGAGTGATGTGGAACAGTGCATTTGCCGTCACACCGTCCATCGAGCGCAATATCGAGCCATCTAACCTCCGAGACCCTGAGACACTGGGACTATGATCTGCGGTTCAGACAGTAAGAGCACTCCCTCCGCCAGGAAATAACGACGAGGCTGGGTTTCAGCTCCTGCAGGATCGGATCGCCGGAACCTCGGGGGCAGGCACCTTATCAACCGATGGGTCTTCGGCTTCGAGTCCTCTGGGGGCTTGGGGAACCCCTGGTGGGCTTCCTGGTCATGGCGGCTGGGCCTCTCTCGGGCTATCGGCCTATCGGACGGGGGGCGACGGGGGGCGGTTCGGATCCCTCAGGCGAGTTGCGCAGTTAGGGCAGTGCTCGGGATCCAGGACGATGCGGCCGCTCTTCGGGGAGCGGAGGAACCGCCCGCACTTCGGGCAGTGATAGCTGGACATGAAGATGAGGAGGCCCAGGCCGAAGATGGCGCCGCCGATGCCCACCCACCACATGGCCTCGATGCCGTAGAGCTCGTGTCCTGCCCGGGCGCCGCCAAAGAGCGCCAGGCAAGCGCCCAGCCCGCCTGGCAGGAGGCCCAGCAGGTAGGCGATGGCGGTGCGCCGACGCCAGCGGCTCGCGATGGCCGGGTCAGCCTTGGGCAGGACCATTGGCGCGGGCGGCTCGAAGGGGCGGGACGAGGCTCCCGGGCCGGCCGGGGGAGCGTAGGGGTTGGGGCCGTCCGCCCGTTCCGCACCAGGGCGAGCCTCGGCC
>JAVEWA010000119.1:0-13630 GCA_034004785.1 Polyangia bacterium
AGGCTCGTTTTTACGTTATACAAATTACTTGACAAGGGCATAGCATGGGATATATTACTCAAACCCTCTTGGGTTATCAGCGGTAAACAGCAATCGCGTGAGGAAGCCGTGCAAGAAGAGAGACGTCTCCTCTGGTATCTGAAGAAGATACCCCTCTTGGAACCGTTGCCTGCCGAGGCATTCTCGCAGCTACTCCCACATGTGGAGATGAGCGAGATCAGGCGTCGTCAGGTGGTCTACATCCCAGGAGACCCTGGCCAGTGCGTGTTCTTCCTGAACGGAGGACGGATCAAGGTTTCGAAGGTCACCCGGGACGGTCGCGAGCTGACCCTCGCCTACCGCATTCCCGGAGAGATCTTCGGCGAGCTCTGCCTCGGAGAGGGGAAGCCAAGGGAGGAGATGGCCGAGGCCATGGAGAACGCCCTGGTCACCCAGGTCGATCGGCAGGTGTTCGAAAAGCTAGTGGAGCGAAATCCCCCCCTGGCCCTTGCGCTGATGCGGATTTCGCTCGAACGCCGCGCCGAGGTGGAGAACAAGGTTGCCAGGCTCATCTTCAGAGACGTGAACTCCAAGCTCGCAGATCTTCTCCTTGCTTTGGGCAGGGACTACGGCGTCGAGGACGCTCGTGGCACCCTGGTGGCCATCAAGATCACCCACCAGGAGATGGCCAACCTGATAGGCTCCACCCGCGAAACGGTCAGCCTCACCCTCAGTCAGTTCAAGAAGCAGGGGCTGATCGCCATGGAGGGCCGCAAGGTCATTCTGACGGATTTCGACGGCCTGAGGGCCCTCGCCTAGCTGGCCACGATCGTTTGTCTCCAGGCCTCGCTCCTCGGGCCGCAGGGGTTTTAGTCCGACCAGGCTGCTCTGTGGCTTCGATCTTGCGGGGAGTAGGCAATGACCCGATAGGTCCCGACGGGGATGGCCAGCGGCACCGTCGTCGTGAGCGAGAAGCTGCCGTCCGGGAGGCTGCTGGTCTCACCGAGGACGATGAGGTAGTTGCTGCCCGGGGCCTGAAGGAGCAACTCGACTGGGTGCCTTCTCAGGGGAGCATCCTTCGCTCGGATGGAGACCTTTCCGGTTATGACGAGAGATTCTCCTCGGAGGCCCGAGGTCACGGCCGAGCTCACCGAGAGCCAAAGCGGAGGCGGGGTGGCAGGGCCTGGGTCGGCGGCGTGGGGTGGGCCCTGATCGCCAGGAACCGGGACGGGAACCTCGTCACCGAGCCGACGCCTGGACCCGTGACCAGTGGCCGGGTGGGGTGGGCGTCGCTGGGCTGGGGTGAGCCCTTCGACGGCGCCACTCAGCCGGCTGTAGTTCTGGCTGTAGGATGGGGGCTTGGGGAAGGGATCCTCGACGGGCCTGTGCACGGCCTTGTCCTCGGCACCCGAGACCCGCAGCTCGCTGGCCGCGCCGCCGAGATCGATGCGGATCCAACCAGTGCGGGGGATCCAGACCTCCACGAAGGCGTGGGCCTCGTTGGTCAAATACCGTGCTGGCAGGCCGAGGGAGAGCGCGGTGATCACGAAGGCATAGGATCTGTGCCGGCAGACGCCCCGCTGGCTCACGGTCAGGTCTTCGTAGGTGTTGCCGCTCTGGATGGCCAGCGGACCCTCTTCGAAGGCGCGGAAATGGGCCACCATCCGGTGGAGCAGGTTGGCGATGGTGTCGGCGGGATCGAGCCCGAGGCGCTGGTGCATTCGCCCTGCCACCGCTCTCACCTCCGAGGGGACCTGGGGGCGCTTGCTCCTGGGCACGTCATCCAGCACCAGATGAGGCGGCACCGCACGGCCGAAGTACCTGGTCGGCGCCGACACGAGGAAGCGGAGCCTGACCTTGGCGGCCCGACCGAGGGCGACCGCGAAGTTGTCCGCGCCATCCCGCAGGAAGCTCACCTCGACCCCGGTTGGGACCGTCTGGTATCCGTGGATTTCCATGTCGGGGGCCACCGATGGGAGGGGGAGGCTCTCATTCCGTTTGCCATCTAGCAGCACCGATCCCCAGAACAGGGTCCGCCCTGGGCTTCCGGAAAATGGGGTCAGGCCAACTGGCTCGAGGGCGGGCCTGCGGTTGAAAAGGACGAACTGTTCGTTCACGCCATCCAGGGCAGTGACTCGCTTGAAGGGCACCACCGAGGGGTTGAAAACCGCGTTGTAGTGGAGCTGCCCGTCGTGCAGGGTCTCGCGGTCCGGCTTCGCCTCGCTCTTTCTGCGGGTGTCGGGCTCTCCCTGCTTGATCGCTCGCTCCCTTGGGCGTGGGGCAAGGCCGTCCTTGGGCCGTCTGAGCTGCTCGCCTTCCTGGCTGAAGCCCGGCGGCAGCCGGCCCGGGCCCGCCTGGGCGGCAAATTCCATGAGCGCCTTGGCGTTGGCCTCGCCTGGGAGGTACTCGTGGAGGATGGGCGCTTCGGCTCGCTCGGCGCCGTCTCCGGGCTGGCCCTGGGCCGGCGCGATCAACAGGGCCGTGAGGCCTGAGGCGAATAGGAGCCCGATGGGCCGCATGAGCCTAGTATGCCACGTCGAACGGAGGCCACCAGGGGCATTGATCGCCTCGTGCGGTCTTCCGTCCAACGGTTTTCGGCCCTTCAGGGTTGCAGGGCGATGCGTCCGAACTTGAAGGGAGGGGCGAAGGCTGCGATCGGGAGCTGTCCAAGGGGCAGCGTGGTGGGTTCTCCCTGATCGGTGGGTTTGATTAGGAGTCCGCAGGGGATCTCCACCCGGGGAGGATCCACCTCGGCCTTGGGCTGGCAGGTGACGGCCAGCAGGAGGCGGCCGTCTCCGGTGAGGGCAATGGAGCTGGCCAAGGCAGGGGCGGAGTGGAACTCGGAGCCACGTCCCCTGGGATCGGTTTTTTGAATGACGCCGAAGTTTCCGAGCTTGCGCAGCAGCTCGGCCCCTTGCTGCAGCCCGGTGGGACTGTCCAGCCGCTGTGTGCCGAGCAAGAAGAGGTCTGGGTGCATCATGCTGGCGAAGATCGCCATTTTCCCGGGTTCCCGCCTCAGCACGGACGCGGACACTATCTCAGTCACGGCGTAGGAGGAGGTCAGATCCAGGGGGGTGAAGGCGCCCTGGAGCTCCACCTGGCCGAGGGGCGTCAGGCTGGGGAGCACGGTGCGGTCGACTGCCGAGGTGACGCCGAGCTTCAGGAGCTTTGGCGCGTGCTTCCCTACGGTCTGGCTCTTCGGGGTGTCCCCGGTGGAGACCCACAGCACCTGGGAGATGGCCGAGGCAGGCTCGAAGGAGAAGTGTAGGCTCCGGACCAGGCTCTCCTTGGCGTCGGGCAGCAGGGGGAGGAAGGCGGTGTTGCGCACCTGATTGGGGTCGGAGACGTCGAAGAGCACGAGGGCGTTGCCCTCCTCGACGAGGATGGCCAGGGTCTTTCCATCCGGGGAGAGCTTTACGTCAGCGACCCCTGCCTTCGCCACACCAGAGGGCAGGCGCGCCGGGTTGAATCGGAGCGGGTCCCTCGGATCGTCGAGGTCGAAGATCAGGATGGCCTTCTCGTGCACCACTGCCAGGGTCTTGGCGTCCGCGGCCACCGCGAGGCCGAGCACCTTCCAGTCTCCAAGACCCCTCTGCGCGAGCACCTTGGGTCCTCCGGCCGCGGCGAGATCGATCACGAGGAGGTTCGGGTTCTTGCTTCCGGTGGTTGCATAGGCCACGGAGCCGTCCTTGTGGAGCTCCACGAAGCCCGGGGCCGTTGCCAGGAGCGGTTTGCCCACCGGCGTGACCTTGCCGACACCCACGTCGAGCACCAGTATGCCAGGGAGCCCGGGCACCACGGCCAGGCCGTAGCGCTTTAGGGTCATTGGAAAGGATGAGCTTCCCCTCTCGTTCGTGACGGTGACGTTGTGAGCGCCAGGGGTGCTGTCGTGGGGAGCGCGCACAACGATGCCTCCCTCGGCCGTGCGTGCGAGCACTGTCATGGGCTTGGTGCCAAATGACACGGTGGGCTGCCGACCGAAGTTCTTGCCCCTGATGACCAGCAGCTCGCCGACCACGGCAACCCCGTCACTCTTGTCCTGTCCGAGGGGCCGGTTCATTATGAGCGGCACTGATCCGAGGTCTGTGACGGTGCTGATCTTCGGCTGCCCTGATGGGGGATCGAGATCCATGCTGCCAACGATCTTCCGCGGGTCCGGGGGGGCGCAGGACGAGATCAGGAGCCCCACCAGGCACAGGCGAGCCAGTTGCGACATGGCGCATTCTCCTTGGGTATGCTGTTGGAACTTGGCCTTTACGCGACGCATTATGTAGGCCAGGGCCAGGGTAGTCAACCCAGGCCTCGAATTGGGCATCGATCCGGGCCCCGTCACGACTTTCTGTCGTTGCACCAGGCTCCTCGCCGACCTGTCCTGAAGGGCGATGGTCTAGATCGCGTTAAAGCAGGTCCGGTCGAATGGAGGCTCGTATCTTCCGAGTCCCTTCCGAGAAGTGGACTCCCTTGACACTCTCCAATTGTTCAGTACACTGGCAAGGTGTTTAGCTAGGAGCGATCTCCATGGAACCCTTGACCAAGCGTCAGCGCCAGGTGCTTTCCTTTGTGGAACGGTCGATCGAGGAGCGAGGGTATCCCCCGACCATGCGGGAGATAGGCCAGCACATGGGAATCCGGAGCACCAACGGGGTCAATGACCACCTCAAGGCCCTCGAAAGGAAAGGGTACATTGTCCGGGAAGATCTGAAGTCACGCACTCTTAGGCCAGTAGGTTCCAGCCCTAGGACTCGAGATGTGCCTCTCGTAGGGCGCGTGGCCGCGGGGCTCCCCCTCCTCGCCGTCGAGAACTTGGAAGACTCTCTGAAGGTGGATCGTTCCCTGGTCGGGGAGGCCGATGGGATCTTTGCCCTGCGCGTGGCAGGAGATTCCATGGTGGAGGATGGCATCTTGGACGGGGACCTCGTATTCGTGAGGCAGCAGGAGACCGCCCGGAGCGGGGAGATCGTGGTGGCCCTCGTGGACGAAGACGCCACGGTCAAGCGCTACTATCCCGAGCCGGAGGGAGTCCGTCTGCAGCCTGCCAACTGCGTCATGGAGCCCATCTGGGTGCGCCCCGACAGTGGGCTGGACCTCCGGATCCTCGGGGTGGTGGTAGGGGTCTATAGACAGATTTGACTGGCGTTCCTTTGCCCTCGCTCGACACCGACTAGCGCCCCCTTCGATCTGTGATAAACAGACCCTCCCGGCCAGGCGCGAGGCAACCGTGCGCCGGGCCTGGGAATCACGTACACTACAGGGCCGTGAGAGTAGATCCTCCTCCATCCCCGCCTGTGCGGCTCCCAATGGGAGAATCCCGCGGGGGAGACGTCCGGGCCGGGCGGGATTCTTTGCCCCGGTGGCTGGTGGTGTTTCTCGGCCTGTATGCGTCCTTCCTGCTGCACCTCGTCCTGATCGTGCCCCTGCTGGTTGGTTGGATTGGCCGTCCTGCCTCGCCTCGCAAGGTCGACCGGCCGGTGGAGATCACGGTCGAAGAGACTCCGACTCGCGTAGCCCAGTCGTCCGAGCGGCCAAGGATCGACCCTTCGGCGAGAGTTCCTTCGAAGACCGAGCTCAGGGAGCCAAAGAGGCTGGAGCCTCGTGATCCGCCGCCCCTGCCCAGACGCTTGCGTGAGCGTTCCGAGCCCCGCCCGAGGCCCGAGCCCCGCCCGAGGCCCGAGCCGCCCAAGACTGAGCCCAAGCGTCCCGAGCCGCCCCGCCCCGAGCCGCCCCGGCCTTTGAAGCTCGAGCTCTACAAGATGAAGATGGTGGACCAGGAGAATCCCCGGGACGAGCCCGTGCCGAGAGACGCGAGGCTTTTGGCCCAGCGCAACCGGGACGTGAAGGACGAGACGAGGGCCAGGCACACCAACCTGGAAAGGCACCACGACAAGACCCAGCTCTCGGCAAAGACACCCAAGCGGATCGGCTCCCTCACCCGGCAGGACAAGACCAGCGCCCGGTTGCCCGAGCGGGCCGCGAAGGAGGAGGCCGGCTCCTCGAGGCGCGTGAAGGAGCCCGCGCCGCCGCCGCGGGAGGTGGCCAGGCGCCCGCCCCAGCCCGAGCAGGCCGAGGAGAAGGCCTCCCTGCTCGCCATGCGGAACCGTAAGCCAGACCAGGACCGCGAGGTCCTGCAGCCCGATCGCCCGAGGGTGTCGTTCCAAGGAGAGCTGGCGATCCACCGCCCGAGGCCCGTGCCCCCCAGGCCCGAAGAGGGTCGCGCCTCCGAATCGGCCAGGGCTCGTCCGCGGTTGAAGCTCCAGCTCAGCCCTCAAGACGCGGACCGTGTGTTCGGGAGGCAGTGGGCCGCGGAGCTCAAGCAGAGGAACCAGCGCCGAGGCTCCCAGGGGCCCGAGTCCAAGCGCTGGGCCCAGATCAAGAGCGCCCTGGAGAACTACCTGCCCGAGGTCAAGGAGGGCAACCAGACGGCCCTGAAGACCAGGGCCCATCCCTACGCCAAGTTCATCGCGGCGATGCATCGGAAGATCCATCCCCTCTGGGGAGACGGTTTCCTGGAAGACCTCGAGCGGCTCCCGGCGCATAACGCCTTCAACGACTTCTCTCGGATGGTCAAGCTCGAGATCGTGCTCGACAACCGGGGCAACGTCGTGAAGGCGGGCGTGGTTCAGCCCTCGGGTTTCCTACCCTACGACGTAGCGGCGCTGGACGTGATCTACCAGGCGGATCCTTTCCCAACGCCGCCGCAGGCCATCCTGTCGCCTGACGGCCGGGTTTACATGCACTGGCGGTTCCACCGCGATCACCGGCAGTGCGGCACCTTCCTGGTGGATCCTTTCATCCTGGCGTCTCCCCCGGGGGGCCGGCAGGATCGTGCCTCCACGGGCGGCGCTCCTCATGACGAAGGACGGACGGGGCGCGCCCTTGGCCGGAGGGAAGACGCTCAGGGTCAGTCGCAGGTCCCCCGGCCGCTCAAGGGGACTGGCCTGGACGATCGGGCCAGGGGCCCTGCGACCGCCTGGATTGTGGGTTTTGGAAAGGGCAGCCTGGATCGCATGGTCCGCGCCTCGGCCGTGCCATTCACGGCCTCGGGCAGGCCCGTGGCCAAGACCCTCGCCGAGCTGCGGTCCGTGTATGCAGCCCTGGTCGCGGAGACCGCAGATCGCAGGCCGCCCGCGGACCCCGAGCTCCTGAGCGCCGCAGGCCTGAGGCAGAAGCTCGGCTCGCTTCCCAGGGGTGTGGAGCCGGGCGAAGACAGGCTCTACGTCGTGGCGCGCTACGGCGGCCAGGACTTGATTCTCATCCTGGGCCGGTCCGAGGGTGCTTGGGCCGTGGTTGGCCTCGCCCGCTAGCTTCCAAGTCCTGGCTCTCGTCTCGCGCCTGCTAGGTTGGATGGAAGTGTTCCCAGAGGGCCCTGGCGACGTTTCTTGAGATCCCTGGAGCCGCGACGAGCTCGTCTTGGGTTGCCTCCGAGATGGCGCGCACCGAGCCGAAGTGACGAAGGAGCTCCTTGGCTCGCTTGGCTCCGACCCCAGGCACATCCAGGAGGTCGGAGCGTAGCGCTGCCTTGCTCCGCAGCTTGCGGTGGTGGGTTATTGCGAACCTGTGCGCTTCGTCGCGCAGGCGCGCAAGGAGAAAGAGCTCCGCGGTGTTCGGACGGAGGCGGATGGGGTCCTTGATCCCCGGGAGGAAGACTCGGTCAACTACCGGCTGAAGCTCGTGATCTTCCTCGGCCACGGGGGAATCCGCACCCTGATAAATGTCCGCCACCTCTGCTGCTCTGCTCCCGGGTGCGTTCGGACCGCTGATCCTTCCCGCCGAAACCCTTGCCAGCAGATCCTCGCGAGACGGCCAGCCGGACCTCGCCTTTGCCAGGGCCGCTACCTCCATCTCCCCGGAGCCGTGTGGAACGCCCAGGTCCGCGAGCGCCGCGAGCGCCGCGCCGAGCTGCCCCTTGCCTCCGTCGATGAGGAGCAGGTCCGGAGCATCCCAGTCCTCCTCTCCTTCCTGAGCCCTCGCAAAACGACGAGTGAGCACCTCTCTGAGGGCAGCGTAGTCGTCCTGCCCCGAGGCCCCCTTCACGAGGAAGCTCCGGTAGAGACGAGGCGTCAGCTCCCCGTCGAGCATCACGGTCATCGAGCTTACCTGGTGCTCGCCCTGCAGGTTGGAGATGTCGAAGCACTCGATGCGTCGGGGGATCTTGCCCAGGCGGAGCCTCCTCGCAAGCCTCTCCAGCCGGTCCTCGGCGTCGGCCGAGCGTGTGGCGCGGGCCTCCCAGCTGGCCCGGGCGTTCTCGTTTGCCAGCTCCACGAGACGGCGGCGGTATCCTCTGCGTGGGAAGATCACCCGAGCCTTGGAGCCTCGGCGCTCGGTCAGCCATGTGGCGAGCAGGCGCTCGTCCTCCAGGGAGACCGGCACCAGGACCTCGTCTGGAACGGGCCGATCCTGGTGATAGCGGAGCCCGAGCAGGGAAGAGATCATCTCCGGGTCTGGAAACTCCTGGTGCGAGAGGGGCAGCTCTTCCGCTCCCACCAGGCGGCCTCTCCTGATGGTCATGAGGCACAGCATCCCCCGGTCCCCCTCCCTGAAGATCCCGATGACGTCCTGGTTGACTCCCACCGCCTCCACAACCCGTTGCTGGACGTTGATGGAGCCGAGGTCCGCGATGAGGTCCCTGAGCCGGGCGGCCTCCTCGAAGGCCTCGGCTTGGGCGGCCGCCATCATGCGATCCACGAGGATGCGCTCCAGCTCGTCTCCCCTCCCCGAGAGATACATCACCACGTCGGAGACGCGCTCGGCGTAGAGAGCAGGGTCCACGGGGAGGGAGCAGGGGGCGAGGCAGCGGCCGATCTGGTGCTGGAGGCAAGGCCGGGTGCGGCTCGCCAGGGTGCGATCCGTGCAGGCGCGGAGCTGGAAGTGGCGGTTGAGCAGTCGGATCTGACGCCGAGCAGTCTGAGAGGACGTGTACGGGCCGAAGTAGCGGGCGCCGTCCGCTTCGAAACGACGCACGAGCTCGAGACGCGGGAACTTCTTCCGGGTGTCCAGCCTGAGGCCAAGGTAGCTCTTGTCGTCCCTCAGGCGGACGTTATGGCGGGGCCTGTGCTCCTTGATGAGGTTGTTCTCGAGGAGGAGAGCCTCCTTCTCGTTTGCAGTGACCAGGAAGTCCAGGTCGTACAGGATGCGGTCCAGCAGGGCCACGAAGGAGCGGCCATCCGAGGTGGAGTTGAAGTACGAACGCACCCGGGCGCGAAGGTTGGACGCCTTGCCCACGTAGAAGACAGCGCCATCGCGTCCCCTCATCAGATAGACGCCAGGGCCCTGGGGGAGCCTGTCCACCTTGGCCCTGATCTCCTCCTGCCTGCTCGGGGCGTCTCCTGCGCCGGAGCGCTCCTCCTGCTTAGCCGGGCCCTCCACTTGGCTCGAGAGATCCCCTTGACCAAACGGGGCATCTGCTCCGGCCGTCACCCCATTCACCTCGGGGACGGGGAAGCTTGCTCCAGGTTGCCCGTCGGGAGGGATGTCTCCCTTGTTCATTGGGTAATCCTCGACACCTCGGTGTCCAGCTCCGCGGCCCGGGAGGTGAGGTCTGTCTCGCGGAGTCTGAGATCTCCACCTCGCGCGAAGGTCGCCTCGACCCGGAGCACCCGGTGTCTCTGGCCCGGACAGGACAGGACCTGGCTCGCCTCGAACCCAGCAGAACCCCGCAGGAGCACTAGTTTGGTCTGGTAGCCGTTCAGGGCCAGCCAGTATTGGCAGGCCTCGCTGGCGCTCGGTCCAAGTGGATCGAGGCAGGGGTGGCGGCGGCTCGTTGTCCGGATCTCTCCAGAGCTGCACGACGAGTACCTGAGAGCCAGGAGCACGGCCCAGAGCTGCTTGGCCTCTTCTTCCTTGGATATTGGAGATCCCTGGCGCAGGAGGTCGCCTAGCTCGATGGGCCGCTCGCGATGCTCGTGGGTCCGGGTCAAGAACTGGCAGAGGCCCGAGGGGGCCGGGCACCGCACCTCCACCGCGGCGATCTGGTGGAGCCTGTCTCCGAATGCCGAGGTGTCGAGCTCCAGCCGGCGAGTTCGAGGCCTATCAGGGAAGCGGGCGTCTGTGATCTGCCAGATGCCCACCTTGGGCGCCTGGCCATCGGCGCCCGGTCTGCCAGGCGGCCGCGATCCGCTGTGGCCGGCGCTTCCCTTGAAGATGCTCGAGACCGACGGGTTCAAGAGGAGCTCCACGGGTTCTCCTGGCGCGATCGAGGGGGGCTTCCGGCCTGGGAGCCTGAGCTGCAGCCCCGTGCGGCCCGCCGGGGGATGCCTAGTCAGTCCCAGGCGTAGGACCTCCGTGTGGATCACCACTCGACCCTCCGGGCAGAGAGGAACCCATTGGAGGTCCAGCTCCAGCTCGTCCCTGGCGGGCAGGCGATTCAGCGGGGGCTCCTCTTGCGGGTGCATGCGGAGGGCGAAGCGGAAGAGCTGATGGGGGCGTCCATCCAGCTCCACCAAGGAGGCGGCCGAGGGAGAAAGGAGGCGCCCGACTGCCTCGGCGTAGGTAGAGAGGTGATGAGGGCTCTGTGCCCGCTGCTTCAGCTCGTCCCAGGGCTCGCAGCTCTTGGGGGGCAAGGGAGGGGGCGTGTGCTTGCCAGTGGCCCTAGCGATCTCCTGGCGGTACTCCGCGTGCCAGCGCTTGCGGAAGTCCTCCCTGGCCTTGTAGGCCCTGGCCTTGCGAGCCCGCTCCCCCCTGACGGTGTCCCTTTCGCTCTCCCGCTGCTCATCCTCGGAGTCGCAGGCTGTAGCAAGGGAGAAAAGAGCGAGGGCGCATAGGATGCGCCTGGGGCAAGGAGCTACCCTGGAGACCTGGAGGCCCTCGAGAACCGACCACATGGATCGGAGTGAAACAGAAAACCGGCCCGGGAAAAAGGGCGTCCCTCAAAGACCGCCCCACCGCATTGACAATTGGTCCTACCACATGGTAGGACCAGATGGAGGACAGGCAAGACGATATGAGACGAGAGTTCGACCGGGAGCCCAGCGGACGTAGCGAGCTTCATGGGCGAGGATCCAGCCTGTCCGCGGGGCGTATCCCTTACATCGCAGGCGCTGCGTTCCTTTGCCTGCTTGGGAGCTGCGAGCAGGATGTCTGCCGCTACCCGGGTAGCCGCCCCTGCGTCTGCGACGACGGAAGCGAGGGTAGCAGGAGCTGCTTCCCTACAAATGACGGATATGGCCCCTGCGTCTGCGGCGACGGAGGCATCTCCGGGCTCGACGGAGGCGAAGGCGTCGATGGCGGCGCCGATGGCGCCCCTGGAGACGGGGCGATCCTCCCCGATGGGGAGTCGACCAACTTCTGCACCGCACTGGTTGATGGATCACATTGCGACGGCGCGGATCTGGTCGGTTGCCAGGCCGGAGAGGTCATCGCCAGGGAGACCTGCAGCCGAGGTTGCGACAGCTCGGCCACCGCGGGCAGCCAGGCCTGTCTCGGGCCCGATGCCTCCTTCTGCGTGGGCAAGCAGGATGGGCTCTGGTGCGATGGAGAAGAACTGGTGAGGTGCTCTGGCGGCGCGGTCGTATCTTGGGAGACCTGCGCGGCGGGCTGCGAGTCGATGCCGCTTGGAACCAATGATCGCTGCTACTCCGTCCCCTTCTGCGTGGCGGTCCCCAGCCCCGAGGAAGCGAGCGCGCCTCAGAGCGCCTGCAACTACATGGATTGGCACCTCTCCGAGGATGGCTTCTACCTGATCTCCCAGTTCGGCACGTCCAACGACTCCACCACCTGGGGCCATGGGACTACCTGCGGCTACCTGCAGGGGCACTACGATTATCACGACTGCAGGTACGACGTGCACGCAGCGCTGTGTTTGGACCAGAACTACGCGATCCCCCACGTGCAGGGCCACGTCGATTATGATTATCAGACCGTGCTCGATCTCGTGGACCAGTACGCGCCTCAGGATGTGCCCGCGCCCGAGTACTTCTATGTGGCGGACGCCCAGCGGTTCAACTGTGGAGCGCTCCTTCGAGTGTCGAACCCATCGAACGGAAGGTGCGTCGTGGTCTATACCGAGGACGGAGGCCCTGGCGCCACCTATGAGGGGCCAACCTATGGCGGGCGGCGCATTCTGGACTCGTCTCCCGCGGTGGTGCGTTTCCTGGCGGTGGCCCACCTCGGCTGGGCCAACTCGGATCTCGTTTACGTCGAGTGGGGACAGGCAGGAGACCTGCCTGGGCACGCCTGCACCCCCTGTCAGTCGAGCCCAGCCATGGCTGGCGCCGAGGCTTCTCGCACGCCCTGGGATCCGAACCACATGATGAGCGGGCTGGACTGCCGCTAGACGCATGGTCTAGGGAGCGCATGAAAATGAGAGAGCTTTTGCTTGGCCATTCGACCCTCAGGTGGATCCATGTCGGTATTGCCCTGGCCATTTCGGTCCCCTCGGCGGGCTGCCCGACGGAGAGCTCCGAGCCAACCATCACGTTCTTCGACGCCGCTCCAGCCTGGGGCAACGCGCCGCTCTCGACGCTGTTCTACTGGAACATCTCGGACGCCGACGGGGACCGCCTGACCTGCACCGTGGACCTCGACAACGACGGCGTCGCAGATCGCACGATCTCCCCCTGTCACTCCAACAGCTCGGTGGACCATGTGTTCACCGAGCCGGGGGCCCATCCCGTCACCCTCACTGTCTCCGATGGAAAGCACCAGGTGAGCCGCACCATCGAGGTGTTTGCGAACGAGATAAGGTTCTCTGGCCACGTGATCTTCCCAGAGCAGCTCCCAGGGTTCGTCAGGGCGGACATGGAGGGCGACGAGCTCCGGCTGCTCTTCCGTGACGCAGCCTCTGCACCGCAGATCCAGATGAACCAGATCCTCTGGGGGATCTCTGGCAACGGATACCTCCGCAAGGTGACGGGAACGCCCTCGCGCAACGTGGGGAGCTACGGGGTCAGGTGGGATCTGCCGACGAGCCCGGCCAGGCTCGACGAGGCCATCGAGTTCTCCCGCTTCGGAGTTCGCGACGAGGTGCTGCGCTTCACCGACGTCATCTGCCTGGAGAACTGCGAGGGTCTGGTGACGCACCAGGTGCGGCCGGAGATCCCTGGACCCAAGGGGGGAGTGTCCATCGGCGCAAGCTTCAACTTCCCCGACATCTCCTTGGGCTCGGAGACAAAGGTGAAGTCCAGCCTGGACGTCAAGATCACCGTGGAGCGCTTCGTGGTGGACATCGACCCGGTTGCCAGCCTGAAGGAGTTCACCCTGGAGCTGAAGCCCGAGGTGACCGGGAGCGTGAAGCTGGAGGTGAAGCTCCCAGGTGTGGAGATCCTCAACAAGGAGTTTCCGCTCGGGCCGAGGATTGCCTTCGCGGCTGTGCCCATCGGTCCCTTCGTCATCGTCCCCAACCTCGAGCCTAAGATCACCGCCGAGGTGAAGCTGGAGCCGAAGATCACCATCGCCGGCAAGGCCGGGGTGACGGTCAACGCGGGCATTTCCTACATCAAGGATGAAGGGACCCGGGTCTGGGGCAGCCTCACTCCCGTCTATACCTTCAACGAGCCCAGCGTCTCGGTGGGCCTCGGAAGCGCCAAGGTGGGTCTCGCGCCAGGGGTCTCCTTCCTGGTCTTCAACCTGGCCGGGCCCTTCGTGGACCCCGTGGTGTTCGTGTAGGCAGATCTGAGCGTCAAGACTCGGACTGGCCAGGTCTGCGTGGAGGCCAAGG
>JAVEWA010000120.1:0-13622 GCA_034004785.1 Polyangia bacterium
TCTTCCGTTCTAGTCATGCTCCCTGGCCGTGGTGTTGCCGACGTAGTACTCCTTGCCGTGGGGCACGTAGGGCTCGATCAGGAAGTGCGTGAGCGTCCCCGTTGTCTTGCCGGTGGTCTGCGTTATGGTGATCTCCTTGCCCAGCCGCTCCCCTATCCACTTCTTTGCCTCGTCGAAGCTGGCGTTCAGGCAGAGCAGGTCGTTCTTTCCCCGCTTGCCGAAGAGCTGATCCGGCTTGACCACGAGCTTGCCCTTCTTCAGCCAGGAATGCTGACTGGGCAGCTTGTCGAGCTCCGTCTCCTTGGAGACCAGGACCAGGCTCGGATCCACCGTGAAGCGGCCACCGGAGGCCTCTGAAAGCCCCTTCGCCAGCATGCGCTTGGCGTCGTACTCTCGAATCGCTCTCTTGGCCATCTCTTGGACTCCTCTCTGTCACCCGAAAGGGCGGGGCTAGAGCTTCTTCTCCAGGTTCTTCCGTATCGCGTCGATGAACTCCTCGGTGAGGACGTGCTTCTCAGGAGCCGGGTCGGCGTAGGGGACGAGGTCCTTGGTCATCACCCCGCTCTCGATGGTCTCGGCCGCTGCCTCCTCCAGCTTCGAGGCGAAGGCGCAGAGGTCCGGCGTTCCGTCGAGCTGCCCTCGCTTGTCCAGGCCGCCGCTCCAGGCGTAGATGAGGGCCATGCTGTTCGTGGAGGTCTTCTCTCCCTTGAGGTGCTGGTAGTAGTGCCGCTGAACGGTCCCGTGGGCCGCCTCGTACTCGAAGTACCCGTGCGGTGAGATGAGGTCCGACGTCATCATCGCGAGCGATCCGAAGGCCGAGGCGATCATGTCGCTCATTACGTCGCCGTCGTAGTTCCGAAGGGCCCAGAGCATCCCACCCTCGGACTTCATGATGCGCGCCACGGCGTCGTCGATGAGCGTGAAGGTGTAGTTGATGCCTGCCTCCTCGAACCTCTTCTTGAACTCGCTCGCGAATAGATCGGTGAAGATCACTCGAAAGCGCGCGTGGTAGAGCTTCGAAATGGTGTCCTTGCAGGAGAAGATCATGTCGATCTTCCGATCCAGGGCGTAGGTGAAGCAGGCCCGGGCGAAGCTCGTGATGGAGTGATCCAGGTTGTGCATCCCCATGACGATGCCGGGGGCCTTGAACTCGTGGACCACCATGCGCTGGACCTGGTCTCCCTCGAGGGGCGTATAGACCAGCTCTACCGTGCCGGGCGCCGGGACCCGCATCTCGGCGTCCCTGTAAACGTCGCCATAGGCGTGGCGGCCGATGACGATGGGTTTCCTCCAGTTGCGCACCGCCGGCTTGATGTTCTTCACCAGGATGGGGCTCCTGAAGACCGTGCCGTCCAGCATGGAGCGGATGGTGCCGTTCGGGCTCTTCCAGGCCATCTTCAGGCCGTACTCCTTGATGCGTCCGGCGTCGGGGGTGATGGTGGCGCACTTGACGGCCACCTTGTGCTTCATGGTGGCCTCCGCCGCAGCGACTGTAATCTTGTCGTCGGTCTCGTCGCGCATCTTGAGGCCGAGGTCGTAGTACTCGACGTTGAGATCGACGAACGGCGACAGCAGCTTCTCCTTGACCATCTTCCACATGATCCTGGTCATCTCGTCGCCGTCCATCTCGACGATCGGGTTCTTCATCTTTATCTTCGACATCGTCTCCTCCTGGTCAGGCTCTCTTTCCGAGTCACCTGGAGCTTGCGGGCGTCCTCGTCAGATACTGTTGTCCTTCACGGCGGGCAGAGCCCCCCCGCAGAGCAGGATCCTGCGGAGACGCTCGGAGAGATCGCACCGAACCTCGAAGGTCTTTCCCTTCGTCCGGTTTATCACCGAAAATCGCGTGGCGCTGGCCAGGTGCTCTCGGATCCCCTTCACCTCCAGGCGATCATCCGGTTCGATGGCGTCGTAGTCGGCCTCGTTCACGAAGGTGAGCGGAGCTATCCCGAAGTTGAGCAGGTTGGCGGCGTGGATGCGCTCGAAGCTCTTGGCCAGCACGACCTTCACCCCGAGGAAGCTCGGGCAGATGGAGGCGTGCTCTCGAGAGGAGCCCTGGCCGTAGCTCGCCCCGGCCACTATGACGTTGTGCAGCCCCTCGTCGCGATGCTTGCCAGCGCGCTTGTGGAACTCGGCGTCCACGTTCTCGAAGACGAACTCGGAGTACTTCTGCACGTTGCTCCGGTACTTCATCCGGGCGCCGGCAGGGATGATGTGGTCGGTCGTGATCTTGTCGCCCACCTTAATCGCCACAACACCGTCCAGGGACTCCGGGAAGGGCGGGTTGACGAGAGGCCCCCCGATGTTCGGGCCCCGCCGGATTACCACCTCTGCCGGCTTCTCGGTCTCCTCCGGACGAAGGATCAGGTTGTCATCAATAACGAAGGACTTGGGCATCTCCACCTTGGGGAAGGGGATGCCGAGCGACCTCGGGTCCCTAAGTTCGCCCGTGAGCACCGCCCCCGCCGCCGTCTCGGGCGAGACCAGATACACCTGGGCGTCCTTCGTTCCGGAGCGCGCCTCGAAGTTGCGGTTGCTGGTGCGCAGGCTCACCGCGCCGGAGCTCGGGCTGTGGCTGTTGCCTATGCAGAACCCGCAGGTCGGCTCCACGAGGCGAGCGCCCGCGGCGATCAACTTCTCGAGGTGCCCGTCCCGCGCGATGGTCTGGACCACCTGTTTCGACCCTGGCGTGACCACGAAGGAGACGTCCGGATGCACCGTCTTGCCCTCCAGCATCTGCGCCACCCGCACGAGGTCCGTGTAGGAGGAGTTGGTGCAGGAGCCCAGACAGACCTGGTTCACCTCGAGGCCGGCGAGCTCGCTCACCTTCCTCACGTTGCCCGGAGAGTGGGGACAGGCCGCGAGGGGCTCTACCTCGCCGAGGTCGAGCTCGATGACGCGGTCGTACTCGGCGTCGGCGTCCGGCAGTAGCTCCACCCAGTCCCCTTCCCTGCCCTGCGCCCTGAGGAACGCCCTGGTGACCTCGTCGCTGCCGAAGATGGAGGTGGTCACCCCGCACTCGGCGCCCATGTTGGTGATCGTGGCCCGCTCGGGCACGCTCAGGGTCTTGGCTCCAGGACCCGTGTACTCGAAGATGCAGCCGACGTTGCCCGTGGTCGTGAAGATCTCCAACATCTTCAGGATGACGTCCTTGGCCGAGACCCACTCCCGCAGCCTCCCGGTGAGGTTTATCTTTATGACCTTCGGGCTCGTCAGGTAGAAGGGCCCTCCGCCCATCGCCATGGCCACGTCCAGGCCGCCGGCGCCGATGGCGATCATGCCAAGACCGCCGCCTGTCGGCGTGTGGCTGTCGCTCCCGAGGAGGGTTTTTCCGGGCTTGCCGAACCGCTCCAGGTGGACCTGGTGACAGATCCCGTTCCCGGCCCGAGACAGGTGGATCCCATACTTGCGGGCCACGCTCATGAGGTAGCGGTGGTCGTCGGCGTTTTCGAAACCGATCTGGATCGTGTTGTGATCCACGTAGCTGACCGAAAGCTCGGTCTTGACCCGCGGGATCTGCATGGCCTCGAACTGCAGGTAGGCCATGGTGCCGGTCGCGTCCTGCGTGAGCGTCTGGTCGATTCGTATGCCCAGCTCTTCACCGACCTCCAAGCTCCCCTTGACCACGTGACTCTCCAGGATCTTCCTCGTCAGGTTCTTTCCCATGTTCTCTCCCTCGAGCGATGTTTCGAGAACCCTCCGGCGCAAACCATCACCCGCAACGGACGTCCCGCGACGACCACATGGGGCGAGCGTCTCCTCGGCTTTCTAAGGGTTCTTCCAGTCATTTGGCGGATTCTGCTGCCCCGGACCGCTCCCGCTACCAAATAGCGAGGGCCGATCGCCAAGGGACGCTAGCCGGGACTTGCTGGGAAATCAAGGAGAGATGGAGGCTCTCTTGACCAGGATCATTTGCTTATCTTATCAACTTGTTAGCGGATTCGGGTTGTGTCGGCTCAAACCTCTCCCCAGGCTCGGCCGCGCCTGGGCGTCGGATGTGCTCCGTTCCCTCAGAGACCCAGGCTGCCGCAGAGCGCCTGCCGCGGAGCGCCTTGCTCCTCGCTCACTGATCGCCGATTATTCATCCCATGTTATCTCCGTCCCCGCCAAGGAAGGCTCCTGCACGGCTCCTCACTGCCCTCGTGACGGCTACCGCCTCGTTCCTCGCAGTAACCTGTCACCCCGATCTGACCGAGGGGCTCTTCGCCTGTAGAGAGGGGCGCCCCGGAGACTGCCCCGACGGGTGGGTATGCCGCCGCCAAGGCGCATCCGATGACTTCCGCTGCTTCTCTCGAGGAGACTCCTTTTGCGGGGATGGGCACTTGGATCCAGCGAACGGGGAGGAGTGCGACGGCCCGGATCTCGGCGGAGCCACCTGCGATGAAATCTCTGGTCAGGATCCGCTGGGCGCCCCGATCTGCCGCGGAAATTGCACCCTCTACTGTACGCGATGCGGAAACGGAATCATCGAGCTGCGCGCCGATGGAGAGGCAGAGGAGTGCGACGATGGCAATCTGACGCCCCTAGATGGCTGCTCTGAGACCTGCACCATAGAGCGCTGTGGCGACGGGCATGTCCAGCCTTGGGAGCGGTGCGACGACGGAAACAGCGCGCCAGGCGACGGTTGCTCGGCCGACTGCCAGTCGGACGAAACCTGCGGCAACGGCGTCATCGACTACCTCGAGGGCGAGACCTGCGACGACGGCAACTTGAGGAGCCGTGACGGCTGCTCCAGCGGCTGTACCGTGGAGAACCCCGGCTGGAGCCGCTGGGTCAGCCCTCTGTCCAGGGGGCGCCATGATCACGGCATGGTTTTCGATTCGGCAAGGGCCAGATCCCTGATCTTCGGCGGTTTCGATGGCCAGCTCCAAAACGACACATGGGCCTACGACGGGGATACCTGGCATCCGATATCGGTCTCGAGCTTCCCAGATGCACGCACCCTTCATGCCATGACCTACGACACGGCTCGAGACAGGGTCGTGATGTTTGGTGGATTTTCCGATGTTCCTCTGGGAGACACCTGGGAGTTCGACGGAGTCTCCTGGTCCGAGGCCACCACTGCGTCCTCGCCTGAACCTCGCCTCGCTCACCTGATGGTCTTTGACAGCACAAGACAGGTGGTCGTACTGCACGGTGGAGGGGGCGGGACCTCTCATCTGCAAGATACCTGGGAGTGGAACGGACATACATGGACTCAGATCATCACCGCCGCGGCCCCACCGCCCCGGTTCTCAGCGGCGGCGGCCTATGACGCAACCTCCCAGCGAGTGATCCTCTTCGGCGGACGATATGACGAGGACAGGGATGACACCTGGGCCTATGACGGCGTGAGCTGGGTAAGCCTCACGCCGAGCGATTCTCCCCCAGCCACAAGCGAACACCGCCTGGTTTTCGACGAAATGCAGGGCCGTATTGTTCTTCACGGTGGTTCAAGACAGGGGATCCCCTCAAACGAGACATGGGCTTTCCAGGCTGGCAACTGGCAACAGCTTCAACCATCTGGCCCGATCCCTCCAGCACGCAGCGGACACGGGATGGTCTATGACTCGCTGCGCGGGGTTGTTGTCTTCCACGCCGGCCGGTGCGAACCCCTTGTGTGCGCTGACACCTGGGAGCTAAGCGGCAACACCTTCAGAGAGGCGACTCCACTGACGGAGCCGCCTGGACGCCAGGGACATCGCCTAGTCTTCGACGAAACGCAGCGGACTCTGGTGCTCTTCGGCGGATCATCTCTCTCTCGCACCTACGATGACACCTGGGCCTTTGACGGCCAACACTGGTGGGAAATCCGTACATCAAACGCCCCCCCCGCACGCGAGGACCACGCCATGGCATGGGACCCGCAACGGTCAGAGGTCGTGCTCTTCGGCGGCACCAATCAACGCAGCGCCATAGTCTACGATGACACATGGGGTCTGGGCGGAGACCCCTTGGACTGGCGCGTGGTTCCGGTGCAGAGCAGGCCGCCTCCGGGCAGTGGTCACGCCCTGGCGCAGGATCCTGGCGGGCAACAGCTCCTTCTGTTCGGGGGATTGTGGGGAGATTTCCCTCAAAGGGACACATGGCTCTTCAAGCACGGCGACTGGCAGATGATGCCACATGCGGAGCAGGACTGGCCTCCGTCATTGGCCTTCACCGCGGCTGTAACGGATTCGGGGAGATGCGGAGTGCTGCTGTATGGCGGCTTCGAGCAGCAGCTCTTTGGCACGAATAGCCTGTTTTCGTTCTCCCAGGGCATCTGGAGGCCGCTCACTGCCAGCCACCATCCCGAGAGCCGCTTCGGTCATGCCATGACCGAGGACGCAAGCAACGGGTGGACCCAGGTATTCGGGGGGACCACTAACCTAGGATCCCTTGGGGACACATTGATTCTAGACGGGAGCAAGTGGAAACACCTGCTTTTGCCCGTTTCCCCAAGCGCACGCTCCGAGGCAGCTCTTGCCTTCGATAGGAAACGCCGGGTCTCGGTTCTCTTCGGAGGAAGCACCGGGGCCGACGAGACCTGGGAGCTGGCTTTCCGAAGCGGACACCCGGAAGAGGATTGCAGCGACGGAGCCGACAATGATGAGGATGCCCTGACTGACTGCGATGACCCGGACTGCAACCTCGATCCGTCCTGCCAGCCCGTGGAGCTCTGTGACAACGGCGACGACGATGACGGCGACGATCTAGTGGACTGCGCAGATCCAAACTGCGGAGGTGCGCCTTGCCTCGACACCTGCCGCTGCCGCGCGGGAAGGTGCCAGGATACGGAGGGGCACCTCTGTGAGTGATATCGCCATCCGACGCCTCTATCAATCAAATCTCGACTCAAGCGTGATCAGATGTCGGAGCTCACCTCGATCTGAAGGTTGCTCACTCGATCTCCACCTCGCAGGTGGCCTCGGTGATGGTGTCCTCCTCTGGCAGGGACCACCTGCGAACCACCAGCTGATATCCTGCCGTGCACTGGCTCTCGGGGACCATTACCCAGCAGCGGGGGTCCGTGGCCGACACCTCCTCGGAGGGAAGCGCGGCGCAGGCCGGGATGTCGAACCGCTCCTCTCCTATCTGGCTCGGGTTCTTCACGTCCTCTACCGCGCACCTGAACTGGGATCCCGGAGTCTTGGGCTCCACGTCTGCGGGCACGAAGGGCATGCAGCGGAACACCGAGTTGGAGGCGAGCCTGTTGGAGAAGCGGTTCAGGAGCCCAGCCAGATCCAGCGTACAGACGGAGTCGAAGAGGCCGTTGTCCTCGAACATGGACACGAAGTTGTTCAGCCTGATGGATGGACGCCCGGTGGGAGCGCCTTGACCGCAGACGGACACGAGGCTGGGCACCGAGCCCTGGTCCACCTCCACCGAGATTGGTCCCCTCGGACCGGCGGCGATGGTGACGATGACAGGCTTGCCGCCCTTGAGGGAGCGGATCCGATCGGCGAGCGCGCTGGTGTCCCGCAGATAGCCCCCCGAGACCTCGCTCTGCTCGGCGCAGTTGTTCCGGCCGCCCGCCGAGCGGCCGCCCTCGTCGCAGCTGATCCCGAACTCGAAGCAGCGGAAGGGGGTCAGGGGGCCGAAGGTGCTCTGCGGGCTGGTGTCGGCGTCGTCGAAGATCGTCTGGTTGGCGGCGCTGCAGTCGTCCTCGTCGATCAGCAGGATTATTGCGAGCCCGGCGTTCGGCCGCAGAAAGCCCTCGTTCTCAGGGGTGCGTGCGGCATCCAGCGCCTTCTCCACCGCGGCGAGGGGCTGCTTGAAGCGACAACCCGTGCGGTTTTGCTGCTCCTCGACGACGCACTGGAGGGCCTGCGACAGATCGGCGCCCGCGTTCATGACCGAGTCGCCGGCCAGCTCCAGCCAGGGCGCGCCGTCAAAGGTGTCGAAGCAGCCCGAGGTATCCTGAAGCACCCCGTCGTCGCCACCCGGCTCGCAGTCCCCCTCGGCGTAGGAGTAGTCCCCCGCCCCCAGGTCCGGGGTGATGACCCCAATCCGGATGGTGCTGCCCGTCACGGGGCCCCCGGCTGACTCCTGCATGATGTAGTCCATCTGGTCGAACGCCATGGTCGGGTCCTCGGCAAAGCTCCCTGCAAGCGGCGCCGAGGCGGCGGACTTGTCCACCACGAGCAGCACGTCGAAGCCCTCCAGATTCTGGACAAAGGGCAAGGTGAAGGTCTCCTCGCGGGTCTTGGGGATGTCGAAGTCGGTCACCGAGAAGCACCCGGCCAGACAAGCACCCAAGAAAAGACCGGCCAAGCACGATGGGAATCTCATGATCATCCCTCCACGGGTCGCGCTCGAGACGAGCTACGGACAATTAATACCAAGCAGGATCCGTGCCCGCGGACTAATTCCACATCTGACTGTATTTACTTCATTTTTCCGACACCTTCCCGCCGCGGATATCAGAAAGCTGAGGAAGAGGGCCCATCTCACGCAATCCTTGCCCCCCATCCCGCCTGTTGGGCCCTGCCTCGTGGCTGGCGGCTCTGCCCGCCCCGCCCCTCCAAAGTGGACATTCCCGAGTTCCCTCGATTCCGGCATTATCGGCGACATGATCCTTTGCATCGCCTCGTTGCCACCAAAGGCTTGCCTTCTCCATAGGGTTGGCACGCTGCTCCTTGGTCTGTTGGTCCTGGACGCGCAGTCCCGCGCTGCGCCCTCCGACGAACGCGGCCAGGCAGACCAGTACCAGCGCGCCTACAATGCCTGTCTCGCCCGTCGCACGGCGCTGCATGCCGAAAGAGCCCTCGCCAAGCTCAACCCTCCTGTTCTTCTCAGGAGCAGGGCGCAGGTAGGTGGCACCGACTGGAGGCCATTGTTCGTCACGCCCAGGATCTGCCTCGTCGATCTTGTGTACGAAGGGATCCGAATCTCTGGCGGAATGCCTCACGCCCTGATGACCCGCCAGCGCCGCACTCACACCGCTCGCCTGGGAGCCTGCGAGGCAGGCCTTGGTCGCCATGGACCGGCAGGGCTGGCCTGGATCGACCTTCACGTGGATCGGGCAGGAAGGGTCACCCGGCACTCGGTTCGCGGCCCCAAGGCCCTCTCCTCCATAGCCGCCTGCGTGGCCCGGACTATTAGAGACTGGAGGTACGAGCAGCCGGTAATGCCAGAAGGGAAGATCTCCTTCTCCCTGATCGTGCTGACTCCCTGATCGGGTGACGGCGGAAGATGTGAGATGACGGATCAGAAGGATCCCGCGGGGAAGATCCGGAAAGAGAATACCTGGGTGACCGTGCTCGACCCGGCCTGCTCGGGCAGGGCCTGGATCGCCCAGCTCGAGCCCTCGTAGTCGCCGAGCTTCACCGTCACCGCCACAGTGGCTCCTCCCGACGGGACGCCCGAGGTCCAGAGGGTCGCCAGCGGGATGGAGGCCTCCACCGCATGAGCGCCCGTGTCCACGGTTCCGGTGAGCCACGGGAGGTCTCCGAGAGGAGACAGGCCGCGCCAGCCCGCCTCGGTAGAGGTCCCGGCCATGACCTCCGCCATGCCCTTGGTGCCCATCACGACCTCGGCCCCGAAGCCCGCGGTTGTAATGTTCAGGGTACCTGCGATGACCACGTCGAGCGAGCCGCTCGAATCGGTGACACTCGAGAAATCCGAGACACCGGTGGAGGCGCCGAAGTCCAGGTCCACCACCGCCAGGATGGCGTTGTTGGCCTCCACCGTCCCGTCCACGCCCAGGTAGAGGTTGTTCTGATCGAAGGCCACGTAGAGATGCGTGAGCTCGTTCTGGCCCACGCCCCAGTCGGTTGCAACGGTGTTGGCAGCCACCCGGCAAGCGGTGGGCCACTCCGCCAGGGCGCCATCAACCGTGGGGGAAAAGACCAGCAGGTACTCGAAGCCGCTCGCCAGGGTCGCGCTCGTCGGGCCGGGGTTCGTGACCACCACGTTCACCGGGCCGAGGGCCGCGCCAGGAGGAGTCTGCGCCGTGAGCTGGGTGGACGAGACGAAGTTGACGGTCGGGCTGGCGACGCCCCCGAAGGTCACCGTCGTGGAGGCGGTGAAGCCCGTGCCGGTGAGGGTGACGGTGTCCCCCCCCAGGATCGAGCCCCGCGGGTGGGTGACCGCCGTCAGGGTGATGGTCGTGGTGGTGGAGGTCACGGTGAGCTCCCCGGCCTGGGCCGCGCTGTACTCGGCAGCGCTGGTGGCTCCATCCAGATCGCAGTAGAGCCAGGTCGCGCCGGCGTCGGCGCTGAAGCGATAGGCGAAGTCATAGAGCCCAGGCGTGCTCACGGTCAGGCGGGCCATGTACTCGTCGTTTGCCAGGCCGCCAGGGATCAGGCCGTCCACCGAGAGGTTGTAGGCGGCGGCGGTCCACTGCCAGGAGCCGTGGGAGGAGGGATCGGAGCCCACCTCGCCGTAACCTACCTCTGCGAGTAGGCCGGTCCCCTGTCCGTTGCCCTCCGTGATGCCCTCCACATAGACCCGGCCGAAGAGCAGCTCGGTCTCGGCGCCCTGCTCCACCGTCGCGCTCGGGGGGTGCTGGAGGTTGCACCAGTTTACCGACTGCGTGGGCTGGCCGGTCACTGTCATGACGCCGGCGTGGCTGGAGCTGTATCCGTCCGAGGAGCCGTTGGCGTCGCAGTAGAGCCAGGGGCCAGCCCCGAGCCTGAAGCGCCAGGCATAGTCGAAGGTGCCCGGCGCGGGCGCCGTCATGGAGGCACGGTACTCGTCGTTGTTGCCGACGTCGCCCTGGTAGGCGCCCGCCACGAAGTGCCAGCCAGGATCCACCCCGGGGTGGGTGCCTGAGGGCCCGAAGCCCAGCTCGGCCTCGACTCCAGAGCCAGCGCCAGATGCCTCGGTGATGCCCGGGGCGAAGACCTGCCCAGTGACATCGGCGGTGGCCACTCCCACCGTGGTGGAGGTGGAGAGCGGCTGGATCAGCCCGCACCATTCGGGCATGGGATCGGCGCCCGCGGTCACGGTGAGCGCGAGGGCCTGGGCTGGCTGGTAGCCGTTGTCCGAGGAGTCCCGGTCGCAGTAGAGCCACTGGCCCCCACTGGAGAAGCGATAGGCCACGTCATATGTCCCCGCCGTGGAAACGGTCAGGCTGGCGACGTACTCGTCATACATGGCCGAGGCGTCTGTCGCGTAGATGGCAGGCACCCAGATCCAGCCGGTTCCCGAAGCCGGATCCGAGCCAACGGGACCGTAGCCCACCTGGCCCGTGATGCCAGCGCCTCTCCCCGTCTGGTCGGTGAGCCCTTCGGCATGGACGCGGCCATAGATGGGCGCCGTGGCCACCTGGCGCTCGGCGCTCAGGGAAGCGGGCCGGTCGAGCACGCACCAGGTCACTTCTGGCAGGGTGACGTCGTTATAGGTGAATGCGCCGGAGAGCTGGCTCCACTGCGAGTCGGGGTTCTCCACCCGGACCGCCACCGGGCCCAGGGCGTCCCCGGCCGGGGTCACGCAGCTGGCGCTGGCGGCAGAGAGGACCGTGGCGCTCGTGCAGTCCTTGCCGCCCACCGAAATGGTCATTCCCTGGACGAAATGCTGACCAGTCAGCTCGAGTTGGGTGCCTCCAGCGAGGGGGCCCTCGACAGGGGCGACGCCCTGCAGGATCGGCGCCGGACTGCCGCCATCCTGGCCCGCGTCTGGCAGATTGTTGTTGTTGTCGTTCTTCTTGCCGTCGGCGCAGGCCGCAAGGGCAAAGACTCCCCATACCGCTAACAATGCCGAGCTAGTCTTCATGTTGCACCTCGTTAGTTGTCCCTGCCTTGGTGACCTCACTCCCGCACCAGGATCATCCCGCCGCGAGGGGGCACGGGAAGATCCAGCGCACCGTTGGCACCAACCACGAAGCGGGCCGCCTGGCGCTCCTGAGCGCTGCACTCATGCGCCCCGAGGTCGCCCGCCTGGTCCTCCATGCAGAAGACGTTCACCAGGGTCGTGCCAGAGGGGAAGGCGGTGCTCATGACGGAGGTGCCCGAGCGGGTGCGGGAGGTCTTGCTGTTGGAGGTATTCAACACTACCAGCGCCGTCTCCCCAGCGTAGGTTCGCTCGAACGCGAAGATCCCGGCGTCTTCTCCCGCCCCATCGGCCCGATCCTGGGTGGACCAGCGCACGGCGAAATCACCGCGCCTGAGGGGCGCGTACTGCTTGCGAAGCGCGATGAGGGTCTGGATGGTGCGGAAGGTCCCGTTGGAGCGGTCGTACCCAGAGAGCCACAGATCCTCCCTGTTGGCCGGATCGTTGCCGCCCGAGAAGCGCTGCTCCGTCCCGTAGTAGATGCAGGGGATCCCGTCCTGGGTGAGCAGGTAGAAGAGAGCGTTGTGGTGGGCGCTAGTGTCGTCGAGGAGGTAGCGGAAACGACCCACGTCGTGGTTGTCCAGGAAGTTGACGAGGAGCTTGCGCGGCGAGATCCCCTGCCCTCCGGCGTCCACCGGGCCGTCCACGTTGGGCTGATCCGTGTAGTTGACCTCGCGCTCGCCGAGGAGATCCTCGATCTCCCTGCTCGGGTTGCCGTGGATGAAGACTCCTTCGTAAACCCGGAACTTCTGGGAGAAGTAGAAGACCGAGTCCACCTGGCCGTTTCCGGTGTAGAGCCCGAGCAGGTCGTCGTGGCCGTCGAAGGCCTCGCCGAACATGAAGAAGTTGTGCTTCCCGAGCTCCTTGGCCCGCCGCCTGATCCTCGGGCAGAAGTCCTGCCAGAACTCGTGCTCCACGTGCTTGAGGGTGTCTATCCGGAAGCCGTCGAAATCAGCAGCCTCGATCCAATGGGCGAACACCCGGAAGAGCGCATCCCTGACGTCCTGCCGCGTCGTGTCCAGATCCTTGAGCCCGCCCGGGAAGTCGCCGCGCATCTCCTGCGTTCGGATGTAGTCCCTGCACTCGGGCACGTCGTACCAGTGGCCTGGATCAGGGTTCTGGGTGATGAACTGGCAGGCCTCCTGCTCGAAGCGCCAGACCGTGACCCTGCCCCTGCGGTTGTACCAGGCGGGGTTCTGGAACTCGGGAGGCTCTGGGGGGACGCGGTGAAGGTGTGGTTCATAGACCCACTCCACCGGAGCGGGGCCGGACTCCCCGAGGGAGGTGAAGGCCTGCACGCCCCTGGAGTCGTACTCCGGATCCCACTCACTGGTCCGGGTGAGGCCGGAGGGGAAGTCGTTGTTGCCCGAGCCGTAGGCCGTGCCCCCTCCACCGATGAAGAAGTCGTCGGGCTGCCCGTTGCCGTTGATGTCGTAGTAGAAGAGCTGCCCGATGTGGTTGGTGACGATGTCCAGGATCACCTTGATGCTGCGCCTGTGGCACTCGTCCACGAGCTCCCGGAGCTTGGCAATGTCCCCGAAGTGGGGGTTCACCTCCAGGAAGTTCTGCGTCCAGTAGCCGTGGTAGGAGCCAAAGCCGGCGTCCGACTCGATGTTCTGGACCACGGGGCTGATCCACAACGCCGTCACCCCGAGGTCCTCCAGGTAGTCCAGGCGGTCGATGATCCCCTGCCAGTCGCCGCCGTGGTAGGCCCCCATGGCCGTCTTGTCCACGTTCCAGTTGTTGTTGGGGTCTCCGTCCGCGAAGCGGTCCACGAGCACCTGGTAGATGACCTCGTCCCGCCAGTCCTCGACGTGGACGGGCCGCACGTAGCTGGCCGACTGGATGTCCGCCGGATCCACGCAGCCCGCGGCGGCAACGAGGAGCCC
>JAVEWA010000121.1:0-13618 GCA_034004785.1 Polyangia bacterium
CTCATGCCTCGGGCCCCGCAGGATGTGGAGCTGACCGAGCTTGCGGTCCAGCTCGGCTACCTGGTCGCTCTGGCTGGAGGCCGCGCCAGAGTCTCCCTCGAGACGTGCGCCGCCTCCATCCCCTCGGGGAGGGGAGGCTACCTGCGCGTCGGCCTGACCGCCACCTCCCGCCGCCGCCTCCTGCTCGCCCCCCTGCTGGGTCCCCGGGCCCCTCAGGCGCCAGAAGATCAGGGTCAAGCTCCCCGCGAGGAGCACGAGCGCGGCTAGCGTGAGCAGGATCCCAACTCCGCGCCGCCTGGGCCTTGACGCCAACGTGGCTGGCTCCCTGGCGCCGGGGCGGGCCTGGGTACGCGTGGAGTCGAGGCCGGACATTGGCTCCGGATCTCCTGGGTGCGGGCCTCCTGGAGCTGCAAGGCGGGTTGGCGCGGTCACCTCTGGATGGGCTTCCCGGCCGCCGGGCGCCATGGGATTCCCCCCATCGGCGCCCGGGGACCCGGCCGCCGTGGGCGAGCCGTGGGTTCCAGCAGCCCCCTCGGACAGGTCGGGCGCCTTGGGGGCGAGGCCGGCGGAAACACCGGAGACGGGAGGGGCGGAGGCGGGAGCTGCGCCGGCTGGATCAAGGGCGGCTGAAGCTACTGCTCCCGGCGAGTTGGCGGCGGGCCTCGGAAGCGGGCTGAAGGACCCACCGGGGCCCAGGGCCCCGGACACGGTCATGGGGGCCTCGGGCACTCCCTCCTCTTCGTCGCCCTGCCGGTTGCACCCTGGCTCGAGGGCGTCTGGGGCCACCACCACCAGGGGCCCGCCCGCGGTGCGGCGGGCGGGAGCGGTTACCTTTGGCGCCGGCTCTCCCGTGCCGAGCAGGGTCGCCTTCCGGCCGCTCGGGCTCGCCGCTTCCTCTGGCGCCTCTGGCACCGCGGTCGCCACGGGCTCATCCCCGCCAGGCGCGCCCGTGGCGAGCTCGGTGCCCGCGAAAGCCATCTGGGCCACGCGGCCAGGAGACTGCCTGGGCACCAGGGCGCCCACCAGGTGCGCGACCTCGTCCCTGGTGAAGAGCGGATGCGCCACGTGGAGATATCTCTCCAGATCCCTGGCCAGGGTGGCCGCGTCGGGGCAGCGGGCCGAGGGATCCCTCGCCAGCGTGTCCCCGAGGACTGTCTCCAGGGCCGGGTCCACGTCCCGCCTGAGGGCCAAGAGATCGGGCACGGCCTTGTAGCGGATCTGGTCCACCACCTCGGCCGAGGTGCGGCCGTCGAAGAGCTGCAGGCCCGTGATGAGCTCGTAGAGCAGGATGCCACAGGAGAAGACGTCGCTCCTGGCGTCCACGGCCTTGCCCTGAACCTGCTCGGGGCTCATGTAGCGGAACTTGCCCATCACCGTGCCGGTCTCGGTCTGGGTGATCTTGTCCCTGGCCCGGGCGATCCCGAAGTCGGTGATCTTCACCTCGCCCGCGTAGGAGAGGAGCACGTTCTGCGGGCTCACGTCCCGGTGAACGATCCCGAAGGAATGGCCCTCGGCGTCCTTGAGCCCGTGGGCTGCGGCGAGCCCGCGGGCGGCCTCGGCCACCACGTAGGCGCAAAAGGACAGGGGGAGGTGCTGCCCCAGCTCTCGCGCGCGCCGCAGGATCGTCTCGAGATCAGGCCCCTCCACCAGCTCCATCGCCAGGAACGGGCGCCCGCCCTCCTCGCCGAAGTCGAAGACCTGGGCCACGTTGGCGTGGGAGAGCCGTGAGGTGATGCGCGCCTCGTCGATGAAGAGCGAGAGGAACTGGGGCACCCGCACCAGATCCTCCCTGATCATCTTCAGGGCCACGACCTTTGAGACGTCCGCGGAGTAGGAGACCTCGGCCCTCCAGACCTCGGCCATGCCTCCTCCGCCGAGACGCTCCAGCAGGCGGTAGCGCCCGAAGCTCTTTGGCTCGGTCTCCATCAGGCAGAAGCTAGCCCGAAACCTCCCCGAGGACAAAGGGTGTTCTTGGGCTACCGATGATGCTTGACCGTGGGCGAGCTCGCGCTCGACGAGATGACCTGGCTCGATCCGGCGGTCGGCGTGGTCCCCGGCGATGAGAAGACCGACCCGGGGAATACAATATCCCTGAGGGCCGCCGCGCCCTAGCCTGGAGACAACCGCCCCGGCGCCCCCCCTGGATCACCCTGGCCCGGAGGCGGGAGCGTGCTATCGGAGGCGACGGGGCAAGGAAGGCTCGGAGCAGCCTCAGTCGCGGCTCGCGGGGGCCAGGCTCCAGTCGGACTGGAGGCCGGCGGCGCCCGTTCCCGAGAAGGCCACCCGGGTGGCGCTCTGCCCGTCCAAGGCGCCGCCCACGTCGAGAGGAGCGGGCAGGAAGCTGGCGCAGGCCGGGGAGGACGACAGGGGAGCGGTCCCCTGCTTGGCGAAGTAGTCCAGCACGTTGCCGCAACCAGCCAGGTCGCAGTGGCCCTGGCAGAGCATCACCCAGCCCTCGCCGTCGGGGAGGTCGCAGATCGGAGCTCCGGTGCTCGTCTCGTTCTCCATGGAGGCATCCAAGAGCTCCACGGCGCGAAACACGCCCCCAGGAGGCAAGACGCTCAAGTGCGGGAAGGTGAAGGTCTGCGTGATCTGATCGCAGTGGAGCCTGAAGGCCAGGGTCAGTCCGGCAGCGTCCCAGTGGCAAGAGCCCAGGTTCACCAGCTCGACGTAGCTGGGTGAGCCTCCATGCACCTCTGACAGGCTTATGTCGGCTGCGCTGCAGCCAGTGCAGTCACCGCAGTCCGCGGGGCAGCTCCCGCAGTGCTCCCCGGGGTCGCAGACGCCGTCGCCGCAGGAGAGGCAGAGGAGAGCATGGGCGCAGTCCGGGTCCAGGCAGAAGGCCAGGCCGTCTCCGTCGGTGTCAAACCCAGGCATGCAGCTCTCGGAGGGCCAGGTGCTCACCCGGCCGAAGTACCAGGTGTCACCAGTTACCAGCGAGCCGTCGGACCCTCCGAAGAGGACTACCTGGCCCTTGAGGGGGTCGAAGACCATCGCGTGTTCCTTGCGCGCCGTGGGCGCCCATGGCATGAGCAACATCGTCCAGCTCGAGCCGTCGTACTCCCATAGATCATCGAATACAGCGGTGTACGCCCCACCGAAGACCAGCGTCTTGCTCCGCCTCTGATCAAAGGCCATCACGTGACCTCTGCGCGACGTTGGAGACGTCGCAGTGGTGATCCGCGCCCAATCCACCCCGTCGTACTCCCATGTCTCGCTGCTCCATGACCCGTAGTAGCCCCCGAAGAGCACTATCCTTCCTCGCGATGGATCGTAGATCATCGAGTGATCCATTCTCGTTCCGGGCTCGTGGTCTGGGGCAACCAGGACCCAGGAGCCTCCGTCGTACTCCCAGGTGTCGTTCAGAAAGCTATACCCCGTGTGCCCGCCAAAGAGCACCACCCTTCGCCGGGCTTCGTCGTAGGCCATGGCGTGACCGTGTCGGGCCGAGGGCGCCGAGGCGGGATAGACCTGCTCCCAGGTGGCGCCATCGAACTCCCAGGTGTCGGCCAGGCGGTCAGAGCCCGTGGAGCCGCCGAAGAGGACCAGCCTCCTCCTGTGAGGATCGTATGCCATGGCGTGATTCCGGCGCGCCGACGGCGAGGCCGGGGTCTGGATCCGAGCCCATTGTCCCTTGCGATGCTCCCAGGTGTCGTCGAGGAGACCTGCGCCGGTGTATCCGCCGAACATGACCGCCCTGCCTCGCTGCATGTCATAGGCCACGGCGTGCTCCTCACGCGCGGCGGGGACCTCGAGCCCGTTGAGGAGCTGTGACCATGCCTCGCCTCCACGCTCCCAGGTGTCGTCAAGCGACGTGGAGCCAAACCCACCGTAGAGGAGGGTCCTGCCCCGCCTGGAGTCGTAAACCATGGCGTGCCCATACCTCTCGGAAGGAGAGCTGGCTGGGAAGACCTGAGCCCAGGCGACCCCGTCGTGCTCCCAGGTGTCGCTCAGGCGACCTGCACTCGTGGTCTGTCCCCCGAAAAGGACGAGTCTTTCCCTGCGAGAATCGTAGGACATGGCCGCACGGTGCCTCACCGCGGGGACAGTGGGTGAGGAGAGCTCAGCCCAGGTGATCCCGTCGTACTCCCAGGTGTCATTGCGATACGCGCCGTCAGATCCCCCGAAAAGGACTGTCTTGCCCCGGACCGGGTCGTAGGCCATCGCTGGGGCCCGCCGCCCCGAGGGAGCAGCGCCAGGAGCGACCTGGGTCCAGGTAGTCCCGTCGTACTCCCAGGTTTCGTCGGAATACGCGTTGTCGCTGTCGAATCCCCCGAATAGGACTACCTTGCCCCGGGCCGAGTCGTAAACCATGGCATGATCGCTGCGGGCCGAGGGAGACGAGGCCGGAAAGACCTGGACCCAGGAGGTGCCGTCGTACTCCCAGGTGTCGCTCAGGCCAACTCCATTTGCGTAGCCTCCGAAAAGGACCACCCTGCCCCTTGCCGAGTCGAAGGCCATCGCATGCCAGGCTCTGATCGCGGGCCGCGTAGCGGTGGAAACCCTCACCCAGCTCTCCCCGTCGTGCTCCCAGGTATCGTTCAGGGGGCCGCTGTTTAATCCCCCGAACATGACGACCTTTCCCCGGTTCGAGTCGTAGGCCATCGCGTGATTGTAGCGCTGGACGGGCACCTCCATCCTCCAGAGCGTCCAGCCGGCAAGCTCGGCGGTGCAACCGCTCGAGCAGCCGTCGCCGCTCTGGAGGTTCCCATCGTCGCACTGCTCTCCCTTGATCCAGTCCGTCATGCCGTTGCCGCAGGTCTCCAGCGAAAGACAGTCCGCGCTGCAGCCGTCACCAGGGACCACGTTGCCGTCGTCGCACAGCTCGCCCGAGTCAATGATTCCATCCCCACATCGGTGCGGGGTGCAGTCGGTGCGACAGGCGTCCGGCTGGTCATCCGAGTTGGACGGGCCGTCGTCGCACAGCTCTACGCCGTTGATGATCCCGTCCCCGCAGTGCTGGCTACACCCCAGGAGATCGTAGGTGCAGAGCAGGGAGCAACCCAGGCTCCCCGAGTAGAAGCCGAAGGAAGCACAGGTCCTGCCGTTCAGATCGGCGCCGTCGCACTGCTCCGGGCCGTTCCGCTCGTTGTCGCCGCAGGTTCCCACGCAGCCCGAGGTGTCGAAGGTGCAGCCAGGCGTACAGGCCAGCGTCCCACCGTAGAACCCAACCTGGGTGCAGCCTGCGCCGCCCAGATCCTCTCCCTCGCACTGCTCGTGTCCCTGGATCAGCCCGTCTCCACAGCCCGGAAGGGTGCAGTCGGTCCTGCAGTCCGTGTCCGCGTCGTTGGAGTTCACCTTGGCGCAGCCCGAAGGCAGGCTGTCCGGATCGCTTCCGCAGTCGCAGGCCTCGCCGTTCACCACGTCCACGTAGCCATTGCCGCAGACCTCCTCGGACTGGCAGTCCGGGCTGCAGCCGTCCCCCGGGCTCATGTTGCCATCGTCGCAAATCTCCCCTGGATCCAGGCGACCGTTGCCGCAGTACTCCACCTGGCATTCAGCGTCGCAACCATCGCCCGAGACGGTGTTGCCGTCGTCGCACAGCTCCCCGCTGCCAATATCCACTACCGAGTCCCCGCACTTGGGCTGGCTGCAGTCGGAACGGCAGGCGTCGGGCACCGCGTCGCTATTCGAGGCCCCCTCGTCACAGAGCTCTTCGCTGTCCATGACTCCGTCGCCGCACCGAGCCGCCTGGCAGTCTGTCCTGCAAGCGTCTGGCACGGAGTCCGAGTTCTGGGCTCCGTCGTCGCACTGCTCTGCCCCCTCCACCTGGCCGTTTCCGCACATGACCTGGATCCCATTGTTATTGTTCTGGTTTTGATTCTGGTTTCCCGCGGGGTCGGCGTCGCCGCAACCTGCCAGGCCCAAGCCCAAGATCCCAAGGCCGAGAGCGCGCAGCATGGGGGACAGATGACAGCGCGCCTGGCGAGAGGCGGGAAGTCCACCCTCCGAAGGCCTGGGCGCCAGATGGCCAGTATTCAAAAACGCGCCTCCATTTGCCCGATGGAATGATGGCGTTTCCCGCGAGGAGCATGAAGAAACGGAGCGACCCACTTGTGCCCCTCTTGCCAAAGAGACCGCCGAGATGAACAGCCTCTCCCCAGATCCTGCCTTGACCAGATTCATCCCAACCTCCCACCCGGCTACCCGGGTTCGACGATCGATGCGCTGCATCGAAAAAATTGTCCGATTCGGAGCAGCCAACAGGCTAGCACCAATCCAGGCCGGATTCCCCACCGAATCCGCTTCCTGGCAAGGAAGACCCACCGAACACCGAGCCGACCCTTCTCAGAGGCGAGGAGAGGAGCCTGCGGCCCCCTCCCGCTCCCCTGTCAGCGATACGAGCTCCTGGAGCCAGCGCTCTTCATTACGGGTCAGAGGGGCGTCGGGACGCGGGCACATGACGAAGGCGGTCCTCGAAGTGCGCGCGCAGCAGGGCGCTTCGAGGTCGTCCGTGGCGAAGATGCCGATCGGAGCTCCTCCGTCCAACTGAAAGAACGCGGCGTCGGGTGGCAGGGAGACCGCGGTCGCTCCGAGCAGGGCATCGCCAACCCTGGACACCTCCATCAGGGCGAGCCACCTCCGATGGGCCTCGCTCTTCTCGAGGTAGCGCCGCAAGAGGTCGATCAGCCTGAGATCCACGTCGTCCGTCACCGACAGCCCGTTGGTCCGAGCGCTCGCGAGGAGACTCTCCAGACGCGCGAGCAGCCCGAGATCCCAGCGGCCATGGCGAAACGAGGCCGACTCGACAGACTGGAGCCGTGGGAGCAAGCCCCGGAGATACCCCCGCCGCCTATCAGCGGAGAGCCCGGGCTGAAGCTGAAAGCGCCCCCGTCTCCGTAGCAGCAGGCCGGCGGCCTCGCTCTCCTCCAGCTCTCTGAGGAGCGCCGCTGCCGCGGGAGGCGAGAGCCACCTCCCGAGCCGTGACCTCGCGACAGGCGCCCCCCTCGACAGGCGATGATGGACCTCCAGGCGGGCGTCCTCCAGCTCGGACACCAGGGACCCGCAGAAGACAGGCCCGGCTCCCCTCTCCAGGCGCCCGAGGGAGGTCACCTCCCGGAACCAGCCGCCCCCCTGGATGTGAGAGAAGGCGCCCAGGCCGAGGCCCAGCAGGTGGGCTCCGCGCCGGTCGAAGCACTGATAGAAGGGCATCTCTGATGGATGACCGGCCAGCTCCCGCAGCCACCAGGAAGCGTGGCCCACCACCGCCTCCATGATGCGTCTGCCGGGTCGCAGGAGCTCCACGCTGCAGCCCTCGTCCCCCTCGGCCTGGCCGACCACGAGGTAGCCATTTGTGAGGATCACCCTCTCCACGGGCTTGCCGAAGACATCCGAGAATCGAAGCGGGCCCTCTGTCCGGACCGGCAGGCCGGGGTTGGTCTGGTAGCGATACAGGGTGACCGTGTCCGCCCCGGTGTCCTGGGCAAGAGCCAGATCTCGGCGAGCCTCCTCCACGGATTGCCCAGGGAGGCCGAGCTGGAGGTCCAGGTTGACCAGGACATGCTCGTCCCGAAGCTCCCGCACCAGGTTGTTCACCCGCTCCACGGGGACGATGCGGCGGCGGATGCGTCGCAGGGTCCCGGCGTCGAAGCTCTGCACTCCGAGGCTCACCCGGTTGACGCCACTCTGGGCGAGCACCTCGATCTTGGCCTCGTCCAGCGAGCCGGGGTTGGCCTCCATGCAGAACTGATGCTTCGGACGGAACAGGCTGGCGATCCTGCCGAGCAGGCGACCGAGCAGCGGCGCCGGCAGGATGCTCGGCGTACCGCCGCCGACGTAGGCATTGCTCGCCCGGCGCGCGGGGACCTCTCCGTCGAAGCGATCGAGGTGCCGCTCGATCGACGCGACGTAGGACTCGAGCTGCGACTGGCTCTGGAGCACCGTGCTGAAGTACCAACAGAAGCGGCAGCGGCTCTCGCAGAAGGGGACATGGACGTAGACCTGGAGGGTCGAGGGGCGCCCAGGGCCCGGCCCCTCGGACAGGGCGCTGCGCCAGAGCGACAGCATTTGGTCCTCGCCGAGCAGCTCTGGGCGATGCCAGTAGAGCTCCCCGAGCCGCTGGCCCTCCTCGCCCGCCTTGGCACGAAGGTCGGCGCTGCGAGCCGGTGGTCTGCTCTTGTCGCGGGGCACCGAGGGAGTCTTCGGCAATCCAGCACGGCGGTCAAGTGCGCCCACTCGCGATCCGCAGCTCGCGCAGCCGCTAATCGCGCGGGAGATTAATCCTAACCGTCTCGAGCGAAGACTGTTCGCGCTCAGGCGTTCGGCGTTCCTCCCCCACCCACTGGCGGGCGGGCCGGGCTCGGGTGGGGGATCCCCGCCTTGTCGAGGACCTTCTGCTCCACCCAGACCGGCTCCTTCGAGTTCACGGACAGGGCGATCAGATCCGACGGGCGGGCGTCGATGCTGTGTACGCGGCCCCTGGCGTCCTTGACGATGAGCCGCCCGATGAAGGTCTTTCCGTCCAGGGAGACGATCTCGAGCCTATGGAGGCTGCCGAGGGTCTTGATGACGCTCTCGAGGAGGTTGTGGGTGAGGGGGCGGGGCGGCACGATCCTGCTGAGGCCGAGCTGTATCGCCTGGCCCTCGCTGAGTCCGATGCCGATTGGCAAAAGCTTGGTCTGCGGCCCATCCTCCAGGAGCACGACAATGTCGCCCTGAAGCTGGACGACCCGGGCCGCAGTCATCCGCACGAAGGCCGGGGACGGGGCCGGAGACGGGCTCCGGGAACGGGCCAGGGCCTCCCCTCCGGGCGCGACGGTCACGCCCCCCCACAGGCCGGCAAACAACGCCGCGGCCAGGGCCCACGACCGCGACTCACGACTCCCTGCTCCTGCGCTCCTGCCTCTCATCGGGACCTCCCTACCGCTGCTCGCGATGCACCGAGTATACACCACCAGTCACCCGACCGGGCCTCCGCATGACTCACGTAGCGTGACCCGAGTCACGGCCGAAGCTCATGATGACGCTCTCGAGGAGGTACTGGGACTGGTCGGAGTTGCGGGACTGACCGGAGGATCTTGGGCTATCCTCACGTGTATTCCCCTCTGATGCCTCCTTCCATGGATGGCGGCCCGAGGGGCCAGCTCAGGAGAGCCGAAGATGACCTCCAAGCCCCCTGCCCCACCACCTCGAGGGATCAACCGCCGCGACCTGCTCCGCCTGGGCGGCGCCGGGCTGGGCGGCCTGGCCCTCGCCAATGTCGCAAACCTCGGCGGCTGCGATGGCGCCTCGGGAGGCGACGGCCGGTTCCGCTTCGCCATCCTGGCGGACACGCACATCATCGATCCCTTCTACACCGGGCCCGAGGGGAGCCCCGAGGACACGGAGTCCATCTTCCACACGAGGGAGCGCCTGGAGGCGGCCAGGGCCGTGGTGAACTCCATCAGGCCCCGCGTGGAGTTGGCCTTCGTCTGCGGAGACGTGGTGCACAACTACCCCTCGGCCGACTGGGACTTCTACTTCGAGAACGAGACCAGGTTCGACATCGCCCGGAGCCTCCTCGACGGCTTCGAGATGCCCGTGCACATCGGGCTCGGCAACCACGACTACGACATCGGCGATCTGCCGAGGGAGTTCACCCACGAGCTCTTCCGCGAGAAGTTCGACGTGGCGCCCTACTACGCGGTGGAGCACGGCGGGTTCGCCTTTTTGCACCTCGACAACTTCCTCGGCAAGACCTGCGAGACGGGGCACGCCGACTACAACCCGGACATGGGCTCCCTCGGGGCGACCCAGCTCGACTGGCTGGAGGCAGAGCTCGCACGCGGACGGCCGACCTTCGTCTTCCTCCACTTCCCCCTGTCCATGATCGAGCGGAGGGAGGATGGAGACCGGGACCTCTTCGGGCTGCTGCGCGCCCACCAGGACAGCATCCAGAGGGTCGTGGCGGGCCACTGGCACCTCTGGATGGATTACGAGGAGAGCTACGGCCCGCCACACCTGCTCTGCGCCTCCACGCGCTACGACGCCGACGCCTTCCTGGTGGTGGAGGCCGATCCACGCACCGCCACCCACCGGATCCTCAACTGGGACCATCTCACCTGGTTCGCCCATGACACGGAGCCCTGGGAAGAGCCCGGCTGAGGCCCCGAAGCATTTCCGAAGGGGGGGTGGTCGCCCAAATCAGAAGGGAACGGCTCAGCCTCTGCCCAGCTCGAGCGAGGCTAGCCATGGAGCCAGCCCTCGCACCTCTGTCCCACCTGGGTAGGTCTTCTCGCGTTTCAGGGACGAGACCAGCTGGATCTTGCTGACTCGGGGCATGAAGGCCGAGAAGTGCTCGAAGGCGCGGGTTGGAACTTCGTCTGCTGTCTTCACCTCGATCAGATGCGTGACGCGGCCCTCCATGGCCACGGCAAAACCCAGCTCTCTGCCGTCCTTCGTCCTCAAGTAATGAAGCCCTGTCCTCGTCCCTGCGCCGTCCTCCAGTCGATCCAGCTCCTTTCTGAGAGCGCAGGCCACCAGGTTCTCCAGGCGCGCTCCAAGGTCCGGAACCAGAGCGACGTCATGGAAGTAGAACTTGGGTTCCTTGAGCAGCGAGCGCGGCACGCTCTTGTGGTATGGCGTCACCTTGAAGACCACGTGGAGGTTCTCCAGTAGGTCGAGATAGCGCTTGATCGTCTTGGGATCTCTCTGAAGATCGCGAGCCATGCCGCTCATCGACACAGTCGAGCCCACTCGCACGCGGAGCATCTCCACAAGCGTCTCCACCGACTGGATGTCGCGGATCGCGTCGAGGTCGATCAGGTCCTGCCTCAGGATGATGTCGAGGTGAGAGCGACGCCAGCGCCCGTGGAATCGAGTCGTGCCGTCGAGGAAGGGCTCGGGAAATCCTCCAACGGCCATGAGAGTCTCGAATGCCTCATCGGTGGGCAGCTGCCCCAAGAGCTCCTTCAGGTCGAATGGATGAAGCCTGTGCAGGAAGAACCTTCCAGCCAGCGACTCGCCCATTCGCCGGGCAACATCCAGCCGTGAGCTTCCCGTCACCAGCAGACGCGGGCGGGCGCCCTCGACGTCCCACACACCCTTGAGCCAGCTCTTCCAGGCGCGCATCTTGTGAAGCTCGTCCAGGATCACGAGATCCTTGGCTCGATCCCAGCTCCGCTCACGTATCGCCAACCTGTGCTCGGCGAGATCCTGGTTCAGGTAGTCGTACCTCTCGAAGAGCCTCTTCGAGAGAGTCGTCTTGCCAACCTGACGAGGCCCCGACAGGAGCACAATCCTCGTGTCGAGATCGTGCCTGATTATCTCTTCCTGGGCGCGGATCACTCGACCATCATGGCGCACATTCCATTTTGGTCAAGACCATTCGGGAATGCAATCCAGAATGGTCGAGCGCATTGGGGGCCACACCACCCGGTCTCTTGGGGCCGTGGCACCGGACGCGGAGCGGGCCATCGCCCCACCGTAGCCTCCCCTCGAGAACGACCTCACAGGGACGAGCCGATGGCTCCCTAGTACCTGTACTGATCCGTCTTGTAGGGGCCCGCGACCGTGACCCCGATGTAGCGGGCCTGCTCCTCGGTGAGCTCGGTGAGGCGGACCCCGAACTTCCCTAGGTGCAGCCGGGCCACTCGCTCGTCGAGGTGCTTGGGGAGCACGGTCACGGTCTTGCCATAGCTCTCAGAGTTCTTGTGGAGGTCGAGCTGCGCCAGGATCTGGTTCGTGAAGGAGTTGCTCATGACGAAGCTCGGGTGGCCCGTCGCGCAGCCGAGGTTCACGAGCCGCCCCTCCGCGAGGACGATGATGGAGTGGCCCTTGCCCCCAGGGCCGTGGGTCGTGCTCTTGAAGCGAAACTCGTGCACCTGGGGCTTGATCTGAATCTTCTCCACCTCGCCCTTGGCCACGAGAGCCTCGAGGTCCCCCATGGCTATCTCGTTGTCGAAGTGGCCGATGTTGCACACGATGGCGTTGTGCTTCATCCGCTTCATGTGCTCGAGGCGAATGACTGCCTTGTTGCCCGTGGCCGTGACGAAGATGTCGAAGTCCTCGACGACGTCCTCGATGCGCACCACGTCGAGGCCCTGCATGCAGGCTTGCAGGGCGCAGATGGGATCGATCTCGGTGACGGCTACGCGGGCCGACTGCCCGCGGAGCGACTGCACCGAGCCCTTGCCCACGTCCCCGAAGCCGCACACCAGGGCCTTCTTGCCCGAGAGGAGCATGTCCGTCGCGCGCATGAGGGCGTCCACCAGGGAGTGGCGGCAGCCATAGACGTTGTCGAACTTGCTCTTGGTGACGCTGTCGTTGACGTTGATGGCCGGGAAGAGCAGCGTGCCGTTCTCGACCCGCTCGTAGAGGCGATGGACCCCGGTGGTGGTCTCCTCGGACACGCCCCGGATGCTGGAGGCGAGCTCGTGCCAGAACCTGTCGCCCTTGGCCTCCCTGACTGCGTGCAGCAGGGCGAGGACGCAGCCGAACTCCTCGCTGGTGGCGCTGGAGACGGGCGGGATGGTGCCGGACTCCTCGTACTCGTAGCCCAGGTGGATCACCAGGGTGGCGTCCCCGCCGTCGTCCACGATCAGGGTGGGGCCCCGGCCGTCGGGCCACGTAAGGGCCTGCAGGGTGCACCACCAGTACTCGGGCAGGCTCTCCCCCTTCCAGGCGAAGACCGGCACCCCCGCGGGCCGCTCGGCCGAGCCCTGCGGGCCCGCCACCACCGCGGCGGCGGCGTGATCCTGGGTGGAGAAGATGTTGCAGGAGGCCCAGCGCACCTCGGCTCCGAGCTGGACCAGGGTCTCGATGAGCACCGCCGTCTGGATCGTCATGTGCAGCGAGCCCATGACGCGGGCGCCCGCGAGGGGCTTCTGCCCCGCGTACTCCTCCCTGAGGGCCACGAGGCCAGGCATCTCCCCGAGGGCCAGCTCGATCTCCTTGCGGCCGAAGCGCACCGTGGCCCCGGAGAGATCCGCCACCTTGTGGGGCAGCCCGGCAAGAAGGGGGAGCTTTGTGTTCATGAAGGTCTTCTGGGCAACGGCTTGCTCGTTCATGTCTTTCCTCTCGTACCAGGCGGCGCCACCCCTGGCAGCGCCACCAATTAGGCCGTGAATATCGGGCACCAGAAGGGCAGCGTCAAGCCCGCCGCGACCGACCTCTCCATCGGCCATCGTTCCCTGGGCACCCCTCCCTACGGCCCGTCGGGGGGCGGGGCGAGCACTGGTTCGCCGGGTATCAGGTTTCCGTCGAGGTCGGTGACTCCCAGCTTCACTAGGTTGGCGATGTAGTAGTCAACATTGCTTTCCTGTGAGATCGCGAGCCAGTTTCCTACGATCATGTAAGGAAAGGCCATCTTGCCGACACCCATCAGGCTGGCCCCGCTAGTCAGTCGCCGTGAAAGGCCACTTCGGATGTCTAAGATCATGCTGTCGATGGGAAGAGCGCTGGAGTTGCCGTTGAACTTGGCGGTAGACCAGTTCACGAGGTTGTTATGGATATTGCCTCCCGGAAAGGCATAGTCATCCTGAGTCAACACCGTGGCTTCCTGGGTGACTATGTTGAAAAGGTGCAGGTCGAAGGGCTCCCAGTCGTAGACCTCAGACGAGACGTAGATCAGGTGCTCGCCCGACGTGGCCACCCAGTAAGTGTAGTGCTCCGCGCTCTGGGCAACCCAGCCCATCTCGCC
>JAVEWA010000122.1:0-13594 GCA_034004785.1 Polyangia bacterium
CTGGACGGGAGCTACCGCACCTGGTGCCAGACCATCTTCGGCCTCTACAGGGTGGACACCGGGGAGCGTCTCCTTGTGCCAAACGCCTCAATGTGCCGCTGCGACGCCTGCGACGCCACGGCCTGCACGGGCATGGTGAGCTGGTGGCACTTCTACATAGAGCTGCCCGAGGGGAGCGAGCTTCGCTACACCTGGGACCGCCGCTACCTCGGCGAGCCCTCGCCCCCGGCGAGCTGCGACCAGACCGGCTGCTACGGCTGGCTCCAGGCCCCGCTGGGCCAGCACGAGGTGAGGGTCTCCTACTCCCGCCAGACGCCGGTCTGCGCCGTCGGAGAGGAGGAGACGGTTACCGCGGACTTCCTCACTCCGCCAGGGCTGGAGCTCCCCTCGGACGCGGTCCTGCACCAGTGCGTGCCCGAGGAGAGCAACCAGTGCGCCCAGGTGCCGCTCGAGGCCTCTGCCCGCTTCGACAGGGACGCCACGGGGATCGAGGTGGTTCTGGATGAATGACAGGATTGTCTGGTATATTGGTATGGCAGTCGGAATTTAAGAGGGAGTGAGCCATGAGCGAGCGCGACATCAGGAAGATCCTCGACGAAGTCATCGCGGATTTGGACGCAGGTCGCGTCGTTCCCAGGCCAAGGGGCCGCCTGTCCCGACTCGGCGCTGCTCTTGGAGCGCCCGCAGCCCTGGCCGTTGGCCTCGCCATTGGGGGCTGCGACGAGCCAGCAGTGGCCTATGGAGTACCCCCGGTCGACGCATCCCACCTGGATGCTGGCCTGGATGCCCGTGCGGACGCCCGGCCGGACGCAAGACTGGACGATGGGGCCACCGAAGATTATGGGGTCCCCCAGGTGGACGGCAGCCTTGACGGGAGCCTGGATGACGGAGCCGTGGTGGACTATGGTGTGCCACAAGTGGATGGGAGCCTGGATGACGGAGCTGTGGTGGACTACGGCGTGCCACAAGTGGATGGCGGCAAGGATGCTGGGAACTAGCCATCCGGACTGAAAGAGCTTTTCGAGCTCAATCCATCTGCATCGGTTTCCCGCGATGCCTTGTAGCTACTTCTGAGAGTCACCTCGGGGGCGGGACCCAGCCGCCGAAGGCCTTCTCCAGGGCGAGGGCCACTGCCACGGTGACGTGGTCGTTGTCGTGGATGCCAACTACCTGCACGCCCAAGGGGAGGCCGCGACCATCGAGGCCGAGGGGCACCTGGGTGCTCGGGAGCTCCATGACGTTCAAGATGCAGGTGTAGGCCCAGCGGGTGGGGGGCAGAAGGGGCATCCGGTGCCTGGGCGCGGGCTCGGCGTAGGAGGGGTAGAGCATCACGCCCCGCGGGCCGATGCGGTCCACCAGCTCGGCCTTGAGGGCCTCCCCCTTGGCAATGAATTTGTCGGCGCCCTTGGGCAGTAGCTTTGGGACGAGCTCGAGCAGGGCGAGGCCGAGGGAGGGCAGGGTGAAGGGCGAGCCGCCCCACAGGGAGCGGATGAGCTCCCGGCCGAGGTGGAAGGAGCCTCCGTCCGCGAGGAGCTCGGCGTAGCTCGGGCCGCCGGCTGCGCTGAGCATGGAGGACCAGATGAAGAGCGAGTCTCGCAGGGCTGGGATGCGGGCCCGCACCACGCGGGCGCCTCGGCTCGCCAGGTGGGCCACCACCCGCTCCTGGGCGGCTCGAAGGGACGGGTGCAGCGGAGTCATGCCGTTGTCCGGGACGTCCAGCACGGTGAGATCCTCGAGGGCGACTCCGGAGGGGTCCCCGAGGGCCACCTCGCGGCAGCCAGGATCTTCGCCGTCGGGACCAGCCATGGCTCGGAGGAGGGGCCAGAGGTCCTCGGCCCGCCGGCAGATCGGCCCGGTGGTGACGTAGCGGAGCTGCTCGCCGCTTCCGCCTGGGAACTGCCCGGTGCCAGGCACCAGGCCTCCGGTGGGTTTGTGGCCGAAGACGCCGTTGAAGAAGGCAGGCATCCGGATCGATCCGCCGATGTCCGAGCCAAGGCCAAAGGGCGCTCCCCCCGCGCCCACCACGCCGGCCTCGCCGCCTGAGCTGCCGCCCACGATGCGGCCTGGGTCATAGGGGTTGCGACTCCGGCCGTAGAGCTTGTTGTGGGACTCCATCCACATGCAGAGCTCCGAGACGTTGGTGACGCCGAGGGGGATCGCCCCGGCGGCGCGCAGGCGAGCGACGGCGGTGGCGTCCCGAGTGGCGATGTGGCCCGCGCGAGACACGAGGCCAGCGGTGTTCGGCATGCCCTCGAGGGCGAAGGACTCCTTGATGCTGCAAGGCACGCCGTGGAAGGGGGGCAGACCATCGGGGCCCTCCATGGCGAGGCGGGAATCCGCGGCCCGGGCCTCACTGAGGGCGGCCTCGAAGCGGTCCCTAACCACCAGGTTCAAGGTGGGGTTCACGACCTGCAGCCGATGGATGTGGGCGCGGACCACGTCCTCCGAGCGGAGCTCGCCAGAGCGGATTCCCGCGGCAAGGGAGGAGGCAGACTGGAGGCAGAGCGGGTTCATGTTGTTTCCATTCCTGCGGTGTTCGTTGCCAGCTGTTACATCCATGGTGCGCCTCGAAGCCTTTGGAAGCTAGCGCCTCCGCAGGGTGAGCGAGCGGCCGCCTCGCTTGACGGTGAGCTCCATGGGCCGGCCTGTGCGAAGGCGGCGATAGAGCTCGGTGACGTCCGCCCAGGTCCCAAGGGTCTTGCCCCCGACGGCGGTGACGACGTCGTTCTCCCGGAGCCCCAGGAGATCACAGGCCTCGCCGGCTCTGATGCCGTAGGCGCGGTAGCCCGCCCGGGCGAGGCCGTCCCAGTGGGCCACGAAGTAGCAGGGGGGGCGATCCTCGGTTCCCGGCCGCTGGGGCGCATCATGTGCCTTGGGCGGCCTGGTGGATCGTTGGGCCAAGGTTTCGGCGCAGGAGCCGGTGAGCCAGTCCGAGGGGACCACGTCCCGGACATAGGTACGGAGGCGGCCTTTGAGGCGCACCGTCTCGCTTCCTGCCGTGAAGCTGGCCTCGATTGTCCCGGTCGCCTCCGCGCCCCGGCGGGCGAGGATGGGGCCGAGGGACACCTGGCCCTTCACCGCAGAGAGGGGGATTGGCTCCCCCTTCCAGATGATGCAAAGCCTGGCTCTGCCCCGGGCAGCCACTGCCACCGATTTGGCGGAGCCCTCGGGAGAGGTTGGCTCGCCCTTGGGACTGGCAGCCATGTCCGCCGAGTCTGGTGAAGGTAGGCTCAATGCTGACGCCGGCCTCTCGGGCTGGCCAGTCTTGGTCATGGCGCCTGGACGGAGCCGGCCATCAGCCGGCGCTCGAGGGGCCACCTCTGGCGGCCGGGCTTCGCCCGCCTGTCGCATGGGGGCCTCGCGTGGCAAAGGCGCAGTCCGAGTCGAGGGATCCTTCTCGCCCATGCCCGGCTCGTCGCCTGGCCCTCGACCGGAAGAACCAGCCGCGCCAGAGGCCTCCGCGCCGAGGTCCAGGACCGAGGGGAGCTCCAGCCGGGGCACCTCCAGCACAACCCGGAGCCGATCTTCTCCTGGGGATATTGTCTCTAGCGAGGGCAGCGCGCCAATACTGACCTGGGTCCGGCCGCTCGACTCCCAGGGCACCACTATTCCCCTGGATGCTCCTTGAAGCCGAAGTGGTTGGGTCCTTCCGCCATAGGTCACCTCCAAGGAGAGCTCTGGCTCGTCCTGTGGGCCGGGCCGGTTCGGGCCTTGGGGAGCTGGCGCCGTCGCGGGATCCTTGGCGGTCTGGGCTAGCTGGATCACCGCGCGCCAGCGCCGCCTGTCCCGCTCGCAGGCGGCCACGTCGGCGCTCGTCCGGAGGGCCTGGCATCCGCCTGGGGGACCGAGGATCGCCAGGCAGCGCAGCCTGTCCGCGGTCTTCTCCGCCGCGCGGCAGAGCGAGGCGTCCCTGCTCGCCAGGGCAAGGCAGGCAGGCTCTCGTCCGAGGGATCTGGGGGTGAGGGTGGGGCAGGCCTCGGGGCGGCCGTAGAGGCCAGCCAGCAGGCGCCGGCAGGCCCCGGGCCAGGCGGCGTCCTGGATCTCATCGCAGAGCGAGACGCTCTTCTCGGCCAAGGCGCGCCGGGTCTGGCAGATCCGCTCCGCCATGTTCGCCGGGTCGGCCTCGGCGCTCAGCTCCGGCGGCAGGCTGGCCGTGAGCTCGGCGACGCACTCGGCGTGGGATCGAAAGCCCTCGGCGGCGGCGGCGAGGGTGAAGGGCTGGGCGCGGCGAGCAAGACCTGAGCCGGCGTCGCCGGGCGGATCGGTCTCTGGCCCGGAGTCGCCGCGCGGATTTGGTTGGGCCGCTTCGCCGCCCGTGGTCTGCGGGCACTTGGGGCAGTCATTGGTGTGCTGGGCGCTCCTGGACGAGCATGCCCCAAACGCAGTGGCAACTAGAAGTGAGAGGTGGAAAAACGCGGCCCGAGGCGGCAGCGCCGCGGGGCTGCTCACCCAGCCAGGGGCCGAGAGGCGTCTCTTGGACGGGCGGACCTGATGGGGCATTCCGGTCGATCTCCCTGGGCTGTGGCCAGCCTGGAGAGTATACCCCATCACTTTCCAGCGACAACGCCGTCCCACTCTGCAGCGTCGCGTCGTCGCGCCGCCGCCGCGCCGCGTCGTCGCGCCGTCGCCGTGCCGTCGCCGCGCCGCCGAGTCATGAGCTGCCGTCCCCAGGTGAAGAGCCTCGGTGTTGGATGGCTCCGACAGGCTGCTGATCTTGCACCCAGCCTCGCCTCGTGAAGGTTTTTGTCCCATTCGGGAGATTCGGGAGCTAGAGTGGGGATGTCTGATCCTTTGCGAAGAGCCTTCGGGGAGGGCCAAGCTTGCCCTGAGAAGAGTTGAGATACTTGTTCCACGGATTTCGAGAGTCCTTTTGTGAAGGAGAATGTCATGTCGAACCGGACTGCAGCTCGGCGCCCGACACTTTCTTGCCTTGTGCTCTGTTTGCCATGCCTGCTCATGGCCTGTGGTGGGGACGACGAGCCTCCTCCCTTCTGCCCCGAGGGACAGGTGCGCCAAACAGGCGTGTGTGTGCCTTACTCGGCGGGCATTCCCGTGGACGCCACCGGCATCTGGGAGCCGGCGCCAGGCACCTCCTGGCAGTGGCAGCTAACCGAGGAGGTCGATCCATCCCAGGACGTGGACATGTACGACGTGGACTTGCTGAACGTCACGTCCGCCGAGCTTGCCTCCCTCTCTGGCAAGGTGATCATCTGCTACTTCTCCGCCGGGAGCTGGGAGGATTGGCGGGACGACGCGGACCTCTTTCCCGACGCGGCCCTGGGCAAGACCCTGGAGGGGTGGGACGATGAGCGTTGGATCGACATCAACGACGCCACCGTGCGAGACATAATGCTCGCCAGGCTGGACTACGCCGTGTCCATCGGCTGCGACGGGGTGGAGCCCGACAACATGGACGGATACCAGAACCGGAACGGCCTCGGCTTGAACGCCACGGAGCAGCTCGCTTACAACCGGTTCATCGCGGACGAAGCCCACGCTCGCGGCCTCTCCGTGGGCCTCAAGAACGACCTGGACCAACTGGAGGAGCTGGTGGACTGGTACGACTGGGCCCTGAACGAGGAGTGCCACGCCTATGACGAGTGCGATCGCTACGAGGTCTTCCTCTCGGAAGGCAAGGCCGTGTTTCACGTGGAGTACGTTGACCGCTGGAGCGACGCCCAGAGCCTGGCCTCCAGGGTCTGTGGAAAGCACCCGGGCCTCTCCACCTTGATTAAGACCTGGGACCTGGGGCCAGAGTTCCTGGCCTGCCCCTGATCAGCTCATTGGAAGCCTGAAGGAAGGGCCTCTGGGAGATAGTGGCGGCTCGGTGGCCTGCCCGTTTTGCCCGAGCCTTGGGCTCGTGGTATGCACAGGGCCAGCCATGACCGAGGAGCGAGACAAGGACTTCACCCCAGAGGATGGGCGAGTCGCCCCGCCCAAGGAAACGCCTGACTGCGCCCGCCAGGACGAGCCGGCGGCGCTTGCTGGCGCGAAGCCGCCAAGGCGGCTCGGGCGGGCGGGGCGAGGCCAGGGCTTCTTTCTGTGGCTGGTCAAGTACTACGCCTTCGCCATCATCGCGCTACTTGCCCACCTCGGCGCCCTGGCCGTGGCCATGTACGCCCACAGATCTAGCCGGGTGCCCGCGACGCCGACCCGAGCCGAGGCCCATGCCAGCGCCCAGGCGCTCACCCGCATCTACGCAGGTGACGGCCGCCTTATTGGTGAGTTCGCCTCCGAGTGGCGGAGCTGGGCTCCCTACGCCGACATCCCACCTCTCCTCGTGAAGGCTTTCCTCGCGGTGGAGGACCACAGGTTCCTGCAGCACAGGGGCATCGACTGGTCCGGCCTCATGCGGGCGGCCTGGATCAACCTCCGCACGGGCCGCTTCGTCCAGGGAGGATCAACGATCACGCAGCAGCTAGCGAAGACCTACATCGGCGCCGAGCGCACGGTGGACCGGAAGATCCGCGAGGCCATCCTGGCCACCCGGATCGAGGCCTCCATGAGCAAGCCCGAGATCCTGGAGCTCTACCTGAACCGCATCTTCCTCGGGCACGGGGCCTTTGGGGTCTCCGCCGCCGCGAGGCGGTACTTCGACAAGCGCCTGGATCAGCTCTCGCTCGCGGAGATGGCGCTCGTGGCCGGCCTCGCCCGGGCGCCGAGCCGCTACAATCCCTTCCTCCATCCGAAGAGGGCCCTCGAGCGCAGGAACCTCGTGCTCGACCGGATGATGGAGCACGGCTACATCTCCCGGGCCAAGCGCGATGGCGCGGTCAAGCAAGGGGTCACCAGGGACGGTAGCTTGGATCTGGGGCTCCGGAGAAGGGCCGATTTCTTTCACGAGGAGGCGCCATATTTTACCGACCAGGTCAGGCGCGAGGTGATCGAGCGCTTTGGCAAGGAGCGCTTCGATAGAGGTGGGCTCAGGGTGGAGACCACCGTGGACACGGCGGTGCAAGCCGCCGCCCGCCGGAACGTGGACGAGCTCGCCCGGTGGGTGGACAAGCGCCAGGGTTGGCGGGGTCCGGCTGCCTACCTGGGCGAGGAACCCGATCGGGAGAGGTTCCGGAAGGAGTCTCGCACGAGGTACGGCGAGGGGCCGCTGCAGCCAGGTCGTCGCTACCTCGGCCTGGTGGAGAAAGTGGAGTCGCTGGGAGCGAAGGTCACCGTGGCGGGGCGGCCTCACACGCTGCCGCTCCGTTTCCTGAGGTGGGGCGCCCGCTACTACAGCCTCTCGGCGGTGAACGACCGTTTCGTGGGGCATGCCTGGGTGGTGCTGATGCCGGGAGACGTGGTCTGGGTGCGCCTCGCGCCGCCTTCGGGCTACGATCCGCTCCTGCCCGGCTCCGACGACGGCCCCGCCGCGAGTCAGCCTGGCTACAGGAAGCCCCTGGAATACCTCCACGATGGAAAGCCGGGCCTACATGTTCCCCCTCTGCAGGCGCCCCGAGGGCCGGACTGGCCAGGGCCCCCATATCTCGCCCTCGAGCAGGCGCCCAGGGTGCAGGCCGCCGTCTTCGCCCTCGACTGGAAGACGGGATACGTCCAGGCCATGGTGGGAGGCACCGACTATGATCGCTCCAACTTCAACAGGGTCACGCAGGCATGCCGTCAGCCGGGATCGACCTACAAGCCCGTGTACTACTCCCTCGCTCTCGATAGAGGCATGTCGTTCCACAAGACCCTGAAGGACAAGCCCTACTCCATCGTGGACCCGCAGACCGGGCGGGTCTGGTACGCGACGGATTACGAGCACGATCCAGCCCTGAAGGAGCGCTTCGCAGACAAGCTGGCGGCCTACACGAAGACCCTCGAGCAGGCCCTGGTCTGGTCCAAGAACAAGGCCTCCATGAGCCTTTTTTGCGAGCTAGGCCCGAGCTCGGTGCGGGATGAGCGGAGGCGGTGCCAGCTCGCGGCCAGGGACGTGAAGGCCTGGGCCCAGCGCCTCGGCTTCACCACCGAGATCATCGCCGACGAGGCCCTCGGCCTCGGTGCTTCCTGCACGCGAACCGACGAGCTCGCGCAGGTATTCGCCACCTTTGCCGCCGCTGGGCGGCGGGTGGAGCCGGTCTTCATCCGCAGGGTCCTGGATCGGCAGGGTGAGGTGCTCCTCGACCGCACCCTCCCCGAGGATCCTCTGCTGCCACCCGCGGATCGCTTCGACCGGCTCTATGCAACCGCGGGCGAGGGGCGCCCTCAGGTCATCTCCCCGAAGACCGCCAGGCGCACCTCGATCCTGCTCCGCCGGGTGGTGAGCCACGGGCACGCCGAGGTGCTCCGAATGACCAAGATCCCCGCCGCCGGCAAGACCGGGACCTCCAGCCGCACCGCGGACACCTGGTTCGTGGGACACACCTCCAGGTGGCTCGTGACCGCCTGGCTGGGAGACGACCACTACGAGCGGTCACTCGGGCGTCACGATGCGTCCTTCTCCACGGCCTTGCCGATGTGGGCCCGCTTCGTCTACGACACCGCCCGGTTCCAGCCCCTCCGTGAGCTGCCGGACTTCGACGCCGAGGGTCGCCCGCTGTCACTTACCCCAGTGATCCCGGGGGAGGACAAGGGCATTCGGAAGCCCGACTACGAGCCTCCGTTCAAGAAGCGCTCCACCGGAGCCGCTGCCTCGCCCGCCGAAGGATGAGACTCCGGCTCGGCGACATCTTCCGAGGACTTGCTTGGCGAGGCCTTTCGTTTGGACGTCTTCCTTGTTCGCCCTGGATGGGATAGCGTCCTTCGCATGCCCTCGAGCGTGTCACCCGAGACCTGCGAGTTTTGCGGCCGGCGGGCGGAGCTCTCGCTTCAGCCCTTCGACGCCATCCTCCCCATGGGACCGCCCCGCTTCCTGTGCCGGTTCTGCCTGGGCCGTCCCCACAGGCAGGCGGCGGTGACCTCGGGCGCCGCCACGGTGCGGCTCGAGGAGCTCTCGAGCGGCCGGACCGCCGCGGGGCAGCCCGAGGAGGTCTCCGCCCTCCTTGCAGCCCTCGCGCAGCAGCGAGGGGAGCGCACCATCACCGCGGCCATCCGGCTGCAATCCCAGGCGGGCGCGCCCACCGAGCTTGTCTGCGCCGGCTGCGGCGGAGCCATCACCCCTTCCAAGGGGGGTATGGTGGCCTGGCAGCGCGGGCCGGACGGGGGCTTCCTGGAGGCCCGGCTGTTTCACGGCCAGGCCTGCGCCGCCCTGCAGGGCGCCCCGCCCTCTCCTGGGTGCTGGGAGGACCTCGATCAGCTCGGGGGTCTGGATCTCATGCGCTTCGACGAGGACTCCCTGGGCTACCTCACGGACGTGGAGCTGGCCTGGCGAGACGCAAGGAGCGGGGATCTATCCAACCCAGGCCCTCTCAAGTAATATGCTGGCCCGCTGCCCGAGGCAGCGGACCACGGGCCCGAAGCCCCGGTCCGAAGCCCGGACTCAAGGCCCGGGCTCGAAGCCCGGCCCCTCGGAATCAATACTGGAGGTGAAAATCCATGAGAAGCTCCCTTGCGAGACCGCTGCTTGCCTTGGCCATACTCTCCCTGGCGGCCTGCCCCGGCCCCAAGCCGGGCCCGGATCCTCGGACGGGTCCCGGGCCGGAGCCCAGGCCAGCTGGAAACGTCGTCGCCGACCTGATCAAGGTGCCGCGCGTGGTCAAGATCGGGGCGCTCTACTATCGGCAGGGCGGCGGCGGCGGGGTGAGCCCCGTCAAGATCACCGTGGGGCCGAACGATGACAAGGTCGCGGAGGTAGGAGTCAGGGAGCAGTGGATCGGCGGCACGGGCGGACAGATGAAGTCCTCGGTCTGGGTGGCCGCCTTCATGGCCTCCACCGCCCTCGGCAGGGAGCTCGTGGACTACTCCTTCTCGGCCTCCACGACGGGCTTCGTGGACGGCCCGAGCGCCGGCGCGCTCTTCACCGCTGGGATGATGGCGGCCATCACGGGCGCGCAGGTGAACCCGCAGGCCACCATGACCGGGACGGTGAACCCGGACGGCTCCGTGGGCCCGGTGGGGGGCATCCCCGACAAGTTCAAGGGCGCCCTCAAGCTCGGCTACAAGGTGCTCGGCTACCCGGTTGGGCAGCGGGTGCAGAAGGACGCCGAGGGGAACCTCGTGGACCTCGAGGAGCTGGCCTCCCAGGGGGGAGCCAAGGCCTTCCCGGTGGCCACCATCTACGACGCCTACAGGGTGCTCACCGGTCAGAACCCGCCCACCCGCTTCATCGTGAAGAGGGAGGCCATGCGCCTGCCTCAGGCCGCTTCCGACTACCTCATCAAGCACGCCCAGTCCTGGCAGGACCTCCAGAGGAAGTTCAAGGACCTCTTCGTGCAGCGCAGGATCGCCAACCAGGAGGCGATAAGCAGGATGAACATCTCGCAGCGCTACATGCAGTCCGCCCTCAAGCAGGCGGGCGAGAAGCAGGCGGCCTCGGCCTACGAGTATGCCAGCAGGGGAGCGTCCTTCGCCTTCACGACCTTCCACTACCAGGACTTCCTCTTGCAGCTCAAGACCGCAGTCGAGACCAAGGACCCCGCGCTCTTGCAGAAGAAGGCCCAGGCCCTCTTCTCGGGATCTGTCGGCTCCAAGGCGACCTTCGAGCGCATCAGGAAGCTCCCACCCCCGGTGTCCGTGGATCAGGCCATCGCCCAGATCGGGGCCTACTCCCTGGCCCTCGAGAACATGGCCTACCTCGACGGCGCGGCAGAGCTCTATCGCTACGCTGCGATTGCAAAGGCGAGGGCTCAGGGACAGCTCACCTCCACCGAGGCGAACATGCTGAACCGCGCCATCACCTACATGGGGGTGGCCCAGGGCAAGGCGGTGAAGGCCGGGCACCTGGTGGGCCTCGCCTTCCAGCAGGGGCGGAAGTTCCAGCTCTCCAACGAGAGGCTCAAGTCGATCTCCTCGCAGATCAGCCAGATGGCCGCGGCCAACCTGGCCTACTGCGACACGGTGATCATCGATGGCCTCGTACAGCAGACCAAGCAGCCCAAGGAGCTCTTCCAGCTCACCATCACCAACTACCTGGCCGCCTCCAAGAACGCCAGGGCCTCCCTTGTGATGAACCGGGTGCTAAACAAGGGCTCCTGGCAGTGGTCCCTCGCCGAGCTCGGCGCGGCGCTGAGCTCCTACCTGCACTCCTCCATGATGCTCACCAAGCTCTACGCGGTGGGCGCCTTCGCCCAGATGGGCGGCCAGGTGCAGAAGGTCGGGCGGGAGCAGGCGCTCCTCGACATGCTCCGCCACGCCGAGGAGTCGGCCCGCCAGGCTGCCGCCCGGGCCGAGCAGGCCGTGGGCTACGTGCCCCTCCTGTCCAGGTACTTCTACGAGGTGGGCGCCTCCATGCGTCAGAGCGGCCAGACCATGCAGGTGAAGGCCCTCGAGATGTACTGGCGCTCCTCCCTGCTCTCCCAGATCGCCGTGATGCTCTCCCGCGGAGCCTAGGCAAGGGGTAGAGCGAGTCACCAGGTTCCGTAGCGGTTCGAGCTGTCGGCGGATCCGAACCCAGGCTCCACCTCAGGTGTCTCGGGGGGCTTCTCCTCGGCGTCGAACATCTCGGGGCGAAGGGGACAGGGGAGCGCGTTCTCCTCGACGTACTGGCAGAGCTCCTGGTTGCACTGCGCGAACTTGTGGCTCCGTCCGTTGAAGCCACCCCTCTGGCGGGTCCGGATGGTCACCCGGACGGCCTCGCCGACCACGGTGCAGAAGTACTCCTGCTGTCTTGCTGCTCCGGCCATGTGAATACCCTCCTCCTCCTCCTCCGAGAAAGGGAGCGCGACTTGCGCCACCTCCCTTCACTCGCGTTTTCCCGAGCCCCAGGGCAACTCTACTCCAGTTCTCGCAAATCGCCCCCTCTTCTTATTCCTGCGCCGCACGCGTTCGGGAGGAGCGCTTGATCAGGCCGAGCACCTTGAAGAGCCCTCCCTGCCCCGTGATGAACCCGAGGAGCGCCTTGGCGAGCCCGAGGTTCGCCTCGTCGTAGGGGTACCAGAAGAACTCGTGGCCCTTTGCCTTGTCGGTGAGCACGAGCTGGGGCCTGACCATCTCCATGAGTCCCTGCCTGCCGTTTGTGCTGCCGAGGCCGGTGAGGCCAGTCCCGCCCCAGGGGACGAAGGGCATGGCGGCGGTGAAGGCGTGGTTGTTGGCCGTGACGACGCCGCAGCGAAGCCTGGGCGCCAGGTCGCGGGCAAGATCCAGATCCGAGGTCCAGATGGAGCTCGTCAGCCCGTAGCGGGTGTCGTTTGCGAGCGAGATCGCCTCGTCGAGGTTCGAGAAGAGGCGAAGGGGCAGGAGTGGCCCGAAGGTCTCCTCGGTCCAGACGAGCATCTCGCCCGTCACGTCGCCGAGGAGGGTCGGCGCGAAGCCGAAGCCCCGCCCGTCTCCAGCCGCCTTTCCGCCGACGAGGACTCGCGCGCCCTTGCCGAGGGCGTCATCGAGCTGTCTCCTCACGGAGTCGAGCTGTCCCTGGCTTCGGAGGGGACCGACGTCGCAGGCGCCCCGCTCGCTCGCGCAGACCCTGAGCGCCTCGATTCTGGTGACCAGCCTCGGGATGAGCGCGTCGGCGATGGAGCGGTGGACGAGGAGCCTCTCGATGGAGGCGCAGTTCTGGCCGCCGTTTGTGAAGGCTCCCCAGACGATCCCCTCCACGACCCGGTCGAGGTCGGCGTCTTCGAGGACGATTGCCGCGTCCTTCCCTCCGAGCTCCAGGGCGACCGAGGTGAAGCGCCTGGCGGCGAGGGCAGCCACCTCGCGGCCGACCTCCACGCTCCCGATGAAGGCGAGGTGATCCACCCCGGCCTCGATGATCCTGGAGCCTGCCTCGCCTGGGCCGTAGAAGGGGACGAGCACGTCCTTGGGCAGGGTCTCCTCGAAGCACTCCATGAGCAGCTTGCTGACAAGGAGCGCCTCGGACGAGGGCTTGAACACCACCGTGTTCCCCGCCATCAAGGCGGGCACGATGGCCCTCAGGGAGAGCGCGACGGGGTAGTTCCAGGCGCTTATGACAGCGATGACCCCCTTGGGCACCAAGTGGACCCTCGCGCTCTTGCCAGGGTACTTCGTCCTCTCGAGCTTGACCTTCTCTGGGCGCAAAAAGCGCTCGGCGCTCTTCGCCCAGTAGGTGAACAGCTCGACGTTCGGGAGGATCTCGGAGTACCAGGCCTCCACCGGAGGCTTGCCGTTCTCCTTGACGAGGAGCTCGACGAGTGCGGGCGCCTTCTTGACGAAGAGGTCCCGGGCCTCGATGAGAAGGCTGGCGCGTCTCGAAAACCCCGCCTCGGCCCAGCTCACCTGGGCCGCTCGCGCTCGCTCGACCGCCAGCTTTGCCCCCGGAGCGTCATCTACATCTACATCGCCGATCTCGCTCCCATCCCACGGGCTCAGGCAGCGCAGACGTCGCGGCTTTTCGTTGCTATGAGTTTCCATGGATATGCTCCTTGAAAGGAACATGTTTACCATGTGCGGGTGAACGGGTGTACTGAGTCACGTGTGTACTGCAGGGTGATCGCAAGAAAACGGGCAGTCGGAAGGATCTTGACCGCGGATCCCGACTGTGATCGACAATTCCTACCGGTCCGTCGCTGGCCGGCATGGAGTTGGTCATGGCCACGGACACCCCGGC
>JAVEWA010000780.1:0-2942 GCA_034004785.1 Polyangia bacterium
CCGCCCGGGAGCAGCTCGAGGCCATAGGGCAGCTTGGCCGCCGCCACCAGCCCGAGGTCCGTCAGCTGGCCATCGCAGCCGATGGCCACGCGGTAGATCCCCCCGCCGTTGTTCCTCCAGTTCCCGTCGAGCACCCAGGCGCCATCGCCAGTCGGGTCCATGACCACGTCGGTGGCGCAGAAGGCGCCCTCGAAGGCCGCGTGCACCACCTGCGCGCCGCCCTGGGAGTCGATGGTGAAGACCCCGAGGCTGCCGTCCTGCTGGGCCACGAGACCCACCTCCCCGTCGGGGGTGAACACCACCCGCCCGAGGGTCGAGCGGCCCATCTCGAAGGTGACCCCTGGCCGGTCGAGCTCCCCTGCGGCCGAGAGACCGAGGACCTCCCATACATTCACCTGGCCGCCGCCACTGTCGTAGGGCCTCGACACCACCACCCGCCGCTCCCCATCTGCGGGCCCGGGCGCCCTTGGGCACGAGTTCCCGGCGTCGGGCCCTCCCGCGTCCGAGGGCGCTGCGTCGGGCCGCTCGGCGTCTTGGGTGACCGCGGCGTCCGAGAGCGAGCCGTCGAGACGCACGGCAGCGTCCGGTCCCTTGGGCTCACGATGGAGATCGCAGGCCGCGAGGGACGGGCCTAGGAGCAGGAGCAAGAAAAAGTGGGCGCGAGTCTTCATTATCAGAGCCTCCCTGAAAGCGACATCCGCCCACTCCTGTGCGCGGATATCCCGCACTCCCCGTGCGCGGATGCCAGGCATCTTATCAGCACGAGCGTGGCGCGGCCACCTAGGGGCTCGGGGGTGAAGGGCGATCGAGTGCTGTGGGTCACAGGCTGAGCACCCCAACCCAGATGAGCCCCTCCGAACCGACGAACCGGCGGGAGAACCACCGACGGTGATGTTCGCCCTCTTGGGTCCTGTGAAGGTTGAGCTGCAGCACCTCGCCCTCCACAACGACTTCCAACGCTCGAGGACAGCTACGCTCGTGGACAGCATCCCTCCGGGGCTCGGTAGCCACGCGGTAGCCATGGCGCTAGCCAAGGCGTTGAGGTCGTCACCCATCATTCACGCTTGACGTTACTAACGCATGGCGTTACTATCCCAGCATGATCGTGTCGTTCAAGGACGGCGACACCGAGCAACTGGCCCGTGGACGACGCGTGAAGCGGTTCGTGAGCATCGAGGCGGTCGCGCGTCGCAAGCTGCGCCAACTCGAGATCGCCGGGCGGCTCGACGACCTGCGGGTGCCGCCGGGCAACCGGCTCGAGGCGCTCCGGGGCGACCGCGCCGGACAGCACAGCATCCGCGTCAACGACCAGTACCGCGTCTGCTTCCGCTGGGCGGCCGGCGGCGCCGAGGATGTCGAAATCGTGGACTACCACTAGGAGCACGAAGGATGAATGAGAAGCTGAAGCCCGTTACTCCCGGCGAGCTGCTGCTCGAGGAGTTCCTCCTGCCCATGGGCATCACCAAGTACCGCCTCGCCAAGGAGATCGGCGTGCCGGCGCAGCGCATCGGCGAGATCGTCGCCGGGCGGCGCGCGATCAGCGCCGACACCGACCTGCGCCTGTGCCGCTTCTTCGGTCTCTCCAACGGCTACTGGCTGCGCGCCCAGGTGGCCTACGACACCGAGGTCGCCGCGGAGGCGTTGGCTGACCAGCTGGCGCGCATAAGGCCGTGGTCCGAGTCGGCGGCGTAGGGGTGCTGGGGCTGTTCGACACGCGGCTCAAGCTGGCTCGCCGCGCCGCGGGCGGCCTCACGGACGGCCGGCGCGCTCGCACATGATGCGCGTTGGGTTTGGTAAACACTGAAGGGAGGTGTTCGAAGGGGGGCGAAGCCTGTGCTTGCAGAGGCGCCCTGAACCGTGGCGTTCGTTCTTGTCCACGGTGCACGCGGCGTGCAGGGAGAAACCCGCACGGCAGGCGCACAGCGGCGGGGGCAGATCGTCGGCAAGAACTTGAGGGCGGGGAGGGAGGCCCGGGAGTCGGACCTGTTTTCGGACGCGTGCGGCCGGATTCCGGACGTGCCGTCCAGCTGCCAGGCCTGGCTTCTTCACCAGACCGTGGCCAGCCCCGACCAACAGATGATGAAGCTGCTGAAATCGCCTCCATTAACCCAAGGATGGGCGCTTGCCACTCCGCAGCCCTCTTGGGCGCATCTCTTGCTTGGAATTGGAACGGCATCGCGCCACAGGCAGCAGGGAGAGCTCATGAAGAGGCGCCAGCACGAGGAGCGAGTCGTCCGGATCATCGCGGCCATCGAGGGCGACAGGGTCCCAATCTCCGAGGTGTCCGTGCCCCGTGCCAGGCTGCCTATCGACCTGGTGATGACACTCGGCTTTCCAAGCCGCGCCTGGGGCCCCATCAGGCAGAGCCTCTCCCATCGCAAAGTCTGCGTTGAGCACTTCTCGGGTTCGCCGGGAATCGCCTCACTCAGCCGCTCCCTGGCCAAGCATGCCTTCGTGGTCGAAGAGAGGGTGCTTTATCCTATATAGTGGTGGCCCGACACCGGGCCCTTGCGCGGCGACAGCGCACCCATTGCCGGGACATATCTCAAAAGGGTGCTTCATCCTATCGAGTTGTGGCCCGACACCGGGCCCATGCGCGGCGACAGCGCACTCATTGCCGGGACGTATCTCAAAAGGGTGCTTCATCCTATCGAGTTGTGGCCCGACACCGGGCCCATGCGCGGCGACAGCGCACTCATTGCCGGGACGTATCTCAAAAGGATGCTTCATCCTATCGAGTTGTGACCCGACACCGGGCCCATGCGCGGCGACAGCTCACTCATTGCCGGGACGTATCTCAAAAGGATGCTTCATCCTATTTAGTTGTGACCCGACACCGGGCCCTTGCGCGGCGACAGCTCACCCATTGCCGGGACGTATCTCAAATGGATGCTTCATCCTATTTAGTTGAGACCCGACACCGGGCCCGTCTGTCCAGCTCC
>JAVEWA010000781.1:0-2911 GCA_034004785.1 Polyangia bacterium
GTGCGGCCAGCTCGACGGGGCGGACAACGCCTCCTTCTGCAACGGCATGCACCCCGTGTTCACGGACTTCGGCCTCTCCTTCGGGGTGATCCCGCAGCTCGACATCCTCGCCGAGTTCCGGCTCGGCCTGATGGACGATCTCACCCAGAACCGGCCCATAATGCTCATGCCCGGGCTCCGGCTCTGGATCGATGCGGACCAGGCCTTCAAGATCGGCGTGGGCTTCCAGCTCATCGTGGATCTCACCAAGCAGAATTCCTCGGAGCAGCGGGTGTACGGACCGCCCGTCAAGGGCGAGGTCGTGGACTTTGGCGGCCGGGTCTTCGGCCAGTTCCAGTACGACTTCCTGCGTTACGTGGGGATCTACGCCAAGATCGACGCCTCGGCCACGGCCCGGCGCTGGCTGGGGGTGAACCTCAGCGGGCAGATCGGCATTCAGGCGAGGGTGCCCTAGCCCACGTCGGTTTTCTCTGGGTCTCGAGATTGGGAGAGCTGGAAATGGGTAGGGAGCTGCGGTTCGATCTTCGAGCTCGCAGAAAGATCAGTCGGCCTGGCTGCTCAAAGGGCCTACGACTTCCTCTATGGTGCCGAGGCGAGCGAGCAACTCGGGGAGATCCCTCTTCACCGTTGTCCAGAGGATGTCGCAGTCAACATCGAAGTATGCGTGTACCAAGCGGTTTCGCATTCCTATTATCACTGGCCACTCGAGCTGTGCAGTTCGTTCCTGTGTTTCGGAGGAGACGCGCGCAGCAGCCTCACCGATTATCTGAACCGCATGGGTGACCGCGAAGCGGAGCAACAGATCATCATCCAGATCCGGACGTTGTCTTCCCTCGCAAAACAGGAGCGCAGCTTCGATGGCCTCTACCATGTGCCTGAGTCGGATCACGTCATCCGGCGGCATACTGGACCTCGGCGGTTCGTAGCACCTCGTCGCGGAAAAACCGGCTCAAATCCGCTGAGGTGCGCAGATCTACCCGGCGTCCGCCAAGGATGGAGGTTAGCTCGATCTCGATCCGCGCCATGTCGAATAGGGAGATGCTGGCTCCAGGCTCGAACTCGACCAGCAGGTCGAGGTCGCTCTCTGGCTGCGCGGTACCTCGGAGCTCGGAACCAAAAAGCGACAAACGTATTATTCGGTGACGGCGGCACAGATCCGCCAACACGCCGGGATCGACCGAAAGCCGGCTCTGCTTCCGCTTCGGTTCTTCGCTGTCGGGTTTCATTATTCGAGTATCAGGGGCCATAGGCCGCCCGTCAAGCCGACATGGACAGCTGTACAGGTGGGATAGGGGAGCGGCTCGTCACCCTCCGGGGCGAGCCGCTCCCCTATCCCGACAGGTATGGATGCTCTGAGGGGGCCAACGGGGCCTGGGATCTGCTACAATGCATCGAGCGAACCTATGGACGCGCCCGGGCGCGAGGCCGGGCCCTCAGCTACTAGGGAGTCTCCGATTATGAGCTCAGTCCTTTCATTCCGTTCTATTAGATCCAGTTGTGTCCTGGCCTTGGGGGTGCTCGCGGCCTCGGGTCTCGGATCGAGCTGCGACACCCTCAAGGGGCCCGTGCTCACCATGACCGCGGACAAGACCACCATCTCGGCGGGGGGCTACGAGTTCGCGACCATCACGGTGGTGGCCAAGAACCAGGGAAAGGTCGCGGTGGGGGTTTCTGTCGAGTTCGAGACCCAGTCCGGGAGCTTCTCGGACTCCGGCGAGCTGACCTCCACCACCATCGCCACCGACGCCCAGGGCACTGCCACGGTGCAGCTCCACAGCCCCACGACCCAGGGACAGTCCGAGGTCACGGCCACCTACTACGACGACGAGAGCGGCCTCGAGGCGGTGGCCAAGCTGACGATCACCTTCGGGCCGCCCCAGGCGGGGAACCTTCCGGTGGACGGGCGCTTCCAGCTCAACTGCCCCTACATCAACCTCGGCGCCCTGAGGACGCCCAAGCCCGACATCGTCATGGACTGCCAGGTCTCGGCCCAGACCACCAGCGGCAACGTGGTCCCCACCGAGAGCCTCACCCTGTTCTTCCTGGCGGAGGCAGGGGTCATGACGGCGGTGGACGACCCATGGGAAGAGAAGCGGGTGATCCGGTACTCGGTGAGTGGTGGAAACCCCATGCCCCTCGACGTGCCTCCCGTGAGCGGCGAGCCTTCGCGCACGGGCTCCCTCGGGGAGCAGCGGAACCCGAGAGATGGAGTGGTGACCCTGCTCGCCATCGCCAGGGGCAGCGAGGCCTGGATAGATCTCAACAACAACGGGGTGAGGGACGAGGGCGAGCCCTTCACCGACACCGACGAGCCCTTCCTGGACGTGGACGACGACGGCGTCTATACGCCGGGCGTGGACGAGTACTTCGACTCCAACGGCGACGGATCTTGGACGCCCAAGAACGGCCAGTACGACGGCGACACCTTCATCGGCGCCGTCACCAAGGTGATCTGGAGCGGCCCCATCGAGGAGGCCCCGGACGCGGCCCGCATCGAGGCCGAGCCCTCGAGCCTTGACATCCCGGACTCGGGAAGCTTGATCCTGCGGGTCTTCCTCCTCGACAGGAACATGAACCCGGTGGCGGCCTTCGGGGACGCCGGAGACGCCCTGGAGGTGGAGGAGCAGCACGGCTACGTGAACGTGTTCCCCTACTCCCTGACCCTCGAGCAGATGTCCAGCATGGAGTTCGACACCGGGGACCCGCAGTGGCCCATCCTCCAGTTCCTGACGAACGCTGGGAAGCTGAACGACATCACCCTGTACGACGCCAGCCCGAACACCGATCCGCCGGAGGAGAACCCCTTCGCGGCGAACCTCTCGGTGCTGGCCTCGCCGGGACCTGCCTCGGGGGGCTACTGGGTCAGCCAGGTGACGGACTACTTCAGCCAGAACGTCCAGGGGACGGTCCA
>JAVEWA010000123.1:0-13344 GCA_034004785.1 Polyangia bacterium
GACAGAGCCCGCACAAGCACAGGACGCAAAGCCAGAGGCCCCAACGCCAGAGGCCCCCAAGCCAGAGGCCCCAAAGCCAGAGGCCCCACCGCCAGAGGCCCCACAGCCAGAGGCCCCAAAGCCAGAGGCCCCACAGCCAGAGGCCCCAAAGCCCGAAGCTTCAGAGCCAGAAGACGGCGAGCCCATCGAGGCTCCACCGACCAAGACCGCTTCCCCCAAAGAGCCTTCCGTCCCTGCCGCCAAGGTCCCCGCCACCTCCGCTCCGCCCGGCGCCCTGGGAGCTCCCACGGCGGCCATCGACCCCGACGCCGACACTGCCCCCGCAGAGATCCCCGGAGCTGGCAAGGCCTCGAAGCCCTTGCCTCCAAGCTCCGAGGCTGCTCCCAACGTGTTGGCCAACGAGCCCACGCCCGAGGCAGGTCTGCCCTCGGCGCCCAAGACCGAAGATCCAGCCTGAGCCTACGCCTTGGTCCTTGGCAAGCCCTCTTGGCCGGATCCCTCGTAATATCAGGTAACTTCCTGGATTTTTGCCCGATTTTGCGTGCGGTGCCATACTCGGGCCATGTCCGAGAAAGAGCCCGATCTGGCCGAAGAAGTGCTGCTCAAAGCCCCGCCTCCCAGACAGGGCAAAGGGCGCCGCAAGCAGGCCACCCCCCCTGCCTCGGAAGATGAGCAGGCGATCCCGTCCAAGACCGGGTCCAAGACCCCGGCCAAGGCAGATTCCAAGCTGGCAGGCAAAGGCAGCTCCAAAAGTAGCCCAAAGAACAACTCCAAGGGCTCATCGAACCCAGAGCCCGGCCACCTCGCCCCGCGCCACAGCCTCGCCGGCGAAGCCCTTGGGGTCGCCCTCCTGGCCCTGTCGCTCCTCGCCTTCACGGCCCTCGTCTCGCTCCAGTTCGGCGCTGGCAAGCTCATGGGGCCTTTTGGCCGCATGCTCGCCCTGTCGCTCTACGCGCTCCTCGGCCTGGGCTCCTACCTGGTGGTGCTGGCCGTGGGCTTCATCGGCCTTCGCACCCTGATGGGCCGGGGCCAGACCATCCGCTGGACCGTCTGGGCGGGCTACCTGGGCGCCACGGTCGCGGGCTCGGTGCTCTTCCACTGCATGTTCCCCGGCCACGTGGTGCACGGCTTCACGGCGGGAGGCAAGGGAGGGGAGATCCTCGGGGAGCTGCTGGTGGCCCTCTTCTCCTCGGCGGGCACCTACCTGGTCACGTCGGTTGCCATGGTGCTCTGCCTGATGCTTGCGACCGAGGCCTCCCTGGTCCAGGTGGCCGTGGGCATCGGACGGGGCTTTGCGCGGCTCGCAGAGGGCCTGGCGAGCCTCCTCGGGCGGCTCCTCGGAGCGCTGCGGCGCATCTTCACCTGGCAGGCGATGGAGGCCAGCCCCCAGGGCAACGCCCTCTGCCTCTCGGCGCCTCTCGAGGCCGTCGCAAAAGAGGCGGCCGACCTCGGCCCCACCGACAAGCAGGCCCTGCCTCCTGCCCTGATCGGCCCCCCGAAGGAGAATCCCGAGCCAGCGGACGTGGCCCCCGAGGCGGCTCTCGGAGACCCCGAGCCAGCCGGGGACAAGGCCTGTGATCCCGACCTCGGCGAGGGGCCCGCCCCGAAGAGCGGGGGCCTGAGGATAGTGGAGCCCGAGGCCCGGTCCAAGCGAGGCAGGCGAAAGCTCGGCTCGGTGCTCCCCGTGTCGGCCGACGGCTTCAAGCTCCCGCCCCTTTCGATGCTGGAGACCCCCTCCATCGAGGAGCACAGCATCGACCGGGACCACATCCAGAACCTGGCGCAGCGGCTCACCCAGGCCCTTCGGGTCTTCCGCATCCAGGGCGAGGTCACCGAGGTGCACCCGGGCCCGGTGGTCACCCTCTACGAGTTCCGCCCGGCGCCCGGCACCAAGCTCTCCCAGATCGAGAGCCTCGACCGGGATCTGGCCCTCACCCTGAAGGCCACCAGCGTGCGCGTGGCCAGGATCCGGGGCAAGGACACCGTCGGCATCGAGGTGCCCAACAAGAACCGGGACCCGGTGCTCATCCAGGAGCTCCTCTCGGACGCGGTGTTCGCCGAGGCCAGGAGCCTCCTCACCATGGGCCTCGGCAAGGACATCTCCGGCAAGCCCACGGTCTGCGATCTCGCCAAGGCGCCCCACCTGCTGGTGGCGGGCTCCACAGGGTCTGGCAAGAGCGTGGGCATCAACGTGATGCTCATGAGCCTGCTCTACCGCGCCCGGCCAGACCAGGTGCGCATGATCCTCATCGATCCGAAGATGCTGGAGTTCAACATCTACGAGGGGATCCCGCACCTCCTCCTGCCGGTGGTGACGGACCCCAAGCAGGCGAACCAGGCCCTCAGGTGGGCCGTCGCGGAGATGGACCGGCGCTACCAGCTCATGGGCGAAAGCGGCGTGAGGAGCGTGGACGACTACAACGCAAAGGTGCGGGAGCAGCGCGCCCTCGCCGAGAAGGTCGTCCGCGAGGCCCCGGACCCCGACACCGACGAGGAGGCGGGCTCCCTCGAGAGCCCGCCCGAGCCCTTGCCCTACATCGTGATCGTGATCGACGAGTTCGCCGACCTCATGATGGTGGCGCCGAAGGACGTGGAGACCTCGGTGGCGAGGATCGCCCAGAAAGCCCGGGCCGCGGGCATCCACCTGATCCTCGCCACCCAGCGGCCCTCGAGGGACGTGATCACCGGCCTCATCAAGGCGAACTTCCCGAGCCGCATGTCCTTCCAGGTCAGCTCCAAGACCGACTCCCGCGTGGTGCTCGACAGAAACGGCGCCGAGGCGCTCCTCGGCATGGGCGACATGCTCTTCATGCCCGGCGGCCGCTCCCCCGAGCGGATCCAGGGCGCCTTCGTGTCCACCGCCGAGGTGCTCAGGGTCGTGGAGTTCCTCAAGCAGCAGGCAGACCCGGCCTACAACCTCGACATCCTCCAGCCCGAGGAGGAGGACGGCGAGCTCGGCTACGACGAGTCCGAGAAGGACGACCTGTACGACCGGGCCCTCTTCATAGTGACCCAGTCCAGGAAGGCGAGCACCTCCTGGGTCCAGCGCCAGCTCCGAATCGGCTACAACCGCGCCGCCCGCATCCTCGAGATCATGGAGCGCGAGGGCGTGGTGGGGCCCCAGCTCCCCGGGGCCAAGACGAGGGACGTCCTCGCCCCGCCCCCGCCCGAGCCCTGAGCGGGGCGCCCTCTACCCGCTACTCCCGGATTGCCAGAACTAATCAGTCCAGCTAACCTATCCTCAGTGCCTGGAGGTGCTGGAGACGTCTCACATGGCTCACCCACTCGCCCTTGACGATATGACGATCGCGGAGAAGCTCCAGCTTCTCGAAGCCTTGTGGGAAGACCTGAGCCGAGAACCCGAGAACGTCCCGCCACCGCCCTGGCATGAGGACGTGCTCCGCGCCCGCGAGCTTCGGCTCAAGGATGGCTCGTCAAAGCTTGTTGACTGGAATGAGGCGAAGGACAGGCTCCGAGAGCCGCTCAAGTGAAAGTCCAGATCCTCGACGAGGCAGTGGGGGATCTTGTCGAGGGTTACCGATTCTACGAACGCCAAGAAACAGGGCTTGGTGACTACTTCCTCGGAGCGCTACTTTGGGATGCCCTGACGAAAACTTCCTCGCGGCCTTTCTGGAGGGCTCCCTCACCGAGCGGGAGTCGGCCCAGGTGGAGGCCCACCTGGAGCTCTGCCCGGCCTGTCGATCCCTGGTGTCGCTCCTGGCTCCCTCGGTGGCCCCTGGCACCCTCGGCCACGGCGTGGCTTTCTCCCGGGAGGACCAGCCCTCCTCTCAGCCCACCTCTCAGACCCCCTCTCAGACCCTCGCCCAGTCCAGGCGCTTCGAGATCCTGAGGGAGCTCGGCTCGGGCTCCATGGGCACGGTCTACGAGGCCAGGGAGCAGGCGAGCGGCTGCCCCGTGGCCCTCAAGGTCCTCCGCTCCCAGTCTCCCACCGAGCTGCTCCGCTTCAAGCGGGCCTACAGGGCCGTGGCGCCCATCCGGCACCCGAACCTCGTCGGCCTTCACGAGCTCGGCTGGCTCGACCTCGGCTGGTACTTCACCATGGATCTCGTGGAGGGGCTCGACCTCGTGGCCTCCCTCGGCTACGAGCCCTCCAGGCGGGAGGCGCGGCTCCGCACCTCGATCTTCGGCCTCACCGAGGGGCTCCTCGCCCTCCATGGGAGCGGCAAGGTCCACCGGGACGTCAAGCCCTCCAACGTGCTGGTCACCCCGGATGGTCACGTGGTGGTCCTCGACTTCGGCCTGGTGGCCGACGTCCTGCCGGATCTGCGGCCCGGCCCCAGGCCCGAGGACCTGGCCTTTGCCGGCACCGTGGCCTACATGGCGCCCGAGCAGGCCGCCTCCAGGCCTCCCTCGGCCGCCTCGGACCTCTACGCCGTGGGAGCGATCCTCTACCAGGCCCTGACAGGCCAGCCTCCCTTCAAGGGCGATCCCTATCGCGTCCTCGCGGAGAAGCAGGAGACGGATCCGCCGCCCCCGGGCGCCCTCCGGCCCGGCGTCCCTGAGGACCTCGGCTCCATTTGCATGGAGCTGCTTAGGAGAGACCCTGGGGCGCGGCCTGGCGGCCTCGAGGTGCTCCGCCGCCTCCACGCCGAAAAGCCCGGCCTGCACGCGCGCCCCTCCATCTACCGCCTGGCCGCTCCCCAGGGCCAGACGCTCCTCGGCCGGGAGGCCGAGCTCGGACGCCTCCGGAGGGGCTTCGACGACTCCCGGGCCCGGGGAGCGGCCCGCTGGCTCCTCGTCACTGGCCCCTCGGGCATCGGCAAGTCCGCCCTGGTTCATCACTTCCTCGCCGAGCGCTCCCAGGCAGACCCCGACCTGATCGCCCTCCGTGGCCGCTGCCGCGAGCACGAGCAGGTCCCCTACAACGCCTTCGACGGCCTGGTGGACGAGCTCTCGAGCGCCCTTTGCCGCTGGCCCAGGAAGCGCCTCGAGCCCCTGTTGCCCGAGAACCTCTCCGAGCTCACCGCGCTCTTTCCAGTGCTCGGCCGCCTCCAGGCAGAGTGGTCCCAAAGAGCCGAGCCCTGGGAGAGGCTCGCGCACCTCGCCTGCCCGGACGGTTCTTCCATTGACCCGGCTGAGCAGCGCAAGCCTGAACCTGCTGCTTCCCCTCCAGGCTCCAAGGATCCGGCAGAGCGACGGACCCGGGCCTTCTCGATCCTGAGCGCGCTCCTCGCCCGCCTCTCTCGCAGCGTCCCGCTCATCATCTCCCTGGACGATCTCCAGTGGGCGGACGCAGACAGCCTGGAGCTCCTGTCGGCCCTTTCAAGGGCCACCGCCGAAGCGCCGATCCTCTTCGTCACGGCAATAAGGAGCGAGGCCCCGAGGGCGCTCGAGATCCTCGACAGGCTCATCGGCAGCCAGGCTGCATCCCGCTCCTTCGACCAACTCGAGCTGGCCCCACTGTCGGCGCGAGACTCGAAGCTCCTCGCCGAGAGCCTCCTCTCCGACAGCCCCCTCGCCGAGAGCCTCCTCGCCGACAGCCCCCTCGCCGACAGCCCCCTCGCCGAGAGCCTTCTCGCCGAGAGCCCCCTCGCCGAGAGCCCCCTCGCCGAGTGCCTCCTCGCCGACAGCCCCCTCGCCGAGAGCCTCCTCGCCGACAGCCCCCTCGCCGAGAGCCTCCTCGGCAGCGCCGCCTCGGGCGGCGTCCGCCATGCCCTGACTTCGGTCCTCGAAGAGGCCAAGGGGAACCCGTTCTTGCTGCGGCACCTGGTGCAGTACCTGGCCCAGGGCGGCGGGCAGCTCCTGGCCCAGGGCGGCGGGCAGCTCCTATCATCCCGACCGTCAACACATGAATCACGCGAGCGCCCAGATGCCACGCTAACGCCCACGAGCGACGACACAGTACAGGCGCACACGAGCGACGACACACTACAAGCGCACACGAGCGACGACACACTACAAGCGCCCGCGAGCGACGACACTACCCCTCTGCAGAGTACCTCCGAGGCCCATACACAGAGTGTCTCCGCGGTCCCTCCCCATGACCTCCCCATGGCCTCGCCAGGGGCCCTCGCCCTCGACCGCTTGATCTCGCTCCAGCTCGACGCCCTGCCCGCCCAGACCCGCCAGCTCATCGAGCTCCTCTGCGTGGCTGGCGAGGCCATCCCGCGGGCGCTCCTCCGCCAAGCCGCGGAGTTCTTACCCGGGCACGCCTACTGGGTGTTCGGCATGGCGGACCTGGCGGCCCAGGGCCTCCTCAAGGAGCAGGGCCTGCGAGAGCCGGACCCGGTGGAGCCCTACCACGACCGGATCCGCGAGCAGGTGGCTCAAACCCTGACCGAGCCCCGCCGGACAGAGCTCCATCGCCGCCTGGCCCTGGCCTACGAGGCCCTCGCCCCGACCGAGGTGGAGCGCCTCACCCGCCACTGGACCTCCGCGGGAGATCCTGGCCGGGCGCTTCACCACAGCCGCCTTGCGGCCCAGGCCGCCCTCGGCAAGCTGGCCTTCGACCGAGCCGCCCAGCACATCAGGGCCGCCTTGGCTCTCTCCTCGGATCCGGCAGATCGCGCGGCCCTGGGCGAGAAGCTGGGCGATGCCCTCATGAACGCCGGCCGTCCCGCCGACGCCGCAGAGGCCTACGAGGCCGCCGCCAGGGAGGCCCAGCCGGATCAACGCCTCGTGCTTCTCCAGCGGGCCGCCAAGCAGTGGCTCACCGGCGGCTACCTGGATCGGGGCAAGGCGGTCCTCGGTGAGGTGATGCACAGGATGGGCGTCTCCATGCCCAAGACTCCGGCAGCTTCCATGCGGTCGGTTCTTTGGAACCAGCTCAGACTCCGTTTGCGAGGCTCTGGATATAGGATCATACAAACCAAGGAGGTGCCTCGACATCTGCTGGAGCGCCTGGACCTCTACTACACGGTGGGACAGGGCTTCATCAACGTGGACGTGCTCCTCGGCGTGGACTTCCTTACCCGCCACATGCTCCTCGCCCTCGAAACAGGAGAGCCCTCGGCCCTGGCCTCCGCCTTCAACATGGAGGCCATGAGCCGGGTGGCGGTGGACATCACGAAGATCCCCTGGGCCAAACGGCGCCTCAAGCACGCGGTGGACCTGGCGCTCTCCAACGACGACGAGACCGCCCTCGCCACGAGCATCTCCATCTCCGGAGTCTTGGATCTCTACGCAGGAGAGTGGGAGAAGGCCTCCCAGCAGATGATCTCGGCCGAGGAGCGATACCTTCGGAGCTGCCACGGGGTTCAGTTCGAAAAGTCCAGCACGCGCTGGTTCCTTTGCCTCTCCCTTTGCCGCCAGGGCAGGCTGCGCGAGCTGGCCGAGCGGCACGAGCGCTATCTGGACGAGTCCCATCGCCTGGGAGACCGCTTCGCCCTCACGAACTTCCAGGCCTTCTTCAATCCGCTCTGGCTGGTCAGGGACGATCCGGACCGGTCGGCCTCCACCCTCGAGGGTCTCCTGGACACCTGGCCAAGGGACCGTTACGTCACGCAGCACTTCATGCACACGACCTCTGTTACGGAGCGGCTCATCTACCTGGGACAGGGCCGCGCCGCCTGGGACGCCATGAGGCGCGACGAGAAGCGCCTGACAAGGAGCATGATCCTCAAGAGCGGCGTCCTCAGGACGGCCCATCTGTGGATCCTCGGCCGCGCCGCAGTCTGCGCCGCTGCAGAGGTTTCTGCCTCCGCATCTTCCTCCTCTGGTTCCTCCTTTGCGCTCCCTGCGGAGCGGGCCCTGTACCTCGCCCGCGCCGCCCGCATTGCCATCGCCCTGGGCGCCGAGGGCCTGCCCTTCACCACCGCCTGGGCCTCCCTGCTCACCGCCGGCATCCTCCGGCTCGTCTCTGCAACTGACGGCGCCGCGAGCGCACGCGCTACACCTCCACCATCCTCCCCTTCGGCTATCTCATCCGCTGTGCGTCTTGCCCTCGCTCATGCCGTTGCCAAGCTCGACGCCGCCGGCTGCAGGGACACCGCCGCCGCCGCCCGTCGCCACCTCGGCCTCTTGCAGGGCGGCCCCGAGGGCGCAGCCCTGGTGGCCCAGGCCGACGCCTTCCTCCTCTCCGAGGGCGTCGTAAGCCCCGCCCGCTTCGCCGCCTGGCTCGCCCCGGGATTCTAGTCACCCCCCACCCCGGGGGTCCCCGTCTCGCCGCCTGGCTCGCCCCGGGATTCGGGTGACCCAGGCCCACTTCGATGCCTAGCTCGCCACGGGATTCTAGTCACTCCCCACCCCGTCTCGCCGCTGGCTCGCCCCGTGGATTCGATCACCCCAGGCTCGCTTCGATGGATTGAGCTGGCAGTCGGCAAGAGTAAATAGCGTCCCCTGCATGGTCGTTTTGAGAAGAGCAGTCACAGGTCAGCGAACGGCAGGGCCGTCACTCCGGGAGCCAAGGGCAGCCTGATATCGCCCGGATGCACCACATACCCCGGCATTGATGCACCTTCCAGGTCCTTCTGAAATGTCTTGATTGCGGAAGACATGGTCGGGCGCGGCGTGGCCGACAACTTTATCTCGATGGGAATGAGTTTTCCTTCTGCTTCCACCACTACATCCACCTCTGTTCCCGCGATGGTCCGCCAGAAGTAGACGCGCGGTTCGATGCCGCGATGCACAAGGGCCTTGACGATTTCCGAGAGCACCGCCGTTTCCATAATGGCGCCCCCCATAGGGCCGGAAACCGCATGCTCCGGATCTTTCAGCCCGGTGAGGTAACAAAGTGTGCCCACGTCCGTGAAATAGATCTTCGGTGTTTTGACAAGCCGTTTGCCGACACTAGCGAAGTATGGACGAAGGACAATCACCTGGTAGGTTGCTTCCAGCACGGATACCCAGGCCTTGATTGTATTGACCGCGACACCGAGGTCACGGGCAACATCCGTCAGATTCAGTAGTTGGGCGCTTCTTGCCGCCAGGGTTCGGAGAAAGTTCTGGAACTGGGACAGGTCACCTACCTGCCTGAGGTTGCGAACGTCACGTTCAAGGTAGGTCTGGACATAGCCGGCCTGCCACAGGTTTGAATCCCGATCGGGGTTGGCGGCAAGTTCCGGGTATCCACCTCTCAGAAAAGCCTCCCAGAGACTTTGAAACGAAAGGTGCTTTTCCGAGGACTCCCCGCGCCCGGATTCCCACGGCAGAGGAAGCAGCGGTCTTCCCTCCGCCTCCCGTCTTGAAAGCGGTAACAGTCTGAGGATGGCGGCGCGACCCGCCAATGATTCGGTTACCTTTTCCATGAGCAAGAGGTTTTGCGACCCGGTAAGCAGGTACTGCCCGCTCTTGTGCCGGTCCGCGTCGATCTTCTCCTTGATGTAGGGAAGTAGGCCGGGAGCGTACTGCACCTCATCGAATATCACGGGAGGAGGGTGCATCTCGAGAAAGGCGCGCGGATCTTCCATCGCCGACGCGCGAACGTCCGGAGGCTCAAGGGAAGCGTATCGGTATAGTCCTGCGAAAAGATGTTTCAGGATCGTTGTTTTTCCAGATTGGCGCGGCCCGGTCAGCACCACTGCCGGGAACTCGGAGGCGGCCTTCTTGAGGACCGGTTCAAGCGACCTTTTGATATATGAGGAACCCATAACCACTCCTTTGGGTGATATTATGCATTTCAAATGCATAATGTCGAGGAGAAGATGCCTCCCGTCAAGGAAGCCGTATCGAGCCGAAATACGGTTGCAAAATCATGCAAAAACCGTATCCGTTCGGTCATGCACGTCCAAGCTGGCGGGTTCGATGGCCATGAGAACGGCTATGAGAACGGCCATGAGAACGGCCATGAGAACGGCTATGAGAACGGCTATGAGAACGGCCATGAGAACGGCTATGAGAACGGCTATGCAAGCAGCTCGGCCTGCCGATTGGCACCCTGTGTTTTACAAATTGAAACTTGTGCCTTCAATTTGTAAAATGCCCCCATGATTCCCCGCACTGCGGCCGCCACCATGGATCGCCTCGCCCAGGGTTTCCCCATCGTGGCCCTGACCGGACCACGACAGTCCGGCAAGACCACCCTGGCCCGCGCCGCGTTCCCGCGCCGCCCGTACGTCACTCTGGAGGACCCCGACGAGCGCTCCATGGCCGAGCGCGACCCGCGATCGTTCCTTGCCCGATTTCCGGACGGGGCGGTGCTGGACGAGTGCCAGCGGGCCCCCGAGCTCTTCTCCTACCTCCAAGGCGTGGTGGACGAGCGAGGTCGGATGGGCGACTTCGTGCTCACCGGCTCGCAACAGTTCGGCCTCATGTCCCGCATCTCCCAGTCCCTGGCCGGCCGCGTCGGTCTGGTCCATCTCCTCCCGCTCTCCCTGAACGAGATCGCCGCCGAGTCACTCCTGCCGGCCAGCCTCGATGAGCAACTTGTCCGCGGCGGGTACCCGCCGCTTTACGACCGGGACCTCAAGCCGACCGACTTTTTCGGGAGCTACGTGCCCACGTACCTCGAGCGCGACCTACGCCAGATGCTCGCTGTACGCGACCTGTCGCAATTCCAACGGTTCCTCAAGATGTGCGCCGGTCGATCAGGCCAGCTCCTCAACCTCTCCGCCCTGGCCGCAGACTGCGGGATCACCCACGTCACGGCGCGGCAGTGGCTCACCGTGCTCGAGGCGAGCTACCTCGTGAGGCTCCTCCCCCCCTACCACCGGAACTTCGGCAAGCGCCTGGTGAAGACGCCCAAGCTCTACTTCCTCGACACTGGGCTCCTCTGCTACCTCCTTGGGATCCGTCGCCAAGCGGAGGTGGCCACCCATGCGCTGCGCGGCGCCCTGTTCGAGACCCTGGTGGTGAGCGAGCTCGTGAAGCAGCGGTTCAACGCCGGGGAGCCCGCCGAGCTCTGGTTCTGGCGCGACCATGTGGGCAGCGAGGTGGACGTCGTGTTCGAGACCGCGCAGGGCTTGCAGCCCGTGGAGATCAAGTCCGGTGCGACCTTCGCCTCCGACTGGATCGGCCCGCTCCGAAGATGGGCTGCCCTTGGGGGAAACGACTCGCTCCCCCCCTGGATCATTTACGGGGGATCGAAGTCCTACGAGCGCGAGGGCTGCCGGGTCATCGGGTGGCGGCAGCTCGCTGACGCCTGAGCAACCTCACCAAAGTCCGCACCGCAGACGGCGCCCGAGTGTCCTTGGCTACCGCAGACTCAGCTACCGTACGTCTTGCCCTGACGCGCACCTTTTCCCGGCTCGCCGACGCTGGCGGTGAAGGCTGCCGGGACACCGCTACTGCTGCCCGTCCGCTACCTCTGCCTATGGAGGGGAAGCCACGAGAGCACCACACTGGGGCCGCCGAGCCGGCCCGGCTCCTTCATTATCCGTTTGCTCTCGAAGGCCTTGCTGCCGCTCTTCGGAGATCCCCATGAGCGCCGATGCCCTCGGCAACAGAGTGGAACCTATGGAGTCGAGAGGCTGCCGTAGTAGAGGAGTTCTACGATGCGTGTGGACATCGTATTCGTGAAGAAGAACGACTGACCCGCTGTGCCGTGGACTCGCCATCCTGCATATCCGCCGGTTGGGAGCAGAACCGGGCTGAAGCGCACGCCGTCCCAGTGGACGGCGCCATAGTCGTCCGTGGTAACGAAGAAGTCATCAGCACCAACCCCCCAGACGCGATAGAATTGTACACCATTGATTCCCGTGTTGAGGACAGACCAGGATGTGCCATTGTATTTGAGGATTCTCTGGCGACCCACCGCATAGACGTTGCTACCGCTCGATCCCCATACACCAGTCAGGTCGTCTGTGACTCCGCTCGACATGGTTGACCAGGATGTTCCATCATAATGTCGGATGGTCCCTCCAGATCCCACAGCGAAGACGTCCGAACCAGAAAAACCCCACACCGCCTGGAGGTCTGCTCCGCTACTCGACATGATCGTTGCAACATAGGTACCGCTGTTGAATCGGAGTATCGTTCCCCCTGCTCCTACAGCGTACAGGTTGCCTCCATCATAGCTCCATATGTCATTAAGATCAGTCGTTACTGTGCTATTGACGCTGTCTACATTCCCATAGTTGTACCATACAAGCGTCCCGCCTCCGCCAACTGCCCACGCGTTAATTTCACTGCTGGCCCAGACACTCCTTAGAGTCGTGGGAGCGCTATCCATCCATTCCCACGTGTTTCCATTGTACCACCAGACACTAGGTCCGACCGCGAGCGCGCTGGTATCCGAGAAGGACCATACTGCACGAGGGCCCGCACCAAAGGAGTATCCAGTATAGGCTGTGTCATTCCCCTTCCAGACCAAGATGGTACCATCGTCCCCAACGGCGAAGACGCGACCTGCTCCGGCCCCCCATATCCCATTTACTCTGTTCGTGTTGTTCGAGGTCGTCGCCTTCCAGACCCGTCCATTCCACCTGTAGATGACCCCATTGGCCGCCAAGAAGATCCGGTTCTCGGCTGCTCCCCAGAGGGCATAGTGCTGGCTTGTTGGCGCAGGCGAGGTCTGAGCCGCCCAGCTCGTCCCGTTGAAGTAGACTAGCTTGCCATTTGTACCAGATGCCCAGATCCGCGTTCCAGTAGCATTCCCCCAGATAGCTAGGATCCTCGCCCCTGTCCCAGCTGCGGAGTACCTCAAAGTACACGTGGGAGTAGAGGTGCACTGATAGATGACGTAGGACCCGGTGGAGTAGTCCTCACCACCAACGTAGAAGTTGTCATAGGCCGTGCCCCATACCGCGTAGAGGCGTGTGTTCGCAAGTGTGTTTCGTACGGACCAAGCGCCGTTGTAGTACCTAAGAATCTGTCCACTATAGGTCACCGCCCAAACGTACAATGTCGGAGCACCCCAGACTCCCTGGATTGCAGCCGTGGTATTGCTGGTCTGGGCTGCAATCGTCGAGCCATTCCAACGTCGTATAGTGCCCGTTTCTCCTACGAAGAAGACGTTGCTCGAAGTCGTGCCGCCGACCGCGAGGAGCCTGCTACCAGAGTTGGAGTAGTTTGTCCACCTCGAACCGTTGTATCGAACGATTGTACCACTGTCTCCCACGGCCCAGACGTCCGAGGCGCTCGTGCCCCAGACTCCATTCAGAGTCTGTCCGTAAGCGCTCGACGCCATGGGCTCCCACCCAAAGTTCCGACACCTATCGAAGTCAGGCTCGCACCACTCTGCGCAGCGGAGGCTTCCCGCGTCGTAGCCATAGTCTGTACAGTGGATTCCGTATGGGGGATCCCCATCACAGAACTCCGAGCCATTCACCGTGTCATCGCCGCAGTACTGGCTGCAGCCGGCCGTGTTGAAGCTGCACGCCTGGTTGCAGGCCAGAGTGCCGGTGTAGTAGCCGAAGCTCAGGCAGGTCTTACCGGCGAGTTGACTTGTGTCGCATTGCTCGGATCCGTTGATGATGTTGTCTCCGCAGCGCTGGCTGCATAGCGCCA
>JAVEWA010000124.1:0-13309 GCA_034004785.1 Polyangia bacterium
CAGCTCCTTAATGAGGATAACGAACCCACTCGTCTCGATTGCGTTCATGAACTTGGTCAGCTTGTCGAGATCGATGTCGTAAATGCTGATCACCACGGAGCGCTCGAGCACACGCTTCTGCGAGCCCAACTCCTTGTCCTTGCCGGGCTTGTAGTCCTTGACCTCGATCTCGAATCGCTTGGCCAGCCCCTCGATGTGGCTCTGCAACGCCGGAGGCTTCTTGTCCAGCCTCACGTCCATCCGTGCATCCTCGGTCTTGCTGGCCGACAGCCTGGCGCGGTTCTTCTCCAGGCGTTCGGTCACCGCGCGAATCCTGGCGTTGGTGGTCCTCCTCGCGTCCAGTCCATCGAAGATCAGATAGGATATCAGGGCGAGCAGCAGCACCGCCAAGGCCCCTGCCAGCCCCGTGAGAAGGAGACGCTCACGAGCGCTCATCCGCGAAAAGGAGTCTACGAGCTTGTCGAGCACGGGAGCCATGTCAACACCTCACATGCACTCGTGAGCTACATCCACACTGAACTTCCGCCGCTTGTCACTCTTCACCTCACCATCCACCATCTCCCTGACGGTCACCTCGCTGACCCGTCCCTGGGTGACGTTATCGAAGCACTTCACCTTCTTCAGGGCCTCCACCACCTTGTCCACCTCCTTGGCGTCCTTCACTGTCCCCTCGAAGTCGATCTTGCCCTCTCGAATGTGGAGGCGTGTGACGTTCAGGGTAACCTCGGTTTTGGGAGGCAGCTGGCGCGAGATCTCGGACAGGAGCGCGAAAGCCGAGGCCTCGGGGATGGGGAGGGTCGAGGCCTTCTTGCCCTTGAGGGCCGTGTTGATCCGCTTCGTCACCTCTACCTCGGAGTTTATCGGCCTGTTGAAGATCATGAGTGTCGTCTGTGCCAGATTCGCACGCAGGCTGCGCTCCTCCTTCCGCAGGTTCGACAAGGCCAAGAATCCGTTCAGAGTCAGTAGGCCGAGCACCAGCACAGCGGTCCAGGCGAAGTACAGGGCGCGCTTCCTGAAAAGCGAGTGCTCCTCTTTCCTTCCGAGGGCGCCGATCCGGAGGTTCGTCAACGGGAGACGCCTGTCTGCGGCGGTCTGCGCCAATCCAACGGCCAGGACCTGACCCCTGGCCCCGACGCCACTGGGTGCGCCAGCAGGGAGGGCAACCTCCACTGGCAGCTCCAGCTCCTCGGCGAGCCACTCTGGGAGCCCGCGGATCGCGCTGCTCCCGCCACAGAGGAGCACTCGCCGTGGATAGAGGTCCTCCCGCTGCCTCACGCCGAGAAGCGACTGGCGCACCGCCTGCGCCAGCGGGAGCAGCTCGGACCGAACGACCTCGCCAATGGGCGCCCGGTCGCTGGGGATGAGCGGCCCTCCAGGCGCGGAGAGCTGGGCATAGGCGTGCTTGATCTCGGCCGCGCGATCCTCGGGGATCTGGTAAAGGGCCGACAGGCCCCGGGTGATCTGGGCCCCGCCCCGCGATAGGGTCCTCGCGAGCACCGTGACGTTCCCCCGGAGGACAGCCAGGTTCGTGCGTTCGTGTCCGATGTCGAGCAAGGCGAAGGGGTCGCTCTGCGCCCCCACTTCCGCTCCGAGATATCCATAGCCGAGCGGCGCGACGATGATGGCGTGGGGATCGACTCCCAGCGTGCCGAGGAGGGCCAGGAGGCCTTCCGTACGCTGGATGTTCGCGATTGACACCAGGGCCCGGCCGCCACCGCCAGGCACCTCGCTGAGCTGGTGCTGGAACACCACCTGATCCATCTCGTAGGGGATCTGCCCTTCCAGCTCGTAACCGAGGACCGCCGAGACCTTGCGCTGGTCGTGAAAAGGAAACTCGAGCACCCGCAAGCTCGCCATGTCTCCTGGGAGCCCCAGGACCGTGAGATCTGCTCGATCCCCGGCCCTGAGCAGCGCCTCCCCGAGGGCGGCAATCACGGCCGTGCTGCCGCCAAAAGGCTCCTTTGCAGCCTTGGAGGGCGTCTCCGAAGCCTCGGCGTCTCCACCTCTCCGCTCGGACCCGTTGATCTTGTCACCTGGGCTGATGTCCTCGGCGGCCGGCGCGGGCAAAGGCATCTCATTCGCGAAGTGGGCCACCGGGACGGAGATGATGTCCCTGAGGGAAGTCTGCCTGAAGCCAACCTCCATCACCGCGACCTTCACGAGGTAGCTGCCGAGATCTATTCCGTGGATCCTTTGCGCCATGCGCCTCTCCTGGTCACGGGCCCGTCCTAGCCCGGAGCTCGCTCAATCCTGCTTCCAGTGCACGAACATGCCCCTCTGTCCCGTGGCCGTGCTGAACCCCTGCTGATCCCACACCGCGGTGATGGACTTGTGGACCCGCCAGATGGGGTTGTTGAGCTTGTCACGCCCCCCGTACCCGGCCATTCCTGTCACGGATATCCGGTAGAACCTGCGGGCCCCGATGTAGGCGGCTCCCTGGAGCTTCTGGTTGTCGAGCTCAACGCCTGGCAGGTTCGCCCCCGCCCCGACACCTCCGCCTCCGAGCAGAGCCGCTGGGTTGGACATGGCCGTCATCAAGGCGGAGGGATTAGCCGCTCCCTGAGCAAAGAGCCCCAGATCCGTACACCCAGACAACTGCAGCGTCATGAGCGCCGCCTGGGAGACCTGCGCGAGCAGGATCGGGTCGTAGAGCACGGGGTTCTTGTCGTCCTTTGCGGCCTTCACTATCACAGCCGCCGCCACCATCCAGTTTCCCGGCTGCACCGCGCAGAGGTTCGGCATGCAGGAGCCGTATACGGTGAAGGAGGGGCCCAAATGCGACCATACCTCGTCGTTTATGCCCTGGACGAGGTGAAGCTCCTCCACCGAGTCCATGAGGTGATTCTTCTCCTCATACCCATCCTCCAGCGCCGAGTACTTGTAGTTCTCCGCGCCCCCCCCTCCCCCGAAGAACGCAGTGTCCGGATCCACGTAGTCGATGATGGCCCGGGCTAAGGCGCGCGGCCGATCGGGATCGTCGATCTCGTCGAGGCGCTGGAAGAGCTCCTCGTAGCGAGGGTTCATGAAGAGCGTGAGGAGCTCACCAGCCAGGAGCTGGACCTGCGTGTCAGTCTCGGACCGGACGAAAGCGCAGTTCACGTTCAACTTCCCGTCTTCGGAGTCCACTGCGTCGATGCGGGGTAGTCCGTAGTTCCTCGGTATGTCGAGCCCTCTCACGTCTTGTCGATCCATGCCGAAGCTCTGCAAGAGGTCGCTGTTTCCAAAGAATATCTCCAGCAAAAACGGTAAGATATCGCTTACCTGGAGATCCTTGCCGAGGAACTGCCCTATGGCTTGGCGGTTCCGGTCGATCACCCGCTCTTGGACCTTGAGCATTATCCGGGCCAGGTTGATGGCGGACCTGGCGAGAAACTCGGCCTTGACCTCGTCTCTTGCGTTGTTCGAAGAGGCGAGATCGATCTGAGACTTGTAGGTGTGATCCACGGTCAGCGCCCCGAGGAGCGTCACCGAGACGAGCACGAAGATCAGCGCGACGCCCCTCTGCCTCCGAGGAGAGGCGACACGCTCCGGCCTGCCCAGCTCCTGGTTGAGAAACCTCCAGAGGCGGGCCGCCCGCGTTCGTGGTCTGGGCATGGGCGACTTGATCATCTCCCCCCTCCGGCGGGGCCGCCCAGGCTGCTCCGATGGCGGTTGAGCTGCTCCTTCCACTTTTCCGAGAAGGGGTTCTCTCCCCGCCCCTTTGCCCCGCCGCCTCCCTGGGCAGTCGCCCCCGCCCCCGAAGGTACGAACGACAGGGCGTCAGTGAGGGCTGGCTGCGCCATGGTCACGAGCGTCATGGGCTTGTCCTTCTCGTTCCGGATGGTCAAGTGAATACGGATCTGGGTGGGCAGGCGGTTGTTCTGCCCGTCCACTGTGGTGGTGTCCCACTCCTCGCGCCACTTGTCCTCGGGCTTGTCGAAGAACTCGAAGTGCAGGTCCTCCACGTCGTCGATCAGCACGTAGGCCTCGCCCAGCAGGTTGTCCGGCTCCTCGTTTCCGAGTCTCCTGGTCTCGCGACGAAAGAGGCTCACTTTGCCGCGATCATCCGGATCGGGGGCGAGGAAGTACTGGATGATGCACTGATCGGACTCGTTTGCGTCCTGGTAGAGGCGGCGGTGCGCGAAGGAGGAGAAACGCAGCTCCATCCCGTAGTTCCCCTTCGTCAGGCGGAAATAGGTGCGGCGGTTCACGGCCGCAAGGTCCTCGTTGACGCTGATGTAGGCCATCGAGAGATCCTGGGTCATACGATGCATGCCGCTCCGCACCACGTGCCAGCGATCCTGGATGGCGGTCACCTCGGAGTAGGTCCGGCGCGTACGGTCGAAGGTCGCGTAGATGACCACGAAGATCCCGGCCATCACGGCCATGGACACCAGGACCTCGATCAGGGTCATTCCGAGTTCTGTGGCTCGCCTGGTCACTTGGTCTTGCCCCCGCCCTGTTGACCGCCCTTTTGACCGCCCTGCTGTCCGCCCTGCTGTCCGCCCTGCATGAATCCGCCGATGATGGCCTGGTCCACGAGATCGGGCCGGGTGATGTAGTACAGGAGCGTTACGGCCTCCTCCTTGCCCCGGTAGGTCCAGGACACCCGCACGGTGACCCTCCTGATGGCCTGTTCCACCACGGAGCGGAACGGCGCGATGAAGCTGGCGAGCAGCGACGTGATGGGAGATGCGCCACCAGATGTTGTCCCGGTGCCCGAAGTTCCTCCCTGCGACATTCCCGAGCCACCCATGCCCCCCATCCAGAGCCCGAGGAGGTTGGACATGGGGCTGGCGGCGCCGCCGCTGGCTCCATCCGAGCGGCCCTCTTCTCCATCTTCCGTCTCCCCCACTCCGAGCATTCTCGACACCACGCCGTCCACGTCCACGGAGTCTGGGAGCTCTATCTTGTCAATGGCGACGCACCACTTGTAACGATCCATCCCCCCGTATTCTTCGTCGGTGAAGTCTCCGCACTCCTCGTCGTCGAACTGCTCCCAGCGGTCTTTGAGGAGCTCTGCCTCGATCTCGACCAGCTTCGCACGCGCGAGCATGGTGGCAACGCTCTGCAGCTTGGCTCGGTTCGCGCGGTCGGGTGAGCGCGTCAGGCTCTCGAGGTAAAGCACCATGAAGAAGCCGAGGAGCGCCGTGGCGACAAACACCTCCAGCAGGGTGAACCCACGGGAATGCGGCTTGCGCCGAGAAAGCGGGCCGTATGGACCCCATAACCTCATCGCCCCTCCACCGCTTCTCCGAGATCGTCGGTCTTCTCGAGATCCCGGGGAAGATCGACTCGCCCGTCGTGGATCTTCACCCGACCGGTCAGTGGGTAGGTGATCAGCGTATAGGTTCGATCCCTTGGATCAGAGATGTAGATCGCGGCCCGCTCCACCCTTCCACCGCTCCATATGTGGAGGGTCACCTTGCCCTCGGTTATCTCCTCCTGGAGCCTCGGCAGGTAGATCGACTTCACGAGGCGGCCCGACTTCGCGAGCTGCTCATTGGCCTGCTTCGTCCTCAGCTTCACTTCACTCCACTGCGGGCCCGTTGGACGAGGGAGAGCCAGCAGGTTCTTGGAGAGGCCGCCCTTGGTGGTGGTCTCGAGGTCCTCTTCATTCTGGTCCCCGTCGGAGAGGGCCTGGTGCTGCTTCCAGGCCTCGTCGAGGTCTCTTGGCATCAGCTGCGTCCCCTTCTCGGCGATCTCGATTCGAACCGTGGTGCCACCCTCCGCGTCGAGATCGAAGATGAGCCTGTGATCCCGGCCCATCGCGCGAGAACGGTCGTGGCCGAAACGCAGCGTGGAGGCCATGAAGCGAGCAGCCGTCCGGGTGTTCACCGTGTCGAGGCTCCTGATGCTGGCCGCAGCCGCCACCACCAGGGCCAGCCCGATGATGAGCGCCACCAGGAGCTCGATGAGGGTGATCCCGCGCTGCGCCCCATGGGCGCCGCAGAGCGAACGGCTGGTGGACGACCTGGATCCGTCAGTCGTCCTTGCCGTCGGTCTCTGTGCAGGCCTTGATGTCGTCTCCGCCGCCATTCTCGTCACTCTTGTTCCGTCCCACCGAGTAAACGCAGATCCGCTCTCCAGCGCAGGTGATCTTGAGCGGCTGGTTCCAGGCGTCCTTGAGCATGTCTCTCTTCACCCGCTCGGGCACCAGCACGTTCAGATCCGTCACGCAGTTGCCCTGGTGGCCCGAGTCGGGATCCGCCATGTATTCCTGCACCGCGTCCAGCACCCGCTGCACCTTCATCTTGGTGGTCTTGATCTCGGAGCGGCGCAGGTAGCGAAAGACCGCGTAGCCGACCGTGCCCATGATGAGCCCCATGATGAGCACGACCACCATTATCTCGATGAGGGTCATGCCCCGCTGCAGCCTGGTGGCGTTTGCCTTGTGATTTCTGTAGCCGGTGTTCATTTCTACGCCTCCTCGCGGGTGTGACTCCTTGGGGCGCTTCGCGCCGCGGAGCGTCATTGCACGACCTCGTTCATCTGAAGGATGGGAATGATTATGGAGAAGATCACGAATCCAACGGTGCCGCCCATCACGATTATCATGAGTGGCTCGAGCATCACGGTCAGCTTCGCCAGTCTGGACTCGACCTGTTTCTCGTAGGCCTCGGCCACATTTCGCAGCATCTCCGGGAGCTGCCCTGAGCGCTCCCCCACCGCGACCATGTGAACCACCATGGGCTCGAAGTACTTGCTCTTCTTGAGCTGTGCCGCGATGCTCTCGCCCTCCCTGATCCCCGTCTCTGCCTTTGTGATGACTTCCTGGAGCTGTGTATTCGTGAGAACGTACTTGGAGATATCCAGGGCTCGCAAGAGCGGCACACCCGACTGGAACATCGTCCCCAGGGTCCGGCTGAACCGGCTGATGGCCATGTGCCGGATGATCCCCCCGATGATGGGCATAGACAGGAGCATTCTGTCCCAGATGGCCCTCCCGCCAGGTGAACGCTTCCAGAGGTAGAAGAGTGTGCCCAGGAGCCCAGTGCCCAGTATTACTACCCACCAGCGTCTTCCCATGAAGCCCGAGACCGAGATCAGAAAGCGAGTGTTCCAGGGGAGAGTCCGCTCCATGTCATCGAAGATCTGGGTGATCTTCGGGACTACGACCACCATCAGGATCCCGAGGATGAGCACCGAGACGACCGACATGATCGCGGGATATAGAAGCGCCCCCGAGACCTTGCCGCGCAGGTCGAGGTCGCGATCCATGAAGTCCGCGAGCCGATCCAGAACCTCCTCGAGGTTGCCCGCAGCCTCGCCCGAGCGGATCATGTTGAGGTAGAGCTCGTGGAACACCGTTGGGTGATTCCCCAGCGCGTCTGCCAGGGAAGACCCCTCGTTCACCTGGCGCCGAACGTCGCCAAGCACCCGCTGGAGCCTGTCGCCGGAGCTCCGGCGGCCCTGGTGGGCCGACTGTTCAGTGAGTGTGCTGAGACCCTCTGCCAGGGGGATCCCGCTCCTCAAGAGCACCGCGAGCTGCCGCGTGAAGATCGCGACCTGGCGCTTCGATATTCCCGAACCGAAGAGGTGCACCTCTCTCGAGAGGCCCTTGCCCTCCTGCTCGGCCTCGGCCGCCTTGCCAGCCTTGGCCTCCTTGAACTCGGTGAGGAAGACGCCATCCCGTCGCAGCATGGTCCGCAGGGCCTTTGCGGTATCGGCGTCCTTGATGCCGGTAACCTCTTTTCCCGCGGCGCCAATGCCCTTGTATGCAAAAACCGGCATTCCTATTCATGCGCGGCTAGGCCACGTCCTCCTGGGTGACTCGCATTACCTCCGCGATGGAGGTGATCCCGGCCACGACCTTCCGGGCCCCGTCGTCCCGCAGGGTTCGCATCCCCTGGTTCACCGCGGCCCGCTTTATCGTCACCGCGTCGGTGTTCTTGAGCGCCAGGTTCCTGAGGTTGTCCTCGAGCATCAGGAGCTCGTAGATGCCAACCCGGCCCGAGTAGCCCGTGCCAAGGCAGGCAGAGCAGCCCTTTACCTTCGCCCTGAAGGCGTGCCCGGGAGAAGGCGGATCCCCGTCCCGTTCACCCCTAGGGTGTGGAGGAATGGCTCCGGCATAAAAGGCCTCCGGCTCCATGCCCAGGTTCCGGATCTCGTCCACGGAGGGCTGGTAGAGCTCCCGGCACTCGCCGCACAGCCGCCTGACCAGGCGTTGGGCAAGGAGGCCCGAAAGGGATGAGGCGACCAGGAAGGGCTCCACGCCCATGTCCACGAGCCGGGTGATGCCGCCAGCGGCGTCATTGGTATGGATCGTGGAAAAGACCAGGTGCCCCGTCAGAGAAGCCTGTATCGCGATCTCGGCGGTCTCCAGATCGCGGATCTCACCCACCATGATCACGTCTGGATCGTGGCGCAGGAAGGACCGGAGCCCGGCCGCGAAGGTCAACTCGATCTTGGGGTTCACCTGGACCTGGCTGATGCCCTCCAGCTGGTACTCCACCGGATCTTCGACGGTGAGGATGTTCTTGTCGGGGGAATTGATCTTGGACAAGGCAGAGTAGAGGGTCGTGGTCTTTCCAGACCCGGTAGGGCCAGTCACCAGGAGGATGCCGTGCGGCCGCGTGATGAGCTCGTGGATCTGCTCCAGATGGTCGGGGCCCATGCCTATGTCGGCGAGGTCCAGGAGCACCGCCGTCCTGTCGAGGAGACGGATGGTCACACGCTCTCCCCTCGCGGTTGGGATGGTGGCGACGCGCATGTCGATGTCGCGGCCCGCGATCTTTCGCCGGATTCGTCCGTCCTGAGGCAGCCGCTTCTCGGCGATGTTAAGACCCGCCATGATCTTCACGCGAGCCACGATGGAGGGGAGGTACCCCTTGTGGGCCTGCTTCACCTCGTAGAGCACGCCGTCGATCCGGTTGCGAACCACCACGTACTTCTCGCCCGGCTCGACGTGGATGTCGGAGGCTCTCTCCTTCGCGGCGTTGAAGAGCAGCGAGTTGACCCACCTGATGATGGGGGCCTCGTCGGTGAGATCGATGATGTCGATGAGCTCCTCTGCGTCTCCCTCTCCAAACTCCTCTCCGTCCGCCAGCTCGACGCCGTCCCCCCGCCTCGTATAGACCGTGTTGATCACCTCCAGGATGCGCGCCGGCGGGATGACGACCGGCTCCACCGCAGCCCTCAGCAGGGTCCGCACGTCGTCGATGGCGGTGGCGTTCAGCGGATCGGCGATGGCCAGGCTGACGGAGCCGCCCTCGGTGATGCGAAGCGGCAGGCAGCGCTGGAGCTTCACGTAGCCTATGGGCAGCTCGGCAAGCAGGCTGCCGTCCACGTCCTCCGGAGCGAGCTCCTCCCTGTAGGGGAGGCCAATCTGCGTGGCCACGGCCCGGAGGACCTGATCCTCGGTGGCCGCCCGGGTCCTCATCAGGTGCTCTCCGATCCTGCCACCCTCGATGCTCTGACTCTGCAGGGCCCCTTCTATCTGCTCGGAGGTGACCCCGTGCTGCTCCATCAGGATCTCGCCCAAAAGACGATGCCTCCTCGCTGAGCCGCGGGCGTCGGGAACGAGGACGATGGGCAGAGGGTCCTCCAAGCTGGCTGCAAGGGACTCCGACCCAGCCTGTGCGGCCGACACCCAAGGTGGCTCCGCCGAGTCGGCCTCGAGGGCGCCGAAGCCCAGCTCGCCCCACACCCCGGGGGAAGGAGCCTTCTGAGCCGGTGTGCGCGCTGCCGCAGGCGTGGGAGGCGGAACGGCCCTGTGAACGGACCCAGGACGCACGGAGCCCAGCGGCGGCTCCTCTGGGCCAGGGGGTTGCAGGGGCGCGCTGGCGGCCACGACGCCCCGCTCCACCTCACCCGCGCCAGCCGGTGAACGCCGCTCCTGGGCGTCCAGCTGGAACCAGGGGTTGGTGTCCTCATCCGGCCTTTGGGGATCGCGCGCCATGGCAGTCCTCAGGGCCTCGGCCGCTCGGCTGGGCGACGTGGGGCCGGCCGGGCGCGCGCTGGTGCGGCCCTGGTCGGCCCTGGACGCGCGGCTCCTGAAGGGGCGTCAGCGGGAGCGGGTCGCGCCCCTGGCCCCCCGGGCCTGGGCGGCTCCGGCGGCTTCTCAGACTCTGGATGCGCGTCCTGCTCCTCCTGCAGCTTCTTCAGCATCTTCACGTCGTCCTGGTGCGAGCGGACGGGGCCGTCCACGTCCGGCTCCTGCGACTCGAGGAGGGCCTTCTTCCGCATGGCGGAGTCCTCCTCGGACATCCGGGCCGCGCGGTTGATCTCCTCGAGGACGCCACGCTTGTGCCGGTAGTCGATCACCGCGTCCAGATCCGTGTCCTTGAAGGCCGTATAACGCTCGATGAACTCCTTGCGCTGCTGGATCTTCCTCCTGAATATGCGCCGCAGGTCGCTCTGATCCTTGATGACGTATGGCGTCAGGAAGATGAGCAGGTTGTTCTTCTCGAGCGTTCTGGTGGTGTTCTTGAAGAGGTAACCGAGGATCGGGATGTCCCCGAGGAGGGGGACCTTCTGCACCGACTCCTTCACCTTCTCCGTGATGAGGCCCCCGATGACCACGGTCTGCTGGTCCTTCACCACCACCACGGTCTTGATCTTCCGCTTGGTGGTTGTTGGACCCACCACTGGATCTATGGACTTGACCTCGTTTATCTCCTGATCGATCTCGAGGCGCACGAAGTCGCTCTCGTTGATGTGGGGCGTGAGCTTCAGGGTGAGGGCCACGTCCTGGCGCTGGATGGACTGCATCGGATAGTAGCTCGACATGGCGGACATGGCGCTCGTGGCGGCGGTGCCGAGCGAGCCGGCGAGGTTGCCCATCCCCGAGATCGAGGACTGGAAGGGCACGTTCTCGCCCACGGAGATCTCCGCCTCCTCGTTGTCCGTGGTGAGGATGTGGGGAGAGGAGATGATGTTCACGTCGTTGTTGGACTGCAACGCCTGGAAGAAGACGCCGAAGGTAGGGAAGCTGATCCCGGGGATGCCGAGCAGGCTTTCGGCGTTCTTGAGCTCCGGCCCCCGCAGCCCAGCGGCGAGCCCCATGAGGGAGGCAGGATCCAGGAAGATGCTCTTGGTGGCGTTGTTGCCGCCGAGCAGCAGGGACTGGTTGTCTCCGCTCCCCACCGTGTAGCCTCCATGGAACGAAAGGCCGAGCTCCCTGGTCTTGGAGAGGGCCACCTCCAATATGGTCGCCTCCACGAACACCTGTCGCCTGGGCTGATCTAGCTGCTTGATGATCTTCAGGAGGGCCAGGTAGTCCTTTGTCTGGGCCACGATTATCAGGGAGTTGGTCGGTTGATCCTCCGTGACCTGCACCTCTCCCTGGAACAAGGAGACCGCCCCTGCCCTCGCCCCGGAAGCGGCAGGCCGGCCCGAGGTCTGGCGGCCCTGCCGAGCCGACGTCCTGCCCCTGGTCGCAGTTCTCCCCGTGGTGCGACGGGCTCCCCCGCTCCCGCCCGTCAGGCCCGATAGGGTAGCGGCAAGATCCTGGGCATTGGCGTTGGCCAAGGCGACGATGTGGATCTTCTCCTCGCCCCCGGCTATGGGGATGTCGAGCTTCCTGATGAGCGATCGCACCCTCAGGTAGGAGCGCTCGTCGGCCACGATGATCAGCAGGTTCGTTCGCTCGTCGGCGATGATCTTGGACACGGCGATGCCGCTGCCACCGCCCTTCACTGACACCAGATCCTGCCGAGGAGCCGCCGCGGGCATGGGCCTCCTGCGGCCGTCGAACCGAGGCTGCGCCGCCGAGGGAGGGCGCCTGCCCGGCTGCCCAGCCGCCCCCTTGCCGCCATCAGCGGCCGGAAAGACCTCCAGCAGCCTGGCGGCGATGTCCGCGGCCTCGGCGTGCTTGATCCTGACTATCCAGATCTTCTCGTCGCCGGCCTCCACGTCCAGGCTCTGGATGATCTTCCTCAGCCGATCGATGTTTGAGCCCGAGTCGGTGACTATGAGCAGGCTCGTCGCGCCGTAGGTGATTATCGATCCCTTGGTGAGGCTCCTGAGCACGTTGGCCACGTCATCTGGCTCGACGTACTTGAGGCGAATGAGCTGGGTGACCACCCGCTCGTCGGTCGGACAGCGCTGCCCCGGGCCGCAGGTGGCCACGGGCAGGGGCGCAGCGTTCTGAATCTCGATTATCTTCAAATAGCCGCCACTCGGCTGCACGGTCAGCCCCATCGCGTTCAGGGAGGACAGGAAGGCCCGGTAGGCCTCGGCGGGCGTCACCGGCGTAGGGGAAATCAGGGTGACCTTCGGCGCCCGGATCGTCCCCGTGATGATGAAACGCGTACATGTCATACCGCTGATCCACGCGACCAGATCGTGCAGCTCGGAGTCGGGCTTGAGGGTGATCTTGACCTTCTTGTGCGGGGGGTACTTCTTGCACTCGTTGAACACCTGCTCTCCGGCCAGGCTGCCGAAGCCAGTCTGACCGCCGGTCTGGGGCGCCGCCCCCGGCGGTGGATGGGGACCCCGGTGCGAAGACCGATATGGAGCAGCGCCCATTCGCCCGTCGGGATCCCTACCGGGCTGGGCATGAGCCGTCGTCGCCCAGGCAGCGCCGAGCATGAGCAGGGCGAGACCGACAGCCTGAGGAATGAAGGAGCCCGTTGGTTTCTTGGTCATCATGCTTCCGTTTGATGATCGTTCGTGGCCGTCACTTGATTGAGTAGTCAATGGACTCCGGCTTCCCGTAGCGCGTGATGCCGATGGTCATGTGGTTCGCGCCCGGGAGCTGCGTGTACAGGTTCAGCAGCTTGTCGGGGCTGCTGATGGAGATGTTGTTGATGCTGTTCACCACGTCCCCGGAACGCAGGCCGAGCCTGGCGAAGATCCCCCCGGGCCGGACCCGTCCCAGGCGGTAGCCGTCGGCCTTCCCGTCCCGCGTGTGTGGGAAGATCGCGGCGTCCTGACTCGCCACATTGGCGTTGGCTATGAACTCGTTGACCAGGGAGCGGTCGATCTCGTACTTGTTCGGTCCCAGCATGCGCACCCCCCTGTTCAGAGCGTCCTGCCAGGCGTTGCCCGAAGGCGCGGGAGGCTTCCCAGGAGGAGGAGGCTGGGCCGGCGCGGCGGGCCGCTTAGCGGCTCCCGGAATCAGCTCGATGTAGCCGGTCTGAGAGCCCTTCTTGAAGGTCACCCTCTTCTCCTCCACCTTCACGATCTCGGCGTCATCGAGGGTGGACCCCATGGCCACGATGCGGGTCATCTGGTTACTCTTGAACCGGATCGTGGCGAGAGACCAGCGATCGTCGCCCTTGGCGATCAGGGTTGCCAGGAGCTCGGCGTCATCCATGTTCACCGTGGGCTTTTCCTCGGCCCCCTTGTCCACGGCCGCCACCGAAGGCGGCGCGGGCACGCAGTA
>JAVEWA010000782.1:0-2888 GCA_034004785.1 Polyangia bacterium
CGTGAAGCGCACGAGGTTGTCGGTCGGATCCGTGACCACCTCGAGGTTGGTGGAGTCCTCGGTGCTCCAGAGACAGGGCAGGGCGCCGTAGAGGTATTCGCCCCCTTGATCCACGACGTAGGCGCGTAGCCAGCCCTCATCCCCGGTGGCAAGGGTAAGGGCCGAGATGTTGCGCGTCCTCTTGCCCACCTCGTCGATGTGGTCCACCCGCATCCCGACGGGTTCCACTACGCGTATGTATATGTAATCCTCTGCGATGTTGTCCTCCGTGGCGAGCAGGGCCACCTCCCCAGGGGACACCGCACGAAAGGCATCTCCCTCCCATTCGACTATGCTCGGCGAGACGGATATGGGCGTGATGGCCGACAGGCCCCTCGGATCGGCCAGGACCATGAAGCGGGAGCCGAGGGCGATGGTACCGGGCACCTCCTCGTCCAGGTTGCCGTCGAAGGGGCGCTCACAGGTGCCATAGCAGTAGCTGTCGTAGAGCACCGCGTCGCAGTAGGGGTCCGAGATCCCCGCGCAGCGATATACGAAGTGCTCCTCGCCGAGCTCCCCGGAGGATCCAGGGCAGGCAGCGCCGAGAAAGATGAGCGGCGCCAAGGTGATTCGAGCCACCGAGGCCAGGCTCGCGCGGCCGACTGTTTTTGCTCTGGGCATCGTCAACTTCTCTTCACGGCTCGGCCCGGAGTCCCTGGAGCCCAGGCTCGATGGCCTCAGACTCGATCGGAGCACGGCTCAAATGGATCTGTCAACCCGGAGTCTTTGCTCTCGGGCGAAAAGAGGCCCGTGCAAGGTCCCTCGGTGTGGCGGCAGGGGCCGGGCTAGGCAAGCTCCGGGTAGGCCTCGGCGGGGATGTCCTCCCGGCCGGCCAGATCCAGGAGCATGGCCCGCCGGACTGCCCGCACCAGGAGCTCGGGGTCCGCATGGTCGCTGGCACGAAGGGCGGGCAGCACGTGTACATGGGCCGTGAGGCCGCTATGGCCGGCGAGGCGCAGGAAGTGATCGAAGAAGGTGTCGTCGCCCACCCATTCCACTCGCCGGTCCATCCCTGTGTAGGTCAGGGTCACAGGCACCACGGGGATGCCCAAAGCCTGGGCCTCCACGAAGAGACCTCGCTTGAAGGGCAGGAGGCCGGGGCCGTCCTTGGTGGTCCCCTCCGCGAAGTTGATGATGGAGAGCCCGCGGGCCAGCCGGTCTCGAACCGCCTCCCGCACGGCCCGGGTAGATTCCGGGTTGCCCCTGTCCACGAAGAGGGTGGGCGAGATGCCGAAGGCGAAGCCAAGCACGGGCCAGTGGCGGATCTGCGCCTTGGCGATGAAGCAGGCGTCGAAGAGGGAGCCGAGGGCGGCGATGTCCACGTAGGATCTGTGGTTCGAGACTATCAGGGCACCGAAGCCGGGCAGCTCGCCCTGCACCTCCAGCCTGAGTCCGAAGCCCATGACCAGAGCCTTTGCCCAGCGCCTCGTCCAAGTCGCGCCCAGGGCCAGATCTCCGCCCGTTGCCATGGCGACCGGCGTGTAGGCGAGGGCAACGGCAGTGGAGCCTCCGAACACCCCCAGGGTCCGGACCCCGGCCCGCGCCAGCCGCCCTCCGAGGGAGAGGGCGTCCGCCATCTTCATTGACTTCATTGATCTCGTTCCTCCCGAGCCCGGGGCGTCGCCAAGGAGCCCTCTGGCCGCTGCCCTTTGAAGGAGCTTCGGCCACGCCGGGCAGGTTTAGCACAGGTTCTCGGGGAGGCGCAGGAGGGATGAGGGCCCGTCAAAGGTCTCGGAGAGAGCGAAATCCATTGACGGGAGGCGGCCGATGTCCGATTGCAGGCTGACCGCTCGGCCGGTCGGTGGAGCCACCCACCACCGGGCTCGTCTTCGAGAGTGGCGAGCGCGTGGCGAGTGGGCCGCGCCAAGATGGCGAGCGAGCCATGGAGGAGCTGACCAAGATGGACCGAAGGCAGTTTCTAGGAGCCCTCGGCGGCCTCACGCTCTCGAGCTGTGGGCGGAAGGCGGCGCCGCCCAGGAGGGGAAAGGGAGGAGGCGGCTCCAGCGGCGACGGGACGGACTTGGAAGGCAGCCCTCCGAGGCCCCTTGAAGGCTCGGGCCAGGGCAGGACCAGCGGGCATGACGCTGGTCACGGTGGGGCGGTTCCGGATGGCGGGGCGGCCGGAGGCGGGGCGGCGGACGCCGGGGCCCCGCGGCAGGCCTCAGGGACCGAGGGCCCGGACGTACCCATGTTCAGGGGGAACCCTTCGCACACCTTCTACGGCACTGGCCCCCTTGCCGAGAGCCTCACGGTGCTCTGGAAGCACCGGATGGGCACCTTCGTGTCTCCGGCGGCGGCTCACCGCAAGGAGAAGCCTTGGACCGGCACGGGATGGACCGGCACCGCGGTGGCGGTGGGCGATCGGGTGTACGTGGGCTCCCTCGACAGCAACCTCTACGCCTACGAGGCCTCGACGGGCAAGGTCGCCTGGCGCTACAAGGCCGGGGCCATGTTCAAGAGCTCGGCCTGCTACCACGCCGGGCGGCTCTTCATCGGCAACGTGGACAACGGGCTGCACTGCGTGGACGCGGCCACGGGCAAGGGGCTCTGGCGCTTCGAGACGGGGCGTGACCTCGACTCCTCTCCCTGCGTCGCGGATGGAAAGCTCTACTTCGGCGGCGAGAACGGCTACCTGCACTGTCTGGAGCCCGAGTCCGGGAAGATCATCTGGCGGACCTTCCTGGGAGGCCTGGAGGGCCCCCTTGGCTCGGGCGGCGTGGAGTCTTCCCCGGCCGTGGCCGGCGGCGCTGTCTTCGCCTCGACCTACTCAGGGCTCCTTTTCTGCGTGGACGCCCTGTCCGGGGCGATCCGCTGGAAGGCCCGCACCCGGGGCGACACCGACGTCTCAC
>JAVEWA010000783.1:0-2887 GCA_034004785.1 Polyangia bacterium
GGCCGTGCCCATCAGGGTCGGTGCCGCCATCGGCGGAGAGCAGCACGAGGGCTCCGGGCTTGACCTGGATCCTCGATCCGTGAGGCGCCCTTCGACCGTTCACAGCCAGCCCTGGCTCGGGAGGCCGATTCTTCGCGAGGGGGGAGGCTGAGACGACGAAGCGTCGAACCTCGTCGCCGCTCCGGACCAGGGCCGCTCCAGCCGCTGGGATGCTGGCCGCCAGGTAGTACAGGGCCCGGCCCTCCGAGACTTGCGCCACGTCCACGAGCTCCACGAGCGCCGGCGAAGGGGAAATGGTGAAGTGATAGCCTTCGGTCCGGTGGGGCAGGAGCGCCCGGAGCCGCACGCGCACGGGGCGTGGGAGGGCAGTGTGCACCGCTGCCACCTCCCGGGCGCCTCGGACAGGACCGAGCCAGAGCCCTCCAAAGGGCAGTGACTGGAGGCCGAGGTCAGGGGCGAAGTGGGGGCTCTCGACCTGGCCATCGGGCAGCAGGCGGATGAGCCTCGTGCCCCAGTATCCGCCCTCGCCAGGGGCGGCGGAGGCGGTGGTGATCTGAAGGAAGCTCACCGGGTGGCGGGCCAGGATGCCGTCCCGCAGGGCCTCGCCGGGAGAGACGCGTGAGGTGCTGTCCCGGTGCACGTGGCCCGAGAGGTAGAGCCCGCCGTGGCTGCCTAGGATCCTGAGCAGGGCATGGCCCGAGTGTTCTGTCGCCGACTCCGGGCCCCGGTCGTCAGCGGGATTGGAATCCCACTGGTCGTCGTAGTTCCAGGCCTCGAAGTGGCCAGCTCCGACGGGATCGGTGGGGAAAGGCTGGTTCGCGTGGTATGGGGCGCCGCCTGGGTTGCCGCGTGGATCGTGGTGGCCATACAGAACGAGGCGCTTGCCGCGCGAGCTCGCGTCCTTGGCCTCGGCCTCGATCCAGCGGAGCTGCGGCACCGACAGGTAGCCGCCGTAGTTGTCCACCATGGGGGCGCCCAGCCGCAGGCCCCGGATGTCGGCCTGGATGGAGAAGGCGTGGCGGCGTTCCGGGGTGCCGTCGTAGGTGTTCATGCCCACGAACCGGAAGGGGCCGAGGTCGAAGGCGTACTCGGTGGGTCCCATGGAGCGGCGCCAGACCTCCAGGCCGTCGGACAGGAGACGGCGGAAGAGCACGGGGCGGATGTCGCCGTATACGCAGCCGAGAAACCCCCACAGGGAGCGCCAAGTAAAGCTGTCTTGGTCCTGGAGATGGCGGCGGCACTCCACCATTCCCACCGCCAGGCGAGGAAGGGCGGCCTGCAGATCGATCCCGTAGCGGGCGTAGCCGTCGTGATTGCCTGGGACGAAGAAGGCAGCCGGCCCGCTCGAGGCGAGGAGTTCCTTGGCCTCCTGAAGCTCCTTTTGGGGCTCGAGGCCGAAGATGAGGTCGCCCAGGTGGAGGACGAGATCGGGGTCGAGGAGCACGAGCTCCTCGAGGCCCTGTCTGGCCATCTCCCCTGCCGCGGATCCAGAGCCCCGGTGGGGGTGCAGACCAGGAAACCTGGCGCCCTTCAAGAGCCGGCTGCTCGGATCCCATAGCTGGTGATCCGCAATTATGGCGGCTCTCAAGGAGCCCTCGTCGCTGTGGAGCACTCGCACCGCTCGGGCGTGACGTTCCCGCCGGCCATCGGGCAGGCCCAGCTCCAGATCGAAGCTCTCCCTGGGGACCGAGGCAGGCACCACGCAGGTCACCCGGCTTCGCCACCCTGCAGCGAGGGGCTCCACCCGAACGACCCTCAGCGGGTAGGTGAGGAGCTCGCCGTCGATCCTTGCGGTCAAGGTCGCCGTGACCCCGCGCGCTGGCAGCGTCAAGGCTACGCCCACCAGGAGCTCCAGCGTCTGGCCGGCCCAGGCGAGGGCCGGGACGCCGGTGGTTGGGTGGAGCAGCCAGCGGACCTGCTCCACCATTGGCTCGGCCTGGGGCCCAGGACGCCGGTCCCGGTATGTCTCGCTCGGAAGGCGTGGCGAAAAGGACCAGACCGCCGGACCGGGTGCTCCTCCTCCAGAAGGCGCGGCCTCGAGGAAGCGCAGGCAAGTGGTAACCGCCGCGAGAGGCAGGATTGCAAGGAGAAAGCCAAAGAGCCAGGGCGCGAGCCTTCTTCTGCCTGAGCCGATTCCTCTGTGTGACAAGGAGCTCATGAAGCGGCCAAGGGCCCAAACGCCACTCGCCCATGCTTGATCACCGTGCGCGTCAGGTTGGCGCCCAGGCGGTAGGGCAGGGCGGCGTAGTGGGCGCAGTCCCAGATGACGAGGTCCGCGGCTCCCCCCGGGCGGAGGACCCCCGCCTCGGGCCGCAGGGCGGCCACGGCCGACATCCTGGTCACGGCCCACCAGGCCTCCTCCACGGTCATGCCGAGCTGCATGCAGCCCAGGGACATCATCAAGGGCAGGTTCGCAGTCATGGAAGTGCCTGGGTTCAAGTCCGTTCCCAGGGCAATACCCACGCCCGCCTCCCTGAGGGCCCGGACGTCGGGCCAGGGGCAGCGCAGCGTGAGCGCGGCCCCCGGGAGGATTACCGCCACGGTGCCCGACGCGGCCATCAGAGCCCGGTCCCCGGCGCTGACCGCCTCCAGGTGGTCGGCGCTGACTGCGCTCAGCCCGGCCGCCAGACCGGCCCCCCCCAGATCCGCGAACTGACCGGCGTGGATGCGAGGGACCAGTCCGTGCTGCCGCGCCGCAGTGAGTATCCGGCTGCTCTCCTCGGCGGTGAAGGCTCCTTCGTCGCAATACACGTCCACTGCCTCGGCGAGTCCCTCCCTGGCGGCCTCGGGGACCATCTGCCGGGCGACCAGCTCCACGTAGCCATCGCGGTTATCGGCATACTCGGGCGGCTGGGCGTGGGCGCCGAGGAGGGTCGTCGAGAGGTCC
>JAVEWA010000784.1:0-2885 GCA_034004785.1 Polyangia bacterium
ACCACGTCATAGACCATGGCGTGCTGCTGCCTGGATTGAGCAGAGGGCACCGAGTTTCGCAGGGACCATGTGGAGCCGTCCCAGGCCCAGGTCTCGCCTGGGCTGTTGGCGTCGACTCGCCCGAGGAGCAAGACTTGGTTTCTGGCGGCGTCGTAGGCCATGGCGTGGTGCTCCATGGCGGGGGGGCTCACGGCCGGCGTCCGGAGGGTCCAGGTGATCCCGTCCCACTCCCAGGTGTCGTCCTTGAGGGTGCCGTTGGCGTTCCCTCCAAAGAGCACGACCCTGCCCCTTCTGGCGTCGTAGGCCATGGCGTGGGCGCGGCGAGCGGAAGGCGCGGCCGCAGGGCTCGCCTGGAGCCAGGCTGTCCCGTCCCACTCCCAGGTGTCGCCGAGGTAGCCGTCGCCGTAGCGGAAACCGCCGAAGAGCACGACCCTGCCTCTGGCGGCGTCGTAGGCCATGGCGTGGAGCTCGCGAGCGGTGGGAGAGGCAGCGGGAGAGCGCTTGGTCCAGGTCGCGCCGTCGTAGGTCCAGGTCTCATCGAAGAAGTTGGTTCCCCGGCTCCCGCCAAAGAGCAGTGACTCGCCCCGGGCCGCGTCGTACACCATGGCGGCGCCGCTCCTCGAGGAAGGCATGGTGGCGGGGTCCGCGGCCCTCCAGCCGCCAGGGCGCCGCTCCCAGGTGTCGTTGAAGTAAGTCGTGAAGTTCTTCCCACCGAAGAGGACGACCCTCCCCCGGGCCGCGTCGTAGGCCATGGCGTGGAGGGCGCGAGCCGGAGGGAGGACCCGAGCCTCCTCCCGCCAGACCGGCTGCTCGAGCACGCAGCCAGTGGCGCAGCCGTCGTTGTCCTGGCTGTCTCCGTCGTCGCAGAGCTCTCCCGCGAGGAAGTCCACGATGCCGTTGCCGCAGGTCTCGTCGGAGAGGCAGTCGGGCGTGCAGCCGTCGCCCGCGAGGAGGTTGCCGTCGTCGCAGGCCTCCACCGCGTCGCGGACGCCGTCGCCGCAGCGCTGCTCCTGGCAGTTCGTGCGGCAGGTCGCGTCGGGCTCGTCGGAGTTGGAGTCCCCCTCGTCGCACCGCTCGAAGAAGGCCGTGTCCGTGACCCCGTCGCCGCAGCGTGGGATCTGACAGGTCGATTGGCAGAGGTCTCCGTCCTGCTGGTTTCCGTCGTCGCAGGTCTCGCCGCCGAGGACGTCCACGATGCCGTCTCCACACCGGGGCATGGTGCAGCCCGTGCGGCAGGCGTCCGGGATCTCGGCGTTGAATGGCCCGTTGTCACACTCCTCTCCGGAGTCCAGGGCCCCATCTCCACAGCGGGGAAGGGTGCAGTCGGTTCGGCAGGCGTCCGGCATGGTGTCGCTGTTGCTGGCGCCCTCGTCGCACTCCTCCACGCCCTGCCGCACCCCATCACCGCAGAAGGGGCCGGCCTGGTTGGAGTTGTTGTTCTGGTTATCGCCGGGGTCCGTGTCATCTCCGCAAGCCGGCGTGGTCAGCATCAGGAGGGCCAGTGCCTGGGCGAGCCTCCCGCCTACGTGAGTCGGGCTGTAGTTCTTTTGCACACCAGGTCTCCTTCGGGATGGCCCAAGCCCTCAGGCTACTTCGTGCCTTGGCCTCGAGACAAGCGAGTATTGCAGGCATGGCCAGATCCCTCTGGCCTTGGTTTCGAGGACGTGCAAGAATCGGGGAGCGGCTGTTCGCTCGCGCCCGCGGTCGCCCTGAGCCCCTCCGAGGTGGCCTCGGCAGAGGGGATCCAGAGGGGGACGTGGTGGCACGGGTCGAGTTTGTCTGGCGTGGACGCCGAGAGAAGCGGGCGCGGCGAGGTGATGCTCATGAAGGCCTGGGTCACACTGCGAGGCGTCAAGATCTCTGGGCTCGTCATGGGAATGGCGTGCGCGGGAGTTCTATGCAGCGCCTGCCCGGCCACGGTCGCGGCCCCCTCGGGCCTGGACGTCATCGCCAGGAACCTCTCCCCGCCGCCCGGCCACGCCTTGCTCTACGTGATTCGACCCGAGTTCATGGGGCAGGCGGTGCGCTTCGACGTGCTGGTGAACGGCACCTGGATAGGCGCCACGGGGGGGTTTCGCTACCTGTTCACCTACCTGAGGCCCGGTCACTACCTCATCCAGTCGAGGGCGGAGAACGTGGCGGAGCTCAGGCTGACGGTGCGCGCGGGCCAGATCTACTTCGTGGAGCAGCGGCCCCGGATGGGGATCTTCATGCCTGGGAATGACCTCGTCCTCATGCCCGAGGCCGTGGGGCGCAGAAAGATGCGGCTCTGCTCGCTCTCCGGGGCAATGCCTCGGGAGGTGCTCGCCTATGCCCAGCGGTTGGGGCACGCTGGAACGGGGCACGCTGGCGCGGGGCACGCCTCTCCTGGCGCTGCTCCGAATGGCGGCCCGGGCGCCGGTGTGGAGGGCAGGGGGGCGCCGCCGCAGGATGCGCCTCCCGGCGCCAAGGGCGGAGGCGCCAAGGACCGTCAAGCCCCTCCCGAGGACCCCCGGCAAGCCTCCCCTGGCGCACCGCCCCCGCCGAGCGAGTCCTTCTGAACTATCTCGGGTAGTACGGTCCTCATCCCCCCGCGGCGAACTGCAGCACCGTGACCTCGTCGCCATCCGAGAGCCGACGGCCTTGCTCCACGCGCTCGCCGGCGACGAGGATCACCAGGGGAATGCCGGATGGCAGAGGCCCCGCCTCCTCGAGGAGGGCCTTCACGGAGGCGTTCTCGGCGAGGGTGTAGGTCCCCGCCCGCAGGAGGCGTGCGGTGACGCCGTGAGTCAGCAGCCTTACCTGGATGCGCTTCCTCGAGCCGAGGATCATGGCCCAGAGGTTATCAACTCCGAGGGGCGATTGACAAGGCGGGGTGGCTCCGTTCTACTTGTCGCCTGTCGAAG
>JAVEWA010000125.1:0-13238 GCA_034004785.1 Polyangia bacterium
CGGAACGGGTATCCAGCTTGGTCCGGAATGGGTGTCCACCTTCGCCCGGAATCAGTCTCCAGCTTGGTCCGGAATGAGTGTCCACCTTCGCCCGGAATGGGCCTCCAACTTGCTCCGGAATACGCACTTCCGTTTTCTTGTTGCGGGACTTGGGCTTGGGACGACGACGACGGGCCGTTAAACAAAAGGCCCGTCTTGCGACGGGCCTCGGGTTAGTTTGGCTCCCGATCAGCGACCCGCACCCCGCATCCACTTCCCGGCGGTTAGCAGCGCGTTCATTCCTTGCTGAGCCTTTTGAGGGTTGTGGGGTGAGGGGTGAGGGGCGAGCGGCCCGGTTGAGGGCAGACGCCGAAAGGTCCCTACGAGATCGGTGAGGGACAGTTGCGGCGGAAGGCGCAGGCAAGGCAGTCGGCGCCCATCCAGAAGCGATCGAAGGCCTCGAAGAGCGGGCGGACGAAGGCGGGGTCCTTCGAGAGGAGGCCTACCTCGAGGTTGCGGCGAGGGGGAGACTTCACGCCTAGGCCGGCGCCCGTGAAGTTGGCCGAGCCAGCGTAGGCGGCCTGGCCGTCCACGATGATCATCTTCCAGTGGGACCGGGAGCAGACCTGCATCTCCATGGCCCCCTGGGCGAGGCGCGGGAACTTCTTGAGGGTGGCCCGGAAGGGGCGCGAGGGCTCGTCCGCGTGGATGACCCTGAAGGTGACGCCCTTCGAGGCCAGCTCGTCGAAGGCCTCAAGGATGGGCCGGTAGCGCCCCCTGGCCATGGCGATGTGCATGTCCTTCAGGTTAGCCGTGGCGATCCAGACGAAGCGCCTGGCCTCGAGCAGGGTGTCTAGCACCACGCGCTGGTGCAGGGTCTCGTGAAAGATCAGCTCGGCTTCCATTCGGTCACCGTGGTTTGCCCGGCAAGGGAAGGGACCTGATGATGATGACTATCACGGGTCGAAGGCGCTCGGGGCTGACCCCGGCGGATCTGTGCCCCAGGGCTGACGCAGAAGGAGCCCAAGGGCGCGCTGGAACCTGGCGAGGGCCGCTTCGTCCGGCCCGAGCGGGTAGTGGTCGAAGAGGCGCTGAGCAGCCAGCAGGCGGGCGCCCATGGCCGCGGCCCTGCCGAAAAGGAGCGGGAGCCTGACCGAGGAGCGCAGGACGGACCCGAGAGAGAGACCCTTGGCCTCGAAGGGCGCGTGCATCAGGCCCGCGGACATGCTGCGGTGGTTCACCAGGCCTTCTTCCATCAGAGCTGCGATGTCATCGGCAGACAGGGTCTGGCTGAAGCGCCTGAAGACGTCGGCGGCGGCGAGGCGGCCGCCATAGGTCCGGAGGAACCCGCTCGAGTAGCGATGAAGGGCGACCTCGTCGCCGGGATCGGAGGCGCGGCCGAGCGCGTCGGCGAGCTGCCTGGCCGCGAGGAAACCCATGCCCACGCCGCTGCCGTGGAGGCCGAAGACATGGCCGGCGGCGTCGCCCAGCACGGCGACCCCCGGGGCCGCTGGCCTGAGGAGAGGCCGGCCGAGGGGGATCTGGGCGCCTCCCGATTGCCTCGCGGCTCCTATCCAGGGAAGCTCGGCGAGGAAGGCGCGCCTCAGAGAGCGGCCGTCCGGCCAGGCGCCCATCGGGATGGAGCCCGCCAGCACCGCCACCTCCTCCAGGGACTCGTCCACCCCCGCCATGACCACGGAGTAGCCCCCCGCGCGGCCCATGAAGGAGACCGCCTCCCCTGGCCTGGCGCCGTGAGTGGCCAGGAAGGCCTTGGCGCCGTCCTTGTCCAGGATGACGTGCTGGCCCTGCTCGGCCACGCAGATGTCGTTTGGCCCGAGGGGCGCGGCGAAGCGCTCGAGGTGGGGCAGGCTGCGCCGCACCACCGCGGCCATGCCAGAGGCGTCCACGGTGAGGAGAGGCCGGCAGATACGCTCATCGAAGCGCTCCTGGTGACGCTCGTTGTGGCGCTTCTCGGGGCGCTCATCGGGGCTCGCATCGAGGCGCTTCTCGGGGCGCTCATCGGGGCGCTCCTCCCGATCGTGGAAGCTGGACAGACGCACGGCGGCCACCCGGCGGCCGTCCATTTCCACTCCCACCGCTCGCTCTCGCCGTATCTCGGCGCCCGCTGCCCGGGCCCGGGCCTGGAGCCTCGCGACCAGGCTCGGCATGTCCAGGTGGATGAGGGGGTCTGCGGGCACCTCGATCCGGCGCGACCCGTCCGCGCTGCAAAGGAGCGCCCGGTACGTGGCGCCCGTGCGCAGGCGCTCGGGGGGCGCGGGCCGCTCCACTCGGGCGACGTCGAAGCACCATCCGGGCACGCCGTTGGCCCAGCGGGCGCCGGCGGCCTCGGGGGCGCGAGCGTCCACCAGCAGCACGCTCCTGCCGGCCTCCGCAAGAAAGGCGGCCGCCGCCGCTCCCGCGCTGCCCCCGCCTATAACAAGGACATCGGGTCTCTCGAGGTTCATCCAGGGCACCGTATCCGCCCATGCGTCATGGGTCAATGAGTAGAGCCCCCGAGTGGACCCCGAGTGGCTCCACCGGCCTTCCGAGGCTCTGCAAGGAGATGGCTTCGGTTGACCGAGCCATCCCTCCCATCCCTCGAGCTGCCCCGAGGCTCATAGGGGCGACTGGAATGGACCCAGGTGCGCTCTCACGTCCTTGAGCAGCACGAAAAGGTGGAACGGATCGGTTGGCGAGGGAACGAAATCGAAGTGCTCGTAGAAGCTACGGGCCTGCTCGTCCTTGGCGTGGACGGCGAGGGCGCGGATCCCGGCGATGTCCGCTGCCCCAAGGGTCCTCAGCATGGCGTCCTTGAGGAGCCCTGCCCCAAATCCCCTGCCCTGCCAGGCCTTGGAAACGGCGAGCCTCGCCAAGATCATGAGCGGCACCGGATGGCGGCCTAGTCCCTTCGACAACCTCTCCGGCGCCTCCTCGGGCTCGGCCTGGCCCACCACCAGGGTATGGAAGCCAATCACTACCTCATCGGCCATGGTGAGATAGGTGCTCGAGGATCCGGCTCGCTGGCTCTGGAGGGCATGACGCACGAGGAAGCGATCGAGCGCCTCCCTGCCGCAATCGAACCCCGCAAGTAGATGGCCTTGACGGAGCTTCTCGATCCGGAAAGGTGGCCTGCCGCCTGTCATGCCTTCTGGCCGCGCTCGAAGACGCTCTCCTCATCGAGGAGCCTGGCCAGCCTCGGCCTGGTCGCAGGCGGGGCATCCAGGGCAGCCTGCAGAGCGGCCCACTGTTCCTCATCCAGACCGAATCTCTGCCTGTCCGGGAGCAACTCCTCGGCCCTGGCAAGAGCGCTCTCGAGCACGAACTCACTGACGGACCGCTTGGCTGCCTGAGCCGCCTTCCAGATTGTGCGCTTGGCCGAAGGGGTCAATCTCAGGTCGAGCTTCTCGGTGCGGGCAGGGCGATTCGCCATGATGTCTGCTCCTTGGTATCCATGGAATACCACGCTTGCCAGACAATGTCATGACAAATCCATGCTAGACAATATAACTGGTTATAAGAACAGGTTTTATTGGTATTGGCGAAAAGCGCCTCACCCATCGCCTTCGCCGCGTTAGGTGGCGGCAAAGACCCCCTACTTCGCCTGCTTCACCTCCAGGTTCACCTTTATCCCCCTCTCCAGGGGCGCGAGGCTCCCCAGGCCGATGGAGACGCCGGCTGCCTTGATGGCTGGAAGCGCCGCCTCGATGGCGAGAGGCGGGGTGGCGAGCTCGGGCCGCAGCGCGAGGTCGGTGGCGATGTTCACCAGGCTCTGGAAGCGCTTGGACTGGGCCGGGCAGCCGCCGCCAGGGGCGCCGGGCCGGCCCGCGGCCTCCTCTTCGCACCGCAGGTGGATCTTGGGCGGCGCCTTGGGATCCACTCCCAGCCGGAGCCGGCCAGCGCCAGGGGTCTCGACTCCGAGGGGGATCCTCAGGTGGGCGGCGAAGAGCCGCCTCGGCTCGCCGAGGGTGCCCATGTCCACACCCAGCTCGGGCAGCTCCAGGCGGAGCCTCCCATCCGGGGCGGTGATGAGGACGGGCGGCAGCCGGTAGGCGAGGCTCCGGATGTCGAAGCCCTGCTCGGCCAGGTCCGGGATCCGGATGGGGACTCGGTCGAGGGCCCCGGAGGCCCACACCGCGGCGAGGTAGGCGTTCAAGAGGTCGTGGGAGACGAGGATCGCGGGCCGCGAGAGGCTTTTAGGGATGCTCGGCGGGCCCATCGCCAGGCGACGAGTCGAGTGGCCTCCGAGGGGCAAGGGAGGGACGACCCCGGCTGGCCCGAGGTCGGCGCAGCGCTTGCCTCCCTTTATCACGCCGAGGATCTTGGCCGTGAGGTGGAGGGTGATCAGCCCGGATTTGTGATGCGGACGGACGCTCGAAAGGGACAGGGACAGGCACACCGACGGCTGGGAGGGCGAGACGATGGCGGGCAGGGGGGGCAAGAGGGCGCCCACCCTCGAGAGGCGGGCCTCGAGGCCCTTGTGGAGCTTCTCAAGGGCCTCGAAGACCTCGGCGGCTCCATTGAGCGCTCTTTGTAGCTCGGCGTTCCAGCTCTTGAGCAGCGGCATGATGGTGCTCCCGATGGCCCTGCTGAAGTGCTGGAGCTTCATGACCGACATCGCCAGCTCGCCAGAGATGAGCGAGACGGAGATCCGCGGCTTCTCTCCAGATGACCATCGCAGCCCGATGTGCAAAGGGATCCTCTTGCCGAGCTGGATTGTGCGCTTTCCCCCGAGGTTCGGCAGGAAGCGGCGGAGCGCGTCCGGAAGGCCATGGGGGACCCAGCCCTGGGGCGCCTCCACGTCCACCTCCACCTGCTCGAGGCCGAGAGACACGCCGATGTCCTCGCTGCCTCGCGTGTAAACCGAGATGAGCGACACGCCGCCCAGCCGGAAGGGCCCCAGGGTGGCGCCCTCCCACTGGGTGGTGAGGCGCGCAGCGCCGGCCATGACGGGAGGAGAGAGGTGCTTGGCCACGAGGTTCGCGAGGGGCGCGAAGAGCCCGCCCTTGGGGGTCAGGGAGGCAAGGGGCACGGCCAGCACCACCGCGTCGGGGATGGGATCTCCAATCGGGACGCTTGCTCCGGCGAGCCTTGCGTAGCTGTAGGGAAAGACCCGGCCCCGCCCGTTCGTCGCGCGGCAGCCGATCACGTACATCCCAGGGGAGCTGGGCCCTGGCACCGGGGCTTCGAAGCGCCCGCCCGGGCCTGGGCTGATCTCGCGGCCGTTACAGGAGAGGGCCGCGCCTCCGGAGAGGCTCCCACTTATGGTGAGGGGCCGATCGAGGGGCAGCATGCCCTCGGTGGGGGGAGCCTCCAGGGTGAAGCGGGGCGCGGGCCCGGGCCAGGCGAGCTCCCACACCATAAAGCCCATGAGGGCCCAGAGCCCGAGCACCAGGAGCAGAGCGCCCAGGCGCTCGGGCCAGGCAGGGCCAGGGGAGTAGGCCAGGCGAGGGGTCATCTCGGCTCCATCACGCCCCCCCCCCCACCGCGAGGAGCCCGGCGAAGATGAGCTCGGTGAGGGCCACGACCACGGTGGAGACGATGATCACCCGGGTGATGCCCCTCGCCACGGACTCGCTGGTGGGCTTGGGCTGGAGCCCGAGGTGGGTGGTCACCGTGGCGGTCACCAGGGCGTAGAGCGGGATCTTCATCAGGGCCTGGGCGGTGATCTGCTCGTTGTCAAAGGGCCGCAGAAAGGGCGTGGGGTCCTCTATGCCGACCTTCACGCGGCAGAGCACCCAGGCCCCGACCCACATGGCGCCGAAGAACACCGCGATGGACAGGGCGTAGGCCGCGGCCATCCCGAGCCAGACCGGGCTCCTGAGGTACTTGTCCGGGTCGATGGCCAGGGTCTTGAGGGCGTCCACCTGTCTCGAGTAGGTCATGCCCCCGAGCCAGGAGGCGATGGCGCTGCCGGAGCGGGCCGCGAAGAGGAAGCCCACGAGGGGCGCCGCGAGCGCCGTGAGGGGCACGGCCTGGACCTTCTCGAGGGTGATCCTCGCGGGGAGTATGGACGCGCCGAGCAGGATCATGATGAAGGTGGCCCCCAGGATGAAGCCGATGAGGGCGAAGAAGGGGACGCCCCCCAGCCCGGCGAGGGAGAAGCCGCGCCAGCCGAGGGACAGGAAGTCACCAGGGTGCCTGAGGGCGCCAGGCATGGAGAAGAGGGCTCTCAGCCCCGACAGGGCGTAGTCCCCGATCCGTAGCGGCGAAAGGGCGCCCAGGATTCGCCCGGCCCCCTTTCCGGAGCCGCCCAGCTCCATCACCCTCGGCTCGAAGCGGCCCGCGACGGCGGCCTCCACCCTGCGGGCCCGGCGCTCCTCCTCGGCCGGGTCGAGGGCCTCGGCTGCCCCTTCGAAGGCGAGGAGAGGCGCGAGGCGGCCGCCTTCGAGGACCAGCACCCGGTCGGCCACGAGGGCCGTGAGCAGCGGGTCGTGGGTCACCACCACCGCGCCCTTTCGCCCCTGGCGCACCACACGCCGGATGAGTCGGCCCTGCCTGAGCACGTTGTCGAGATCCAGGCCGGCGGAGGGCTCGTCGAAGTACAGGAAGCGCGGGTCCGCGCACAGGGCGCGGGCGAGGGCGAGGCGGCGCTGCTCTCCGCCCGACAGGGAGTCCACGCGCCGGCCCGGGGGGTGGTGGTCGAGGGCCACGGCCCCGAGGGCCTGCCGCACGGCCTCGGGGCCGTGAGGCTTCTTGAACCGCCTGAGCACCAACCGCAGGTTGCCTCCCAGGGAGAGGTGCTCGAAGACCGCGCCGCTCTGGAGCAGGAGGGCGCTCCGCTCGAGGGCGAGGGAGATCTCTCCCTCGACCCGCGCACCCGGCCTGAGCCTGAAGAGCAGGGAGGCGAGCATGGACTTGCCCGTGCCGCTGCCCCCCATGATCACCACGGTCTCGCCTGGCCCAACCGTGAGGTCGAGGCCATCGAAGAGCGGCGTCCTCTGGCCTGGCAAGGTGAAGCGGAGCCCCTTGACGTCGAGGAGCGGGGCCGGGAGAGACTCGTCGGGCATGGTCGGGGCTCCTATGCTTGGCCACCCGGGTTGGTAGCGCCCGCCTCTCGGGGAGAAGGGCCGGGCTCCTTCGGGGGCCCGCCCCAGGGACGCAGCGCGTAGATCAGGGCCGGCGTCAAGACCAGGTCTGCGAGGAGGGCCGTGAGCATGGTGAAAGACACCAGGATGCCGAAGTTCGCCGCTGGGATCAGGCTCGCCATGAGGAGGATGGCGAAGCCCCCCGAGAGCACCAGCGAGGTGAACACCACGGCCCGGCCCACGGAGTGGATCGCGTTTTTCGCGCCCACCTCGTGGTCTCCCCCCGCCTCCCTGATCTCACTGCGCATGCGGAAGAGCACATGGATGGTGTCGTCCACCGCTATTCCGAGCGCGATGGAAGCGATCATCACCGTGGTGACGTTCAGGTTGATGCCCACCCAGCCCATGAGCCCGAGGGTCACGACGATGGGCAGCACGTTCGGCACCATTGCGAGAAGTCCCACCCTCAGCGACCAGAGCACGCCGATCATCATCAGGCAGATGATCCCCAGGGCGGTGAAGAAGCTCTTGATCTGCCCGTCCACGATGCGATCCGCCACGTGGGAGAGCATGGGGGCCATGCCGGTGATCTCCACCGTCACGCCAGGACCCAGCCGATCCTTGACCTCCTGCCGGCGGAGATGCGAGCTGACCTTCCGAATGAGCTCCCTGATCTTCTTCGTGTTCGGATAGGCCATCATGATGGTGATGTTGGCCTTGGAGTATTCGAAGCTCACGAGCTTGGCCAGGCCGTCCCGGTCCTGGCCCGCCGCCATCTCCAGGTAGGCCGCCACGACGCGCCGGTCAGTGGGGAGGCGGTAGTGCTCCGGATCCCCACCGTGCATCACCCGGTTCACCTCCTTCAGGTACTCGGTGACGCTGATGACCTTTCGAACGAAGGGCAGGCTCTGGGAGCTCCCTGCGATCTCGTCCAGGACGGCGAGGAGCTCGGGCCTCTTCAAGGACTCCCGGCCAACCGACCGGAGCGGCGCGAGAGGGCGCGCCTTGCCAGGCCCTTTCCCTGCCCCTTTCCCCGCCCCTTTGCTCGCCCCTTTTCCTTCCCCTTTCCCTGCCCCTTTGACCGCCCCCGTCCCCGGGCCCGCCCCAGCGCCAGGGCTCGCCTCCTCGGGCCGGTCCGAGGCCTCGTCCGGATCGTCGATCACCTCGTCTTCGCCCTCGCCCTCGGCAGCTCCCTCGGCAGCGCCCTCGGCGGCGATCCCGCTCGCGTCCCCAGGGCCTTCCCCGGGCGCCGATGGGCTGGCCGCTGGCCTGGCCCTGGGCCCGGACGCCTCACCCCGAGCATCGGCCGAGACCTCCCCGCCCTGGGTTGCGTGGGGAGTGTCGTCCTGGACATGGAGGATGACCGGCACGCCTCCCATGAGGTTCGACTCCACCATCTCGAACTCCACCCGCAGGGGATGCCCCTTGGGGAGGTACTCCCTGGTGGAGCTCTCCGCCTCCAGCCTCGTGAGGCCCCAGCCGCCGAGGATCGCCGCCACGAGAGCCACGGTGAACACCGTGTGGCGGCGGTGCCCCCAGGCCGCCATGCGGTCGAGCGCCCTCGTGAGCAGCCCCTCGGAGGCCCTTCGCGCGGTCGCTGGATCCGGCACGGGCAGGAGCGCCAGGGCGGCCGGCACCACGATCACCCCGAGCAGCATGGCCACCGTGACCCCCACCGAGGCGAAGAGCCCGAACTCCCGCACCTGGGGCACGTCCGAAAGGAGCAGGGAGCCGAAGCCAACCGCGGTGGTGAGGCTGGTCATGAGGCAGGGCAGCCCCACCCGCCCCACTGCGATGATCACGGACTGGTCCCTGCCCGCGCCCCGGGCCGCGGCCTCCCGCTGCTGCACGAGGACATGGATCACGTTCGAGACGCTGATCACCATCATGAGACAGGGCAGCATGGTGGTGACCATGTTCACCTGGTGGCCCGTGGCCACCATCCCGCCGAAGGTTATGATCCCAGTTGAGATCACCACGGCCAGGGGAAAGAGCACCCCCCTCGCCGTCCGGAAGGCGACGAGCAGGAAGATCCCGACCAGCACCACCGGCGCCAGACCGAGCACCCACAGGTCCCTCCGCACGAGATCGTACATCTCGGCGAGCATCGCCGGCCCCCCCATCTGATAGAGCTCGACGCCAGGGGGCTTCTTCACGGTCTTCTGGATGCGCTTCACCTCCTTGGCGGCGAGCATGATCTTCCGCTCGTCGTGCCCTGGATCCCGCATCCTGATGTTGATGCCGATCATCTGGCCGCGCTCGTCCACGAACATGCGCCGAAGGAGCGGGCTCGAGAGCGTCCTTTGCCTGATAGCGTCGAGGGCCTCCGGATCCGAGGGGATCTCCTGGGGCACCAGCGCCCCCACGAACAGGGTGTCCCCCTTGGCCGACATCACCGTGGTGGAGGCGATGGAGTCCACCTTGTCCACCATGTCCACCTTGCGAAACCGCTCGGTCAGCTCCCTGATGAAGGCGAGCCGCTCCCTGGTGAAGGCGTCCCCCTCGGCAAACCTCACGCCGATGGTGGTGTAGCGGTCGCTGCCCCACTCCTCCAGGTAGCGCTGGAAGGCCGCCCGGACCTTGTCGTCCACGAACACCAGGTTCTTGCCCGAGATGTCGATCCTGAGCCCTGGCAGGAGCAGCGCCGCCCCCGACACGAGCGCGAGGGCCGCCCCCAGGATGGGGAGCCGGTACCTGACTATCCAGCGGCCGAGGCGCTCCATGGCAATAGAGAATATCCCAAAGCAGGCTCCTGGGGGGCTCCAAGCCGAGGGTTGTCCCGTGCTGCATCGGAGGGGGTCGTCTGAGGGTGTCGCGGGCGGCGAGGGGTGATGGGTCCCGGGGGAGCCAGGGGAAGTCGGGGGGCGTCGGGGGGAGCCGGGGGAAGTCGGGGGGAACCGGAATGCCTGGAGGCGGGCCTAGGGCAGGAGCATGATGTCCCGCACCGAGCCCTGGAGATGGGTGCTTCGGACGACGAGAGGGTGCCCATGCGGAGCCACGCCCGTGGGGCTGACGCGATAGTACGAGAGGCGGTCTCCTTCGGCGAGGGCCAGCCAGGTCTCGAGGCGTCCGAAGCGGGCCTTATGGGAAACTTGGCAGGCGAGCGCACGGATCACCTGGACCTTCCAATCCCTCACCCGGAGCTTCGAGATGTAGATCTTGTCGTCCGCCTTGGTCAGGGCCAGGTTCGGACGGCCCGGGGCCAGCGCTAGGATCCTGTCACCTGACACCTGATCATCGATGTCGGGCTGGTGCCGCCTGGCTTTTTTGCGTCTGGGTATGGGCGCAGCCGGCGCCTTTCCAGACGGCGGTCGTCTGGGAAGAAGCTCGCCGCAGGGCGGCGCCTGCCTCTGCCGCTGCCATATGGTGGGGCTGGCAAGGACCCACCTGTCGTCTCCCAGGCTCGGAAAGGGATTGTACGTTCGCTGCGAGCTCATGGTGGCCATGGCCTTCGGATCCGGCCTGGCCAAAGACAGCATGGCCACGGCCTGAGTCTCCCCGCACCTGTGGCTGCTCGACACCACCACCAGCCAGCGTCCAGACCTCACGTCCACCCACTGGTGCTCAAGGCGGATCCAGGTCCGAAACAGGTTCACGGTCTGGAGCACCTGCGGCCGCCTGGGATCGGAGAGGTCCACGCGGAAGAGCAGGGCAGGGAGTAGTTTGTTGTCCAAGAGGAGCGCGTCGTCGCCCCGGACGAGGATGTGGTGGACCTCCTTCTTACTGTGTCTCATTTCGAGGTGCACCCGCCCGAGCTCCTTGAAGCGCGAGTCGAGCACCACCAGGCTTCCCTCGGTGGCTAGAAGGAACCGCTCGCCATGCATCGCCGCGGCCGCCACCCTGTGACCAGGGCGGCTCTTCCAGACCCTGCGCAGCATGCCCTCCCGGCCGAGGGCGAGCAGCGAGTGGCCCGTGCGGAGGAGGATCTGCCCCTTGGGCGCACGCAGGAGCTCCCGCTCGCTGCTCTCCCCTCTTGCGAGGAATGGACCAAGGTCCGCAGCCAGGAGGGTGCGCGCCTTACCAGCCCTGGACTCCACCAGGATCAGCCGCTGATCGAGCGCCATCACGGCCCTGGGGGGCTCTTTGGCCGCCCTCCCATCGGGCCCATGGACCCACCGCGGATCATCACTGGAGAGATCTGGTCCAGGCCCGCCCTGGTCATGAGCATCTCCGGCCTGTGGCTCCCCTCCCCCATCCGCGCCCGTCGCGCCGCCGTCTGAGGCGCCTGGAGCCGTCACCACTGGTACGCCTGGAGCCGCCCCCGATGGCACACCTGGGTCCGACCCTGCAGGCCCGAAAGAGGCCGGGCGCGCATGGGCTCCCCCCGGGCCCATGGTGTCCAGGTACAAACCTCCGGCCTTCCAGCCGGAGGAGAAGCTCCAGCTCTCGCCCCTCATGGCGAGCTCACCCCCTAGCTGCTCCTTCACCGCGCAGGCGGCGAAGTCCTCGCAGCGGGACTTGCGGAAGCAGGGCGCGAGGGGCTCCCTGGGCCCGGAGAAGTAGGCCGAGATCTGGCGCGGGTCTCCGAGGGCGTCGAGCTCCTTCTGCCAGGCCCCCATGATCGCCTCGGCCTGCTCCCTGAGCCGCACCGCCCGCTGGCCCAGGGGGCTCCCCTCTACCTCCTGAAAGCGCGCGTGGAGCGCGCGCACCAGCTCCCTTTGGCAGAGCGCCGCCCGCTTCGAGGGACTCGACGACCCCGCGGGTCCTCCCTCCTTCCCGCCCTTCGGGCCGCCGCAAGAGGAGCTCGATGAGAGCGCCAGGGCCATGAGCAGAGCTAGTGGCAGGGGAGCCCCACAGGACCGAGGCAGGGGTATTGGCTGCTCGAGTCGCGACATCTCCACCCCGTATGGCTCGCCCCGCGGCGGCCTGGAAGGCCCAGGCCGGACGAGGCCGGGGCGACCTCCAGTCTGCCACAACCTCGGGCCCGCAGGTCAGGGCAGGATACCGTGCTCGATCTCGCTCACCTCTTGTCATGTGCACCCCAGGGATAACGTGATAGACCTCACCCCGAGACGTGAGGTGAACATGCAGGCTCCCGACGACCGGCTCGTAAAGAGCATCGCCTACCTGGAGGCGAACCTGGATCTTTGCAGGGCCAGGCCCGAGGTCCATACCCATCAGATAGCTGCCTTCGAGCGCTACCTCGAGATGGCCCGCTCCTCCTCGAGCGGCCAGGACTTCATGGCCAAGGTCAAGGCCGACGGCGACATGTTCGAGGTGAACCGCGCCCTGGCCCTGGACCGCTACTCGAACGAGGCGAGCGTCCACAGGACCATGGGGGACGACCGGAACCTGCGCGCGGCGTTCCTCTGCAAAAATGCCGCGCGTGAGGCCGCCGGCCACCTGGACCTGAACGAGAGGCTGACCGCTGCCACTGCCGAGGCCGAGCCGCTCCGCCAGGCCGCCAGGATCACCACCGGGCTGGTGAGGGACCTCTGCGTCACCCTGCTCGACTGGGCGATGCAGGCCGACCCAGGCCGGAGGGCCGGCCTCTTGGCTTCCCTTAGATCGACCTGGGAGCGGCTCCTCGCCCATGATCCGGACTGCTCCTTCGAAAAGCTCCGCGCCTATCCCCCCTACCGGCGGCGGATCCCCTTCTCGGAGGAGAAACTCTCGCGGCTCCAAGGCTGGTTCGAGGAGGCCCTGGGCTGATGGACACCTCTACCCGGCAGACTATGGAACCACGGCTCGAGGAGGCCCTTGGCTGATGGACCCCACTATCAAGCAGACTATTGAAGGCTTCGCCATCGGGTTCAGGGCGCACAAGGCCCGCCTGGGAGCCGAGCACCCGGCCTTCCTGGAGGCGGCCAAGACCTACGAGGAGCTGCGGCGGGCGGGCCAGGCGGCGAGGGACATGGGCCAGTTCTTCGCAACCGCCGGGCCGCTCCTGGAGGCGGTCGGGAACGCCCTCGCGGCCCTCGGACAGGTGCCAACGCCCGAGGGCGGGCCCCAGGGAGGGGACGCCTCCTCGGAGATCGGAGTCCTGGCCTCTCCCTATCACGCCCGCTACCAGGCCCTGGATCGCGGCCGGCCCCAGGGCCAGGCCGCCGCCGCCCTCTGCGAGCGGGTCTTCGCCCTGGAGAAAGAAGCAGGGAGCGGCGTGGACTTCCTCGGGCGCCTGGCCAGGGAGGCCATCCCCGGCAGGCTCGCAGCCCTCGAGCAGCAGGCCATCGCCGAGGCGGCGGCCAGGGAGGCCACGGGCCTGTCCGCGCCCTGCACCGAGCACCACTATGC
>JAVEWA010000126.1:0-13207 GCA_034004785.1 Polyangia bacterium
GCTCCAGCTCCACCTGAAGGCGCTCGAGTCCATCGGAGAGGTGGCGAGCAAGCGCATCCACGCCGACGACGTGACCCAGCAGTACTACGACATCGAGGTCCGGCTGAAGGCCGCCGAGACGATCCTGGCCCGCCTGAAGGCGCTCCTCGCCCAGGCCAAGACCGTGGAGGAATCCCTGGCCATCGAGAAGGAGATGGGGCGGCTCCTAGAGACCATCGAGCGGTTCAAGGGGACCCTGCGCTACCTCAGGCACCACGCCAGCATGTCCACCCTGACCATCGTCTTCCGCGTGAAGCCGCTCTACAGCCAACCCATCCAGTCCCAGTGGCGCTCTCCATTCCTCTGGGTAAAGGGCCTCGGCCTGTGGCGGATGATGTCCCACTAGGCCGCCAGAGCAAGGAGTCCATCATGAGCTCGACCAAAGCGAGAAGCCATAACGGAAGTGGCGCACTGCTCACGAGCATCGCCCTCATATGCAGCCTCGGCGGCGCTCTTTGGGGCTGCAATGCGGCCAGCCTCAAGACCCCGGACAGCTTCGTGTCCATGGAGCGGGTGAGGAGCCGCAACTACTTCAAGGCCGTGTCCCCGGACAACGCCGTGATCACCGTCTCGTCCTTCGAGCACAAGGACAAGGGGAACCTCGGGTACTGGACCGAGATCCTCAAGCGAGAGATGACCCTCCGCAAGGGATACACCCTGAAGGCGGTGGATCCGGTCAAGGCCAAGGACGGCCTCGAGGGCAGAAGGCTGACCTTCCAGACCCAGTCTGGCACCGTCAAGTACCTGTACGCGGCTCACCTGTTCGTGACCAAGAAGTACATCCACGTCATGGAGACCGCGGCCAAGGAGGCCGACTACCCCAAGCACCAGGCCGCCTTCGACGAGGCCCTCGGGAGCCTCAGCCCACGCTAGGCCATCCCCTCCGAGTCGCAGCCTCTCCCCCCTCCACCGCCAGCGCCTGCTCCACCCGATCCGCCCTTGAGCCGCGGCCCCATCGCGCCCACCTCTCGCCTTGCCATGCGTTGCGGTCTAGAGGAAACTCCCCAGCCGGAGGCCACCATGTGGCCGGAGGCCACCATGTGGAACGCCAGGCGCCCTGTCACTTCCCGCCTCGCCAGCTTGGCCATCGCCAGCTTGGCCATCGCCAGCTTGGCCATCGTGAGCTTGGCCATCGCCAGCTTGGCCATCGCCAGCTGCGGCCCTCCGTCCCCCGGACCGACCGGCCCCGCGCCCCCGCGCCCGACCCCGGTGGAGCCGGAGCGGGTTGCCGAGCCAGCCCGCCGGGGCCCGCCCCCTGTGGTGACCTACCAGGGGTTTTTCACCGGGGCCACCCTGCGGGTGGATGTCGAGCACTCCGGGAACCATGAGAGCGAGGCCTACCGGGTGACGGGCCTCGTGCGGGAGGGCCCATGGCCAGGCTCCCGGACCCGCCTGCTCGATCCCTTCGACTATGGCGCGCACCGCTTCGAGGTGAGGGACTCAAAGACGGGAGCCCTGCTCTACAGCCGGGGCTTCTCGAGCCTCTTCGGAGAGTGGCAGACCACCAGCGAGGCCAAGACCACGAAGAAGTCCTTCTCGGAGTCGCTGCGGTTTCCCCAGCCCAAGCGGCCCTTCGTGCTCACCCTGCACACGCGAACGCGAAGCGGAGCCATGGCGAAGCTTCACGAGACCACCCTCGACCCCCTGGGTCCAAAGGTCACGAGGTGGTCTGGCCGGCCCGAGGTGGAGGTCAGGGAGCTTCACCGGAGCGGCGAGGTGCACGAACGCCTCGACGTGCTCATCCTTGGGGACGGATACGCATCTGCCGACCGGGAGAAGTTCCTTCGCGACGCCCGCCGGTTCGCCGAGGTGCTCCTAGGCGACGGCACCTTCGGCCTCTACAAGGATCGCATGAACCTGCGGGCCCTCTTCGTCCCGTCCCCTGTGTCGGGCGTGTCCGAGCCCAGGAAGGGCCTCCCGAAGAAGACCCCCCTCGGCCTCGGCTTCAACACCTTCGACTCGCCCCGCTACCTGATGACCGAGTCGAACCTCGCCATGCGGGACATCGCGGCCCACGCGCCCTACGACGCCCTGTACCTGATGGCCAACACCTCCCGCTACGGCGGAGGCGGCATCTACAACCTCTACGCCACCTTCCCCTCGGACAACGAGTACGACGAGTACGTGTTCATCCACGAGTTCGGCCACAGCTTCGCCGGGCTGGGGGACGAGTACTACGACTCGGACGTGTCCTATGACGACAGCGAGTTCTATCCAAAAGGCGTGGAGCCCTGGGAGCCTAACATCACCAGGAGCCTCGGCGGGCGGATCAAGTGGAAGGAGCTGATCACCCCCGGCGCCCCCATCCCCACTCCCAACCTCCCGAGTAACGACGGGGTGGTGGGCCTCTTCGAGGGCGCGGGCTACTCCGCCAAGGGGCTCTACCGCTCGGGGTGGAACTGCAAGATGAAGGGCAAGGGGCACAACCCCTTCTGCAAGGTCTGCGCCCGGGCCGTGGGGCAGATGATGGACCTCTACAGCGAGGGAGGGAGGAGCCGATGAGACGCCCCAGACCGGCCTTTCTCCTCTGCCTGATGGCCGCGTCGTCTCTCTGCCCAGGCGGCAGGGAGGCGCTCGCCGAGGTCCCGGAGGCGCTCCTGCCTCTCACGCAGCGGAGCTACCAGGTGCGGAGCCTCGGCTCCCGCGCCTACGTCGCCACAACGGTCGGGCTCCGCATCGTGGACATCGCCCGCCCCTCGAGCCCACGCCTCCTCGGCACCCTCGTGGTGCCGGGCTCGCTCGGCGACCTGGCCCTCGAGGACACCCGGGCCCGGGGGCCGGCGGCCCGGGAGCGAGGAGCTGGAGGACCAGGGGCCAGAGGGCCGGCGGCCCGGGGGCCGGCGGCCCGGGGGCCGGCGGCCCGGGGGCCTGAAGAGCGCCGCCCGCCTCCGCCTCCTGTCTTCGCCTACCTGGCCGCGGGGCCCCACGGCGTGGTGATCGCCGAGGTGACCGACCCTGCGGCTCCTCGCGAGGTCGCGCGGATAGACACCCCGGGCTCGGCAAACGGCGTGGCCCTTGACCGCGGCCACCTCTACGTCGCCGACGGGAGCTTCGGCGTGGCCCTTTACGACGTCACGGACCGGGCCCGGCCGCGCCACATCGCCACGGTGGACACCGAATGCTACTCGAGGAGCGTACGGCTCTCGGGCAACTACCTGTACGTGGGCTGCGGCCCCAAGGGGCTCCTGGTCTTCGAGGGGCACCGCTCGGGAGGGCACCGCAAGACCTGGCCACAGCCAGTCTTCCGCTATCCCCTGGCGGGAGACGTCCGGCGCGTGGCCTTCGGCGCCGGGCGCACCCTCTACGTGGCCGCGGGGGCGGCGGGCGTCCACGTGATGGACGCGAGGCGACCCGAGGCCCTGCGCGTGGTGGCCACCTTCAAGGTGCCTGATTTCGCCCATGGAGTCTCGGCCTGGGGCTCGCTGGTGGCCGTCGCGGCGGGCGAGGGAGGCGTGTGGCTCCACGACTGCCAGCGCCGAAACCGCCCGCGCAGCCTGTCGAGCTTCAAGACGTCCCTCACTCGAAGCGCCAACGAGGTGGAGCTCCGAGGCAGGCAGCTCCTGGTGGCCTACGATCACGCCGGCCTCGTGCTCTTGAAGCTCGGCCCTGGCCGCTCGCTCGCCCTGGATGGGGTCTTCCCCGCGCCCAGAGCTCCCAAGTAGCGCCGGTCTGGCGCCAAAGTCGCACCGGTCTGGCGCCGGTCTGGCGCCGAAGTTGTGCTGAAGTGGCGCCGAAGCAGCGCCGAAGTAGCGCCTGTCTGGCGCCAAGGCAGCGCCGGTCTGGCGCCGCGGCCCGGCCTACTTGGGCCGCATGTGCTCGGGCATCTCGACCGCCACCACCTCGCCGGTGGCCGTGAGCTCGCCCTCCACGAAGACCTGTTCCTCGACCACTATCTTCCGCCCCTTCTGCTCCTTGACCCTGCCGCGCAAGATGATTGGGGGGCCGAGGGGAGTGGGCCGCTTGTACTCCACATGCAGGGATGCCGTCACGAAGCGCAGGGCTGGCTCGGTGCCCATGTCCCGCCCAGCGGCGCGGTAGGCGGCGGCGGCGGCGGTGCCGGTGCCATGGCAGTCGATCAGGGAGGCCAACAGGCCCCCGTAAACGTAGCCCGGGATCGCCGTGTGGTAGGGCTCGGGCACGAAGCTGCACACCGACTCCTCGCCCTCCCAGTGGCTCTTGATCCTGTGCCCATGTACGTTCATGTGGCCGCAGCCGTAGCAGTGAGCGAGATCGTCGGGGTAGTAGTCCTGAAAGGCCTTGTCGGTCACGGAGTCCTCCTTGGCGCTCGATTCCGGGCCGGAGTGTATTCCCAAATGGGCCCCCCTGGATAGTCCCATTGCCATATGGGAGTATGTTTTCGACTTGGTCCGAGAAGGACCTGCCGTCCCCTCAGGCCTGCTCCAGCTCCAGCACCGCGCCGCTGTCGTCGTGCCAGCCCTCCCCGTCGGCCTGCAGCATTCCCGGGTGATCCTCGAACAGGACCTGCCACAGGGGGTCCACGAGAGCCAGCACCTCCTCGGGCTCCTTGCCCCCGAACACGACCTGGAGCACCACCATGGACTGGGCGCCGTCCAGGAGAACCCTCACGCGGTCCGCGGCCTCCTCGAGCCCCTCGTCCTCCTCCACCGCCGCGTCCAACCCGTCTCTGAGACCTTCCAGCTCGTCATCGAATAGCTCGTCGCCGATGGTATGGATCGCCAGGGTGCCGATGCGCTGCCTCCCGTGGAACATGGCCGCCGTCACCTCGGCAGCGCCGTCACGCGCCACCAGACGATAGGCCTCGTCGCAGGTCGAGAGGGCTTCGGACAGCTCCTCCAGGGTGGGCTCCGTCGCGGAGGTGGTGACGTAGCGCATGAAGTAGCTCACGGGTCCCTCCTCGCCGCGGGCAGGCGGCGAACGGTGCCACAGGGGGTGAAGCGGCCACTCGAGAGGCCCTTGCCCTGTGCAGGCGTCAGGTCGACCGCAACAACGACCTCGCTTGGCGACACCCTCAAACCTAGACTCAGCCAGGGAGCGTGTCAAAAGAACATGCTTCCTGGCCCGATCTCGTGGATCCTGAACGGGATCGCCAGGACAGAGTGACAGATATTGCAGGGCCGAGGGCCAGGATCCGCTTGCGGGGAGAGCCGAGTTTGGCTACCGTTGCCTTGCGGATGCAGGGCCGGACCTGCACCCAGAGGTTCACAGGACATGACCAAGGAGCACACCCGGGTTAGCGCCTCTCGGCACAACGCCACCCTCGTGGTGAAGCGGCGCAGCATGCTGCGCGTGGTCCGGGGCGCGGGCGCGGGCACGGAGGTGCTCCTCGACAACGCTGCGATCAGGGCCGGGCGAGCGGACGAGGCAGATCTGATAATCGATGACCCGGCAGCCTCGCGCCAGCACTTCGAGGTCTCCCCCTACCACGGCGGATTCACCCTCCGCGACCTCGGCAGCACCAACGGCACCGAGGTCAACCGCGTCCTTGTGCTCGAGTGCCGGCTGTCCAACGGCGACATCATCACAGTTGGGGAGACCGACGTGGTCTTCGTAGAGAAGACCGATGTCGATGAACCAGCACCGGAGTAGCGAATGAGAGTGAAGTTCTGGGGAACGAGGGGCTCGGTACCCACCCCGGGCAGGGCCACCGAAAAGTACGGGGGCAACACTGCCTGCGTGGAGGTCCAACACGACGGGATGAGGCTCATCCTGGACGCTGGCACCGGAATCCGGGAGCTAGGCCTGTCCATGATGAACGGGCCAGACAGCCCCGTGGCCATGTTCTTCTCCCACGTGCACTGGGATCACATCCAGGGGCTGCCGTTCTTCGTGCCCTTCTTCAAGCCGGATTACTCCTTCACCATCTACGCCCCCACGCCCTTCAAGGCCTCGGTTGAGATGGTCCTCTACAAGCAGATGGCGGCGGACGTGTTCCCCGTGGATTTCGGCAACCTGGCGGCGAAAATCGAGTTCCAGGATCTCTCGGACGAGGGGGGCAACATAGGCCCGTTCACGGTCAGCGCCTTCCCGCTATGTCATCCCGGTGGGAGCTGGGCCTATCGCATCGAGGCGGGCGGACGTACCCTGGTGTACGCCACCGACAACGAGATCGACCCGGAGGGCATGGCCGAGGCCTACCAGTCTTTCCTGGCGAGGCTAGGAAAGACCGACCTGCTCATCGCGGACGGCCAGTACACCCTCGCGGAGTACCCGGAGAAGCGGGGCTGGGGTCACGGTGTGCTCGAGCACCTGGTGCGGCTCGCCAAAGACGCGGCTCTGCCGCGAATGGCCATCACGCACCACGATCCCATGCGAGATGACGACGCCCTCTCCGACCTCGAGCGCAGAGTGCGAAAAGAGCTGCCCGACCGCCAGGTCTTCTTCGCCAGAGACGGCCTCGCCGTGGAGGTCTAGGGACTCCCGAGCCAATCGACGAGGTCCGGCCCTCCCGGTCGAGATTGCATCGCGGGCTCACCGTGGCTAAGCTCCGCGAGATGCCCTGGTACAAGTCCATGCTGGTCAAGGCTGGCCGACTGGTCTCCTCCCGGACGGTGCACAACCTGAACGCCGCGCTGAACTACCTCGACGCCGGGAGGTGGATGCGCGACAGGGGATTGAGGGTGGAGCGGTGGGTGAAGGATCGCGACGCCATCAACGAGCTCGTGGCGGACCGGATCCGCGACAAACGGGTCCTGCTGATCGAGCTCGGGGTATTCAAGGGCCGCTACATCGAGTACTGGGCGAAGCAGCTCGGGCACCCCCAAGCGGCCATCCACGGCTTCGACAGCTTCGTAGGCCTCCCGGAGGACTGGAACTTCCACTTCAAGAGGGAGTTCTTCTCGCTGGGAGGAAAGGCGCCGAAATTCGGCGACCCGCGGATCGAGCTCTTCGCGGGCTGGTTTCACGAGACACTGCCCACCTACCGTCCAGCGCCGCACGACCTGCTCTTCGTGAACTTCGACGCCGACCTCTACTCATCCACCAAGGTCGCCCTGGACAATCTCAAGGCCTACTTCGTGCCGGGCACCCTCCTCTACTTCGACGAGTTCTGCGACAGGCTCCACGAGAAGCGGGCCTTTGACGAGTATCTCTCCGAGACTGGACACGGCTACCGCATCCTCGCCGCGGATCCGACCCTTTCGAACGTGCTCTTCGAGCGGATCTCCTGAGCCGTCCCCGCGGGCATGCCCTTCGGGGCCTTTACCCGCCCGGGTCAGTCCTCCGAGCCATGGGACCGGGAAGGGGAGGAAATCTCGGCTTCCACTCTGTCCATGCGGACGGTCGAGACCTGGGGCCTCGCCTCCGAGATGTTGGCCTTGAGGTCCCCGCAGAGGGTCTCGTCCCCCGATCGGCCGATGGACGACAGTCTTGCCGCCTGGTCCAGGCCGTCGAGAAAGGCGACCATGTCCCGAGGCCTGGCGTATGGATCCCTCGAAAGGCAGCGCGCCACGAACAGCTCGAGCGGGCCTCCCTCGGCGATCTCTCCCCGCCGCGCGGACAGGGGGATGGGCGAGGCTTCCACCGCCATCCTCATGTGCTCCTCGTCGCTCTCGGCGTCATACGGGTAGCAGCCCGCCACCAGCTCGTACAGGAGCACTCCCAGGGAATAGACATCCGAGGTCAGATCCAGCGGGTGGCCCAGGATGAGCTCTGGCGAGGCATAGGCCGGGGTCCCTGCCCGATTCTGCCGACGCTCGCCTAGATTGTCCGAAATCTTCACCGGCAGCGACAGGGCCGCGCCGAAATCTATCAGCTTGCACCAGACGGTGCCCTGGGGCGCGAGCCCGATGAGGGGACCGCTCACGACCATCACGTTCTCGGGCTTGACGTCGCAGACGAGGATCCCGGCCCTGTGACATGCGCCCAACCCTCGGGCCACCTCTCGAACGAGGTGGGTCACCTCCGAGAGCCCCACAAAGGGCGTACGCGCCAGGATGTTGTCAAGGGAGGTCCCCTGCAGGTGCTCCATGACCAGGTAGGCGAGCCCCTCCGGACCGTAGCCCAGGTCGTACACGCCCACCACGTTCACGTGCGCCACCCTGGCCAGGTGGCGCGCCTCGGCGAGGAGCTGCTGCTGGTTGAAGAAGGAGTCCCCGTCATCGGTGCGAGGGATCTTGATGGCCACCTGGCGCCCGAGGTGCACGTGCTCGGCCGCGAACACGTCCCCCATGCCGCCCTGGCAGAGGTGCTCGCGGATGAGGTAGTGGCCAAGCCTGCGGCCATCCACCTCGGTGCTGTCCCCACCCTGCCCTCCGGGTTCCCGGCGCCTTCTCTCTCCCCCGCCCCTTGGCTGCTCACCCTGATCTCGAGTGTGGGACCCGGCCATGGCAGTCCACCAAAGAAAGTCTACCCCCAGAATAGACCTCGAGACGCATTCTTTCAAGCCTACTGTCGTCAGCCAAAATACCAGACATGGCTATTATTACAACAACTGCATAATATTTCATCCAGTTCAGGCGCCGGTCTCTGGTTGGGACCCTCTATCGCGCCCGCTCCAGGGCCCGGATCCAGGATCCAGGGCTCGGCCAGACCCAGCCCTCCTCTGTCAGCTCGGAAAGGTGAGGAGCCGCATCATGGAGAGCAGAAGCCCATTCCAGGGGATCTCCCTTGACCAGGCGCCTCGCGCCCCAGAGGTCCACGAGCTCGAAGCCCCTCGAGGGTCCCCAGAATCCAGGCAGCAGACGAAAGGCCACGAACCAGTCGAGGCCCACTCGATGGCGATCGTTCACCACCAGGGTGTCCCCCTCCAGACGATGGTGGGGCATGCCTATCTCTATTCCAACGGTCGCACGGCTCGAAGGTGCCGGCAAAGCGCGGCGCTCCCTCAGGCGCAGCCGCCAAACCTTGGCTGGCGATGGCGGGTCGGGCCGGCCGGCGAGGGCGTCGAGCGCCCCGCTCGCGAGCTCCCTCAGCCGCAGGGCAAGCCCGAGCCTGGCCACCTCGAAGGTGAAGAGCTGCTCGTCCGGATGCAAGGAAGCGAGAGCGAGGGCCAGGCGCAGACGGGGAGCCGCGGGCAGGCGGTGGCGCTCGATGCCGTACAGCGCGAGCCCAGCGCTCAAATCGCGGGGGTCCTTCAGCAGAGCTGGCCAGGCCCTGGCGGCAGCGAGGTGCCAGAGTCCGGCTGCCTCCAGGGTCTCCTGATCGAGCTCGTCTGCCCGCAAGGGCTGGCGGCCCAGGTGGCCCTGACCCGGACGAGAAGCCTCCACGAGGGCCGCGGCCTGCGCTCGCGCTCGTTCTTCCCACGCGCTGGCAGGCAGGGCGGAAAGGAGCGACTCCATAACCCCTGCTGCCGCGGGGTGGCAAAGGGGGACCAGGAGCGGGGGATCGGCTCCTCCCTTCAATGCCATGAGGCTCCCCTCGCCGAGGGCCAGGGTTCCGGCCTGCCTCACCTTGGCGACTCCAAGCTCCCGCCTTGACGCCGAGGTGAGGACTCTTCGCAGGAGACTGGGCTCCAGTACCACTCTATCTTCTTCGAGCCGCAGCTGGACCTGGCCGAACCTTCGCCGGGCGACGAGGAGAGCCAAGATGGCCGAGGCGAGGATCCCGAGAGGCACCCAGAACCCGGGCTGGCCGAGGACCTGCACCAGCTCCGGTCGCGTCATGGAGCGAGCGCCCATCAGAGCCAAGGCGGCCAGGCACAGGGCGATGGCCAGCGAAGCCAAGGCCAGGCGCAGCCTGCGCCTCGCGGCGCGCTCCCGCCGGACTGCGAGCGCCAAGGGGTTCCGGCTCACGCTATGGATTCCTACCTCTTGTAGGGGAACAGGGCGCCGCCATACAGGGCCCCGTCGCCCAGATCCTCGGCGATGCGCAGGAGCTGGTTATACTTGGCCAGGCGGTCCGAGCGAGAGGCCGAGCCAGTCTTGATCTGGCCCGCGCCAGTGGCAACGGCGAGGTCCGCGATGAAGGAGTCCTCGGTCTCCCCGGACCGGTGGGAGATGACGCAGGTCATGCCGGCCCGGCGCGCCATGTCAACGGTCTCGAGCGTCTCGGTGATCGAGCCGATCTGGTTCAGCTTCACCAGGATCGAGTTGGCGGCGCCGAGCTCGATGCCCTTGGACAGCCGCTTGGTGTTCGTGACGAAGAGATCGTCTCCGACGATCTGGATGCGGTCCCCGAGGGTCTTTCGCATCATGACCCATCCATCCCAGTCGTCCTGTGCCAGGCCGTCCTCGATGGACAGGATCGGGAACTTGTCCACGAGCTCGGCCCAGTACGCCACCATCCCGGCCGAGTCGAGGGTCTTGCCGTCGCCGGCCAGGTCATAGACCCCTTCCTTCTCCTTGTAGAACTCGCTGGCGGCAGGGTCCAAGGCCAGGGCCACCTGGGTGCCGGGTTGGTAGCCGGCTGCGGCGATGGCCTCCATTATCGCATCCAGGGCGGCCCGGTTGCTTGGCAAGTTGGGCGCGAAGCCCCCCTCGTCCCCCACCGAGGTGGCGAGGCCCCTGCCCTTGAGAACCTTCTTCAGGCTGTGAAAGACCTCCACTCCGGCCCTCAGTCCATCGCTGAAACGATCGAAGCCGACGGGCACCACCATGAACTCCTGGATGTCCACGTTGTTGTCGGCGTGGGAGCCTCCGTTCAGGATGTTCATGAGCGGGACGGGCAGGATCCGCGCGGAGAGCCCGCCGATGTAACGGTAGAGCGGGAGGCCCACTGCCTCGGCCGCCGCCCTGGCCGCGGCCATCGACACCCCCAGGATGGCATTGGCCCCGAGCTTGCTCTTGCTCGGCGTGCCGTCGAGCTCGAGCATGGTGAGATCGAGGACAGCCTGGTCGAGGGCGTCCAGATCCAGGATCGCCGGGGCGATGAGGTCGTTCACGTTGGAAACTGCCTTGAGCACACCCTTGCCGCCGAATCGCCTCGGGTCGCCGTCCCTGAGCTCCAGAGCCTCGTGCTCCCCGGTGGAAGCGCCCGAGGGCACGGCAGCTCGGCCCATGGCGCCGCACTCGAGCCCCACCTCCACCTCCACGGTGGGATTGCCGCGAGAATCCAGGATCTCCCTTGCCACCACATCGATGATCTTCGTCATTGGATACAGCCCTTTCTCGCGCTCGGGTTCCCTGGGGCACGCCCGCTGGCAACTCGGTCTCCTGCCTCGACTCTGACACCCCGAGGGGCAGAGAGTGCCCTGGCCGAGAGCGCTTCGGTCAGGGCCAGGCAAGGTTACACGCAGGCCTGCCGCGGGCAACCCCTATTCCAGCCACCCCGGCCTTGAGGGAGCAGCTCCCCGGGGCGCCTAAGAGTACAACAAGAGGCCATTGAATGGTGTGCTTCAACACTTGCAATGCTGTGCTAGTATGCCCATCCGTGGGTAAGGAATAAGGTCTTGACCGAGCAGCACCCCAGGCGCGCCCGCACGGTGCGCATCAGCCGGAAGAAGGTCACTCCCCACGGCTGGCCCCGCGAGAAGCGGGCCTCCATCCAGGTGATAAGCGGCTCGCCCGCCGACCTCGGCATGCACGAGCCCCTGGACACCCCGGTGGTGGTGGGCCGCGGAGAGGAGTCCAGCTTCCGCGTGCACGATGACAGCGCCAGCCGCACCCACGCCTGGCTGGGATGGGACGACGCGGCGGGGACCTACGTGGTCCGGGATCTCGACTCCACCAATGGCACCGTGGTGAACGGTGAGTTCATCCACGAGACGCTAGCCTTGAAACACGGCGACCGGGTGGAGGTGGGAGAGACTGTCCTCGAGTTCCGCTTCGCCGACGACATCGAGATAGAGAACCGCGAGAAGATGGAGGCCTGGATCTCAACCGACGAGCTGACGGGCCTGCCCAACAAGAGGCGCTTCGACGCCGAGCTGGACCTGCGGGTCCGCGATCCCGCTCTTGCCGGCCAATCCGTGGCCATCCTCATGCTCGATCTCGACAACCTGAAGGCCATCAATGACAAGCATGGCCACCACATGGGCAGTCAGACCATCCACGAGGTGGGACAGATCATCGGCCGGCTGGTGGCGGGCCGCGGGCAGGGCACTCGCTTCGGAGGAGACGAGTACACCATTTACCTCATCGGTCACGACCTCGAGGCGGCCACGGACGTGGCGGAGGAGATCCGCGCCGAGGTAGCGCTCCTCGAGATAGAGGCCCTGGACGGCAATGTGGTGCATACGACCATCAGCATCGGCGTGGCCGCTGGCCTCTGCCCCGACGTGGACCCCCAGAGCCTGGCCATGCAGGCGGACAAGGCCCTCTACAGGGCCAAGGGAATGGGCCGCAACCGAGTGTGCGACTGACCCGAGGGGGCTCGCCCCAAGCAGTCTCACGATCAACGTGAGACCTTCTAGAAGGTCATGTCGATGCCCGCCTCCCCGAGGCGCGCTCTCGCCCTGTCTGCGCGGCGGCAGTGACCCACCGCGAGCCCCGCGAACACCGCCGAAACCACTGCGAGGGGGGGCAGGATGAGGGCGAGGAGCGAGAAGAAGCCGGCGCTCGCGGTGAGGAGGACCCAGTAGCCCATGCCGAGGGCCACCAAGCCGCAGACCACCGCCGCGCCGATGGCGCCCCAGCCCCTGGTGCGCATCGTCTTCCAGCCGAAGAACATGGCAGCGAAGCCCATCCCGAGGAGCAGGAAGGGCACCAGCTCGAGAGAGGACGGGAGCACCGTCGTGACGAGGAGCTGGAGCCCCACGAGGGCCGTGATGACGCCCGTCGTCTCGGTCAGGATCGCTCCAGCCTTGACCAGCGCGGTCGGCTCGGTGCTCGTGATGTCGTCCTGGTAGGCCTCCATGGGAGGCGAAGTGGGGTAAACGGCCCTGGCCACAGGCTGCACGGGCGGGCCGTAGGGGTTCCGGAGCTCTGGGTCCGGCGCATCGATGGCGCTCGGCTCTTTCGGGTTGTCGGCCATGCCAAGCCAGCCTAGGGGGGCTCCATGGCCCTGTCAATTCACCTGCTGGATCCCCTGCTGAATCCACTGCTGGATCGCTCAGGATGTCCCAAACCACCTGGCTCCCAAGACGCGGCTTTCCCCCTGCCGGAACTTCCCCTACAATACTCGTCCATGTCGAGCGGCACGAGTGGCGAGGCCTGCGTTGACTGCGCTCTGAGCTTCCTGGCGAGGCCGGTGCCCTGCGATGGCGGCCCCGCCTCTCCGGTGATCTGCCGGGCGGTGAGCATCCAGTGATCTCGCCCTTGGAGGAGATACCGAGGAGGTCTCCCTGTCCATGACGCGACATGACCCGAGCGAG
>JAVEWA010000127.1:0-13203 GCA_034004785.1 Polyangia bacterium
TCCGGGCGGTCATGGAGACAGAGTCGGACTACGATCCGCGAGTGGTCTCTTCCGCCGGGGCCAAGGGTCTCATGCAGCTCATGCCGGTGACGGCTCGTCACATGGGGGTCACCGACGTCTTCGACCCCAGGCAGAACATCTACGGAGGGGTTCGCTACCTTCGTGTGCTCGCCAACACCTTCCACGGGAACCTGCTCCTCACCATAGCGGGCTACCATGCCGGGCCCGGAGCGGTGACGAGGTATCGGGGGATACCACCCTACGAGACGACTCAGCGCTACGTGCCAGTAGTGATCCGCCGCTACTATCGCTACCAGAAGCTCGAGGCTACCAGGCAGCTTGCCAAGGAGGCTGGCGTCACTGGCGGCGCCTTGAGCTCTGGCCCGCCCGTGCCGGGCGTCAACGCCGGCGACGGGGATCCGGGGCGCCCCGACTCCCCTTCGCCTCCGGCTAGCAGGGCTGTGCCAGAGTAGGAGCACTGACCGCCAGTGAAACGCCTGATAGTAGCGATCACCGGGGCATCGGGAACCCGCTACGGGCGCCGGCTGCTCCAGGTCTTGTCGCATCAGGGCGTTGGGGTGGAACTCATCGTGTCCAGGGGGGCGAGGCTAGTCCTGGAGGTGGAGGAGGGAATCCGGCTGGGCGAGCCAGCGGATCCCAGCCTCCTGGTGGCCGATCTACGCGGCCCGATCCCCGGACCAGGCGGAGTCGGCGCCATTGAGGGGCTCACGGGGAGATACGCGGCTGGCGGCCCTGGTCTGGGAGCCGGCCTGGTGACTGTCCACGATCCCGAGAACCTGGCCTCCGAGATCGCCTCTGGCTCCGCCCCGGTCGACGGGATGGTCATCCTGCCCTGCTCCATGGCCACCCTGGGCGCGATCGCCTCGGGCGCAGGCTGGAATCTGGTCCATCGCGCCGCCGACGTGACCCTCAAGGAGGGGAGGCCCCTGCTGGTAGGGCCCAGGGAGGCGCCTCTTGGCCTCGTCCACCTGCGGAACATGGTGCGGCTCGCCGAGGCCGGAGCCAGGATCCTGCCCTGCATGCCCTCTTTCTCCTCCAGGCCCAGCTCCCTGGACGAACTGGTGGATGGGCTGGTCATGAGGTTCCTGGATCTGCTCGGCTTGAGGGTGGAGCTCGCCCCGAGGTGGAGGGATCCCGAGGCACGCTAGCGCACCCAGTCTTGCTCTCCGTGGGACGCCTGCCCCGCCTCTAGTGGCGCTGGATCACGTGATAGCCGAAGGGAGTCTCCACCGGGCTGGAGATCTCGTCGGGGTGCAGGTTCCTCACCGCGGCAGAGAAGGACGGGACCATCTGGTTGAGCTGGAACCGGCCTAGATCGCCCCCCTTGGAGGCTGAGGAGCACTCCGAGTGCTGCCTTGCCAGAGCGGCGAAGGAGGCGCCGGTGGCCCTGGCCAGGTTGCCAACCCTCGTGGCCAGCAGGAGCGCATCCGCCCGGGAGCGGGTCACCGACGTGGGAGCTCGCTGAGCGCCAGCGTAGAAGATCAGGATGTGCGAGGCTCGGTAAACGCCGTCAGCCGGGATGGGGGCAGGGCCCTTGGGGCGGTTCCCGCTCACCTTGCTACCCGGCGGCCGTCCATGGGGCAGGGCGAGGGGGAACCCAGCCTCCTCGAGGACGATCTGGAGCACGAAGCACTCTTTGGAGCGAAAAGCAGATCTCGAGAAGCCTTCGCAGGACTTCTCGGAGAGCCAGCGCCTGACGGTGGAGGCGTTGGCCGAGGGATGGCCTCCATAGCCCTCGCCGCGCAGACAGGCGTCCAGCTCCCTTCCGAGGGCCTGGGCCGCGCGCCTCTGTCTGGGGAGGTCGGCCTTGTCCGGTGCGGGAATGTCCCTATCGAAGCTCTCCTTGAAGATCGCCTCGAAGCACTCCAGGCTGCGTTTTTCGAGGAGGCCTGCCAAGGCGGCGGCTTCCTTGGGCGGGAGGGGGCGCGGGGTGATGGCTTCGTCCCCTCGGGTGGTTCCGGGGGATGCGAGGCCCCATGCCTGCCGTGGGCCGCAGCCCAGGGAGTTGGCGCCGAGGGCGCCGAGGGCCAAGCCCAGACAGAGCCACCGGATGGCTGACAGACCAAGGGTCTCCTGCGTGGACTGGTCTTGGGCAGCGCGTGGTAGGCAGGAAGGCATGCTCGACAGGATACCAGGATCTCAGCGGGGGGCCAGAGCGGGCTCGGCTAAGACTTCGATCTTTCCTTTGACCGTGATATAAACCTAGGCGTGGAGAAAGGCGACCCGAGGGTTCCACAGGATGGATCCCAAGGAGAACCTGAGCTTCCAAGCTAAGTTGGGTGAGTCAAGGAATGAGCGAGTTCGGTGAGAGGCCGCGGAGCAGTTTTGGCCGTTACCAGCTCCTTCTGGAGATGGCCCGTGGGGGGATGGCCACTCTCTACCTCGCGCGACTGACCGGCCCTGAGAGCTTCGAAAAGCTCATTGTCATCAAGCGGATCCACGACCACTACGCCACCGAGTCGTCCTTCATCCAGATGTTTTTGGACGAGGCCCGGATCGCCGCCGCCATCCAGCATCCCAACGTCGCCACCGTTTTCGACATGGGGAAGCAGGACAAGGCGTACTTCATCGCCATGGAGTACGTCCACGGCCAGAACATGAAGGACATCCTCAGGGCCGCGGCCCGTCAGGAAGGCGTCCTGCACTGGAGCTTGGTTTGCAGGCTGGTGGCGGACGCGGCGGCCGGCCTGCACTCGGCTCACGAGCTGAAGTCGAGCGACGGCGTTCCGATGAATGTTGTGCACCGGGACGTGTCGCCCCAGAACATCCTCGTCTCCTACGACGGCAGCGTGAAGGTGGTAGATTTCGGCATCGCTTACGCCGCCGAGCGCCTGACGAGCACCGCGGCGGGCACGGTTAAGGGCAAGGCGGCCTACATGTCGCCCGAGCAGGTGGAGTCGGCTCCGGTGGACAGACGTTCGGACATCTTCTCGCTGGGCATCGTGCTCTGGGAGGGGATCACGATGCGGCGGCTCTTCAGGGCCGACACCGAGGCCGCCACTCTCCTGAAGGTGCGGGACGCGGTGGTGCCATCGCCAAGGCAGGCAGACGCCAGGCTGCCCGTTGAGCTCGAACGCATCACCATGAAGGCTCTGGCCAGGGATCCGAAGGATAGATACGTCGCCGCCAACGAGCTGGAGGAGGATCTGAACAGGCTCCTCGTGGCCGAGGGCCACTACGTCAGCCGTAAGCAGGTCGAGACCGTCATGGATCTTCTCTTCCATGATCGTCACAAGATCAAGGACGAGCAGCTCCAGCGAGCCCTCAAGGACGAGCACACCTCTCCGCCGGTCGCCCTCGGGATGGACGCCGACAAGTACTCCAGCTCCACCTCCATGCAGATGAGCTCCTCCATCGACTCGAGAGTGGCCTCCCCGGTGTCCAGGACGGCGCTCGTCATCGGGAGCCTGGTGGTGGCGGCCCTGGTGGTCACCTTGGGCTTGGTGCTCTTCTCTAGCCGGAGCGGAGATGGCAAGAAGCAGGACGGCAAGCAGGAGAAGACGGCCGCCGCCATGACCGCTTCAATGCGGGCCGAGCCACGGACCGAGCCGCCGGACGCCGCAGCTCCCCAGATGGAGCCGGAGCGTCCCCCTGCGCCCATGGTGGATCTGAAGATCACGGTTTTACCCCCAGAGGCCAAGGCAGTGGTGGTCTTCCGCGGCAAGAGCGTGGTTGGGAGCGAGTTCAGGATGCTGGTGCCCCGCTCGGACGGGGAGGAGATCATCGAGGTGAAGGCGCCTGGCTATCGCCACGAGAGCATCGTGGTGACGCTGTCGCAGAGCGTCGCCACCGAGGTGACTCTCAAGAAGGAGGTGGGGCCCTCCATGATCGTGGTGCCAGTGAAGAGAACCCCCCCAATGCAGCGGCCCATGGGATATTATCTGGACCTGCCGGACTGATCGGGCCCTGGAGCCGAGTGGCCGTGACGAAGGAGACCAACATGAAGAGACGGTCGCATGCAGCGCTCATCCTCGGGCTGCTGCTGGGCCTCTGCTGGCCTGGAGGAACCTCGCGCGCAGAGCCTACCACCGACGACAAGGCCAACGCCAGGCGCCTGATGGGCGTGGCCAAGCGATTCATCCAGGAGAAGAACCACACCAAGGCGATAGAGGCCTTCACGAGCGCCTACAACCACTGGCCCCGCAAGGAGATCCAGTTCAACATCGCCCTGGTGTATCTGGAGAAGGGGGACAGGATCAAAGCCTACGAGCACCTCTCTCGCTACTGGAGGGTCTCCACCCCCGAGGAGCGGAGCCGCCTCCCCGCGCCACTCTTGAGGCTGAGGAACGAGCTCGGTACCCTGAGGGTCCGAGCATCCGACCCGGCGATGGGCATTCGCGTAGGTGGGACCGACCGCGGCAAGGGAAGCGTCGAGCTCGTCATGGAGCCGGGGGTGCACAAGGTCGAGGTCGTCGTGGACGGCGAGGTGGTGCAGGAGAAGTCCCTCAGGGTAATGGGAGGGGCGGAGGTGCTCTGGGAGGCCGAGCCTCCGAGGCCTGGCACGGCGCCCGGCGCCGGGGCGACGGAACCGCCCAAGCCCCAGGTCCCCGACCGCAGGAAGCTGCACCTCGGCTACTTCGTGGCGGCGGCCAGCCTCGCGGTGGCGGCCGGCGCGGTGGTGATCTGGACTGGTGTGAAGACCCTGCAGCTCGGCGAGGACTACGACGCCAATCCCACCCGTGAGCTCCAGAAGGAGGGACGCACCTACCGGGCCGCGACAAACGTGATGATTGGTGTTTCGGCGGCGGCGGCCATCGGCGCCGCGGTCCTGGCGGTGTATACCAGATTCGTCTCGCCCGAGAAGCAGCGCGCGGTCAGCCTCTACCCATCGGTGGCCCCTGGCGGAGGCATGATGAGCCTGGAGCTGACCTACTGAGATAGCCGACCTGTAGCAAGGTGGGGGAGCCTAGAACCCAGGGGTCTCCATGGGGCCGCTCGAGCGGCCGCTGATGAACTGCTGCACCACTGGATCCGGGGAGGCTCGGAACTCCCCCGGTTTGCCCACGAGGTGGATCCGCCCCTTGTAGACCATGGCGATCCGGTCCGCCACGCTGAAGATGGACACGAGGTCGTGGGACACGACTATCGAGGTCACGCCGAACTCGTCCGAGAGGCGCCTGATGAGCTGATCCACTCGCCTGGCGCTCACGGGATCGAGCCCTGTCGTGGGCTCGTCGAAAAGCACGTACTCTGGGTCCAGGGTCAGGGCGCGGGCTATCGCCACGCGCTTGCGCATCCCATCCCCAAGCTCCGCCGGGAAGCGCTGGGCGAACTGGGCCATACCAACCTTCTCGAGGAGAGCCAGGGCCTCCTGCTCTGCCCTGCGATCCTTGAGCCGCTTGTGCTTGCGAAGGGGGAGGACCACGTTTTCCAGCACGGAGAGCGAGTCGAAGAGGGTGGAGCTCTGGAACACCATCGCGCAGCGCTTCCGGATCGGATAGTAGTCCCTCTCTGGCAGGTCCTGAACCGGCTGGCCATCCAGCAGGATTTCACCGGAGCTGGGCTTCAGAAGCCCGATGAGGTGCTTGATGGTCACTGACTTGCCCACGCCGGAGGTGCCGATGATGAACATCACCTCGCCCTTCTCCACCTTCAGGGACAGCCCGGTGAGCACGGCCTTGTCGCCGAAGGACTTGTGGACGTCACGGAACTCGACGGTCATTCTTCGGCTCCATGGTGCACTCGACCCACTCCTCGTCTACAGCCCCCGCGACTGCAGGAAGTAGTACCCCAGGCCCGAGATCACGAAGTCCCAGAGGATCACCGCGAGCGAGCTGCTTATGACCGCGCGGGTCGTCGCCGACCCAACGCCCTCGGAGCCGCCCCTCGTCGTCAGGCCGCAGTAGCCAGAGACCACCGGGATCGTGGCGCCGAAGACCAGAGCCTTGGTGCCGCCGATGATCAGGTCTCCGGTGGTGACCTTGTCGAACTGCAGGAAGATCGCAGGGTTCACGTCGAAGGCGCTGTAGGCCATCAGCGCGCCCGCCAGCACAGACACGAGCAGCGCGATCATCGTCAGCACGACGGTCATGAAGAGCGCCGCTATGAACCTGGGCGCGATCAGGTACTCGATGGGCTCCACGCCACACATCCGGAGGGCGTCCACCTGCTCGGTGACCATCATGGAGCCGATCTCGGCGGCGATTCCAGCGCCCACCCGCGTGGCTAGCATCATCGCCGTGAGGGTCGGCGCGAAGGCGTGGACCATGCCCTTGATGAACTCGGCACCCACCATGGAGAGGTCGCCCGTGACCTTGTTGATCTGCAGGCAGACCTGAAAGACGAGGACCATTCCGAGGCACCCGAGGGTCACGCAGACGAAGAGGAGGCTCTTGTTGCCAACCTGATACATCTGGTTCCACACCTCGCCCTCTGGCCGCTTGCCCCAGATCGAGTACCTGATCGTGCCTCCGAGGATGCGCCAGAGCTCCTTGGCAGCGTCCAACATGCCCAGCAGGGCGCCTCCCACCCGGTAGGGGATCGAGAGGGGGAACCTGGGCGGGCCGTTTGTGCCCGCTGGAGTATTGACTGTGGCGCTCATGTCAGTAGGTACGTCAGGAAGTAGTCCCCGAGCACGATGCCCACCGCGGAGCCAACCACCGAGGCGTTCACTGCCCGCCCCACGCCCACCGCGCCGCCCTTCACGGAGAGGCCGAAGTGGCAGGAGTTCAGGGCGATGATTCCGCCGAAGAACACTGACTTGATGAGCCCATGGAAGAGGTCCCCGAGCCCGATGTCGTTGACGATTCCGTTGTAGTAGATCGCCAGATCGATGCCTATCATGATCCTGCCGAAGATCCCCGCGCCCGTGAGGGCGACGAGATCGCCGAGCACGGTCAGCAGAAAGAGCATGATCATCATCGAGAGGATGCGGGGGACGATGAGGTAGCGGATGGGATCTATGGAGAGAGCCCTCAGCCCGTCGATCTGCTCGGTGACCACCATGGTGCCGAGCTCTGCCGTGTTGTTGGAGCCCACGCGGCCCGAGAACATCAAGGCTATCAGGATGGGTCCGATCTCGCGGAGGACCGAGTAGCCCGCGCCCCAGCCCACCATGCTGGTGGCGCCGAAGCGCTGAACGAAGACCGCGGCCTGGACGATCATTATGCCCCCCACGAAGAACGCGGTGAGGAGCACTATGGGCACCGACTGGTTGCCCATCTTGTAAAGGTTTCTCCAGAGCTCGGGGAGATCGAACCGAGGCGGGAAGAGGGCCCGGACGGTCCTGGCCAGCAGGGTCGCCAGGCCGCCGACATGGGATGCCATGCCCACGACCGGGCTGCCGATGCCCGCCAGGAAGCTGCCGACTCCCTTGGCGACGCCAGCGATCATGGCGCAGCCTCCCGGCTCAAAGGAAGGGCAGCCCCCAAGACAAGAGCGTCCGGGAGGGCCCCGGAGGTGGACCGCGACGCCGCTAGCGAGGTGGAAGCGCCCCTCATAGCGGCCCCTCCAGGGATCCACGGATGAACTGGTGCACCACCGGGTCCTCGCAGGCGTCAAGGGAACTTTCGGGGCCGTCGTAGATCAGGCGGCCGTCGTGGAGCATCGCCACCCTGGAGACGAAGGTGCGAAGGGCCGTGATGTCCGAGGAGATTGCCATCACCGTGGCGTGGCTCTCGTCCTGGATGGCCCTCAGCAGGTCGTAGATCTTGCTGGTGGTCACTGGATCCAGGCCCGCGGTGGGCTCGTCGTAGATCACGATCGGGGGCGACGCGATTGTGGCCCGGGCTATTCCAACTCGCTTTCGCATCCCGCCCGAGAGCTCGTTGGGCATCTTGTTCTCGCTGCCCGCGAGCCCGACGGCCTTGAGGCGCTCAGCCACTCGGTCCCGAACCTCTCCCTCTGGGAGGAGGCCTGCGCGCACGAGCGGGAAGGCCACGTTGTCCCCCACGGTCATGAAGTCGAACAGGGCGTTGTTCTGGAAGAGCATCCCAAACTTCCGCCTGGTGGGCATGAGCTCGGTCTCGCCATCCCTCGTAATGTCCCTTCCATCCACCAAGACCTGGCCTTCGTCGGCGGCGATGAGGCCGGTGATGACCTTCAGGAGCACGCTCTTTCCGCTCGCCGCGGGGCCAATTAGGCCCCAGACCTCCCCCCGCTCGAGCCTGAGGTCCACGCCCCTCAGCACTGGGACGCTCCAGCTCTTGTGAAGCCCGCGCAGCTCCACCATGGCATCGGCCAGCCAGTTTCTCTCTTGTGGAGCCTGTCGGGCGGGCTCTGCCCCATTCCCTCGTGGACTCATGGCGAGGCAGCCCCCGGCCGCGAGGCCCGAGGGGAGGCCCCCGCTCTTCCCTGGGCGCATGACGACGGCCAAGGCTTGGGACGCGGCCCGCGCCTGGCGAGCCAAGAGAATGGGTGCTTTGCCTGGAGCTCTCGAAAGAGCCTGCAGGCACCTTCGTCGTCCTTGGCCCGTGCGGCCCTGCGTAGGGAGATCCAGAGCCGAAAGGCGCCCGCCTCGCCCCTGAACCGGCTCTCGGGGAAGCGCCTCTTCAGGTCCGAGAAGCGCTTCGTCGCCCGGTCCTCTCTCCCTCGCTCCAGCTCGGCAAGGGAGATCCAGAAGAGGGCGTCGTCCCGCAGGGTCGAGGTGGGGAGGCCGTCGAGCAGCTCACCAAGGGCCTTGATCGCCCGGTCGGGCCGGCCGAGATCCAGGAGCCAGATTTTGCCTATCTCGAGGTGCGCGTCGTCCAGAAACTCCGAGTGGTAGGAGGCCCCGCCAAAGGCGTCCTCCCTGGTATCGAGGAGCTCCCGGTAGAGCAGGATGGCGTCCTGGAACCGCCCCTGACTCCGGCGGACACGGGCGGCTGCCATCCAGGCGTTGTCCCTGAGCCCTCCCTCGGGAAAGGCCCTGGTGATCTGCCGGTAGAGCTCCACGGCCAAGTCCTTGTCCCTGCCGTCGCCCCTTTCCAATATTCGCGCGGCCTCCCACAGCAGGTTGTCGCCGATGTCCTGGAGGTGCAAGCGCTGGTAGCGTTTCCTGAGGAGAGGCACGAGCTCAGGGAGCTTCCCCTTCGCTTTGTGCCTTGCCACGATCCGCGCGAGCGCGTCCTCGGCGGCGAGAGACTCGGGGTAGTGATCCACCAGGCGCCACCAGAGGGCCATGGCCCGCTCCCATTCCCCCATGGAAGCCAGGAGCGCCGCGGCTCGCCCCATGGCGCGGGCGCCCTGCTCGAGCCCCAGGCCCTCCCTTCGCTCGAGGGCGAGCAGGGTCTCCACCGCCTCCCGCTTCCTGCCCAGGCGGATCTGCATCTGGGCGACCCGCATCCGGGTGGTGGCGCAGGCCTCGGGCCGCTTCTTGCAGCCATCTGCCGCGCTCCTGTAAGTGGCCAGCGCCTCCTCCAGGCGCCCCTGCCGCTCCAGGCCCTCGGCCTTGTAGTAGTCCGGGGGCAGGGCCGGCGCGGAGCAGGCAGGGGCAGCGCAGATCAAGAGGAGCCCCATCATGAGGGTCTCGGCAGCACACGAGGATTTCGGGCGCCGGAGGAGGTGGTCATCCGAGCTGTTGCCTCGGGTCATTGTCACGAGATCGGCCGTCTCCGCCCGACCGCTGCCAGGGGAATCGCGTTGACTCTCGGCATGATAGCCGCAACGGGCGGGATGGGGCAAGGTCAAGCGGAGCCGGTGTAAACGGAGCCGCCAGTCGAGCCGAGTCGCCAGTCGAGCGGAGTCGCCAGTCGAGCGGAGTCGCCAGTCGAGCGGAGCCGCCCCTTCGAGGAGCGGGCGCCCGCATCTGGGCGGATGGGAGACTCGGGACGAATGGCAGTGTGGGGGGCCCGGCCTAATGGCCGGTAGGGGCTACCCCGCTAGGGGTTCGGGTTGGTCTTGGTTCCGGTGAAGGTCCCGGTGAAGGGCGCGTTCCAGGTGCCCTCCTCGATGGTTCCGTTCCACACGCCGTTCACCAGGGTGTGGGCGATGCGCCCCGCATCGAGCTGACCGGCGTCGGCGTGGCCCTGCAGGGAGAAGGTGGCGTCCACGGCGATCCAGTCGTCGATGTTGTCGTCGATGTAGTTGCCGGCCATGGTGAGGCCCATGGTGCAATAGTTGATCAAGTCCTGCTCCGCGAAGATGTTGATCCCCACGTCGTTCACCAGGAAGTCGTAGAGCCAGCCGCCCACGGTGTTGCAGTTGATGATGGTCCCGAGCAGCTCGGCGGTGTTCGTCACGTTGAAGAGCTGCAGGATGTAGTTCAGGTAGATGTACTGCACCAGCTTGCCGAACTTCAGGATGAAGTCGTGGGGCGGGATGTTCAGCCGGACGTCCGTGGCCGAGGTGGATCCGGAGTAGGTGAGGTTGGTCATGCCCGCGCCCGCGAGGTCCACGAAGAAAGTGTGGGCCACGCCTTCCAGGTCATGGACCTCTATCTCCAGGGTCTTGAGCACATGGGTGAAGTCCCCGGTCTTGGTGATGAACACGTCCGCCACGGTCAGCTCGGAGTGGATGTGCATCTGGGTGAATACCCTGGCCAGATCGCCCACGATCTGGAGGATCTTGGTCACCGCGTCCGGAACGTACTGATCGATGAGGTCCTGCAGGTACTGCTGGGCGTGCTGGTGCACGGCCAAACCGTTGAACTGCTGGTCCAACGCGCCGCAGGCGCCCGACATGATTGGCTGTGCCCCCGACCAGGATTGGAAGTTCTGGTCGTAAAGGGCCCGGAGGTCGCCGTAGGGGTGCGTGGTGGCCTGATTCCGGCAGGTGTCCCAGGTGGGGTTCGTGCCAGTGGCCTCCCAGCAGCAGAACTGCCGGAAGATCATGTCCAGGATGAAGGCCGCGGGGTCGAGGCCGTACTGGTGGTTGACGAAGTCGCCAGCGAGGGAGTGATCGTCGGTCATCTCGTCGAAGATGTGCAGGACAGTGGACACCGAGGGGGGAAGGGCGTTGGTAAGGTCGAAGTGGTTGTCCAGGTAGTAGAGGCCGTTGAAGCGGACCGGCAGGTCCGTGATGGTCACGCTCGCGGTGGTGGTCTGGCCGGCGGTCACCACCAGGTTGTTGACGCAGCCGAAGCCGAGCACGTCACCATTGAAGGAGGAGACCACCGCGACGGCGTAGTTGTTGGCTGGCGGCACGCCCGGGAAGGTCGGGTGGGCGGTGATGACGCTCACCGGCGCCGCGCCCATTACGGCGCCGGCCACGTTGAATGGGTCAACCGACTCGCAGGCCCGGTTCTGGAAGAGGTAGGCCTGGTAGGTGTCGAAGACCTTGGCTCCTCCGTAGGACATGTTCACGACGATGATGCCCACCGGGTCCACCGTGACGGTGACGTTGTAGGTCACGGCGGTGGCGCCCGGCGTCGTGGCAGTGACCTGGAAGCTCCCCGCGGCGGAGCCCGCGGTGAGGGTAGTGCTGGCGAGCCCGTCGGAGCCGCTTACGGCCGAGAGCACGCTCAGCGTCGCGCTGCCATAGCTTCCGGCGAGGGTGTAGGAGACCAGCGTGCTCTGGAGCGGAGCGGCGTTGCAGTCCGCCACCCGCTGGGTCAGCTCGATCTGGGCGCCCGCCATGATCGTGAAGCTGGTCTGCCCCTGGGCGGTGAGCGTGGGGGGACAGCTCGTGTTGTAGTTGGAGTTGTCGTTTACGTTGTTGAGGTTGTGGTTGTTGCTTCCGCCGCCGGGCGCGTCATCGCCGCAACCCACAAGCAGGAAGGCTACTACACCGAGGAGCGAGGCAAGACGAGTGATACGATTCGTTCTCATGGCATTCCTCTCGTATGGACCCAAGAGTGGTTCGTGATATCGATCTCCCTTTCTAGCACGTTCGCGTCCCGAGTTCCAGAGTTGGTCTTCTGTGTCGAGATCTTCTACGGGCGAAAAGGAGAGACAAATTACTCTTTCCGGGACCGAGCTTGACTTCACCCGGGGCCTCGGATAGCGATCTCCAAGGGGCCGCCTGGCCCGAATCACCCGACGGAGGGCCGCATGAGCGAGCATCGGCGTCCTGAAAAAGGGCATGAGCGAGTCAGAGGAGGGCCTTGGCTTCCGGCGGCGGGATGGTCCCGGCGCCGGGCCAGGTTCCGGTGGGGTTGGCTCTCGCCTGGCATCGTTTTTTGCCTGGCCGGGCTTTGCGCGCTGGGGGTGAGCTGCGGGGGGGCGACTGGAGAGCCCGTCTGCGGCAACGGAAGGTTGGAGGGCCAGGAGCTCTGTGATGACGGGACCTTGCAGGGTTCGTTCACGGACGGACCCTGCTCGTCGGAGTGCCTCTGGAAGGAGTATGGCCCAAGCGCGGCGGGGAGCGCGATGTACCCTTCGGTGGCCATGAACTCGAGAGGCGATTTCGTGCTGGCTTGGCGCGGGGCAGACTCATCGGACGACGAGGACATCTTCGCGGCGGCCTACGCTGCCTCCGGAGCCCTTCTCGTGCCCCCCTTCCAGGTCAACCAACGCTCCACTGGGAACCAGCAGTACCCATCGGCGGCCATGGACGACCAGGGCCGCTTCCTCGTGGCCTGGCAGACCGACCCCCAGTCCACGGGGGCCGAGGATGGCAACGTCTGGGTTCGCGCCTTCGAGGCGACCGGCGCTCCGCTTTCGGGCGACCTCCAGCTCAACACCTGGACCGAGGGACGGCAGTCGCGGCCGAGCCTCGCGGTGAACGGCCAGGGGATCCTGGTGGCGGCCTGGACCAGCGCTGGACAGGATGGTGACTTAACGGGTGTTTACGCCCGAATGGGGGACTCCAGCGGGAACCTGTCGCAGGGGGAGCCCCAAAGGGTGAACACCGAGATAGTGAACTCCCAGGAGAACCCGAGCGTCGCCATCGCGCCGAGCGGGCTGTTTGTAATCGCCTGGGAGTCCAGAGGGCAGGAGTCCACGTGAGACTGCACGGGCGTCTTCGCGCAGCGGTACGCTGCCGATGGGACGCCCGAAGGCCCGGAGTTCCGGGTCAACGTCACCGAAGAGGGTGAGCAGTACTACCCGAGCGTGGCGATGCTGCCTGACGGCGGCTTCGCGATCTCCTTCCACACCTCCCCCGAGGACGGGCGTGACTTCGAGGTCATGGCTCGGCGCTTCGACTCGGCGGGCGCGGGGGAGCCCGAGGAGCAGCTCAACACGCACTCGGCATCGCTTCAGAAGATGGTGCGGATCTCAGCGACGCCAGCCGGCTTCGTGGCGGTCTGGGAGAGCTACGGCCAGGACGGCGACGGCTACGGCGTCTTCACTCGCTCCTTCGACGAGACCTTCGGCCCGGACCCTG
>JAVEWA010000128.1:0-13185 GCA_034004785.1 Polyangia bacterium
CCGCACATCCACGGCGTCGGCCTGGGCGAGAGAGCGGCCAAGAGCGGTGACGAAGCTCCCACTCAGGGTGACCTTGATCTGGCTCTCGCAGTCATAGACCCTGGCCGGGTTCGTATCCACCGCGAGGTGGCTGTGGCCGTTTGGTGTGTAGGCCTGCAGCCCGAGGAGCACGTCCGGGCTGTATATGTGGTCCGCCATGGTCAGGAAAAAGGGACGGCCGGCCACGGCGTCGCACGCCGCCAGCAGCGACAGGCCCGAGTTCTTCTCCCAAGCCGGGTTCTCGACGAAGCGTATGCCCTCCTCCTCGGGCAGCGCCTGCCGGATCTCCTCACCCCGGTAACCCAGCACAATTATTATCTCTTCCACTCCAGCGCTCCGAAGGCACTTGATGTTCCTCTGGAGCAGCGACTCCCCGCAGAGCCCGACGAGGGGCTTGGGCACGTCTGAGACTTCCATGAGGCGCTCGCCCCTGCCTGCGGCGAGCACAACTGCGACGCGAGTCTTCGGTGTCATGCACCTTCTCCTAGGGCCCTTTGCCCCAAGACTTCCACGGACCTGGCCATAGGCTTTACTAAAGGTCTGGAAAGGCAGCCACTAGCAAAAAGCAGGCCATCTTCAAACGAGGCTCATAGGTTGTTTTTTACCAACAGGTTTGGCCATCTTCTCCTGCCGTTATTGGTGAGAATTCACCAGGAATGTCCGGTTTTGAACAGCTCCAACGAACAGTTCTGCCCTACACCCTCACCGTGACCCGCCCTTCGCCTTCAGGGGGATTCGAATCCCTCGGGCTCCTGCCGAACGCCCTCCTACCGAGCGCCCGGCGCGAATGATCCCGACTCGTAGGTCCAGCGCTCCAAGCCGACCAGCTTCCGTCCCGAGATCTTGTAGAGCCAGAACGCCCCTCGCCTGCCCTCTCCCTCATCCAAGCTGCTCGCTGAGGCGGCCCCTCGCACCGGGATGGCCTCGTCCGGCCCCTCCATGGTCCCCTCGAGATCCCTGTGGAGGTGCCCGTGCAGCACCAGCTCTGCTCCCTGCCTGACAAGGACCCGCCCGAGCGCCCGCGCGTCGGTGAGGCGGTTGTGCCAGTGCCCAGCCCCGCTCTGGGGCGGGTGGTGCAGCGCGAGGAGACGAAAGCGCCCGGCGACCCTGGGGTCCCCAAGCAGCTCCTCCAGCCTCTCGAGCTGACCCTTGCCGAGGGTTCCAAGGGCCAGGAAGGGCCCCGAGGGCCTGGCGGTGTTGCAGGCGATGATCGCGAGGTCTCCGCGAATCCTGACCCTTGGCCAGGCCTCTCCCTCGAAAGGCGGATCCGAGGTCATGTAGGGCCCGAGCAGCTCCTGCACGTAGCGCGCTTTCACGAGGGAGGTCAGATAGGCGTCGTGGTTTCCTGGCACCAGGGTCACCTGCCCTGGGCCGAGTGGCAGCTTCGCGAGGAGCTCTCCAAAGACCTCGAGCTCGGCTCTGGCGCCGAGGGTAGTGATGTCCCCGGTGATCACCAGGTGGTCTGGACGGATGCGCCCGAGCGCATCGAAGGCCGCCTCGAGCACCTCTCTGCGGTACTTGCGCCGCCGAAAGAGGAGGGCGTTCACTCCCCCGAGGAGCCGCTTGTCCGAAAGGGCGGACAGGGTCAGGGCCCGGGGCACGAAGACATGGGGATCGGTCAGGTGGGCCACCACCAGGTCGCGTCCCTCGTCCTTGCCCTCCTCAAGCAGCACGGGGCCCCTTCCAGATCAGCACCTGATAGCAGGTCATCACGAAGTTCACCGCCGTGCCGGCCACCGTGGCCCAGAAGGCGATGTGCAGGATGCCTGCAAGGGCCGTGACGAAGTAGGCGAAGATGAAGAAGTCCCTCCTGCCGAGGTACTTCAGGCCCGAAAGGAAGCGGCCGAGGGCGCTCGGCCCTTCCACCCGTCCCTTCTCCGGGCCAGCCTCGCCCCGCCCGTCCCTGGCGATCGCGCTATCTTCGGCCTCGACCGCGGCCTCGGCTGCGGCCGCGGCTGCGGCCTCGGCCTCCTGATCGAACCACCAGCGAAAGAGGAACTCGTCCGGCACTCCGAGGCGGTGGATGTAGCGAAAGACCGTGCCGTTGTAGAAGGTGAAGGCCAGCACCGCGAACCCGCCCGCCCACAGATACACCGGCGCGTCAAAGCTCCGGTAGGCCCCCACCGCCATGCCCGCCAGGAAGGCCGCGTTCACCACGAAGTCGCCGTAGATGTCCAGCCAGGCGCCAAAGGTGCTGCCCTGGTGCTTCACGCGGGCAATCTCGCCGTCGCAGTTGTCTAGGATCAGGCTGGCGAGTAGGAGCGCTCCCCCGAGGGAGGCGAAGGCCCAGGTGCCCACGGCCACGCTCGCCGCTGCTGCCAGACCGAGCGCGATGCTCGCCAGGGTGACCTGGTTGGGCGTCACCGGGAGGGGGAGCAGCAGGGCCGAGAGCCGGACGGAGAGCCGCCGGATGAGGAGCCAGCAGACGAGCCCGTCGATCTCGAGGGGCTTGATGGACTGACCAAGGAGAGCCTTGACTGCCTTGCGGCCCTCGCCAGGGCTCGTCACCAGCAGGGCCGTGCCCGGCAGGGGCCCCCCTTCCCGTCCGGGCGAGCCTTCCGGGCCACGCGAGCCTTCCGGGCCACGCGAGCCTTCCGGGCCACGCGAGCCTTCCGAGCCACGCGAGCCTTCCGGGCCACGCGAGCCTTCCGGGCCTTTCAAGGACGCCCCCGGGGCCAGGGCGAGCACGCCCGGGGCGAGCCGAGCCGCTCCCCCGGGCGGCCCCTTCTCGAGGCTCCCTACGGCCGCGACCACGAAGGCGGGGTCCAGGGCGACCGGCCCATCCAGCACCAGGCGAGGGCTCTCCGTCCGCCAGGCGCCGGCTCCCTCGGGGCCATCGGGCAGGATCTCCGGCAGCGCCTCCCTGAGACGACCCCTTGCAAGGGCGGCCATGAGGCCCTCTCGCTGCCCCTCGGCCGCCGCGACTGCCACCTCCCGGACGCCGCCCCGCCGGAGGGAGAGCACCGCCCGCTCGAGCAGGGTGAGGCCCGCGACCCTGCGGTCGAGAGCGCCGCTGTACATTATGATCGCGGCGGGCGCCGCCTGGCTGCTTCCTGTCACGGCCTGTCCTGTCTCGGCCTGTCCTGTCTCGGCCTGTCCTGTCTCGGCCTGTCCTGTCTCGGCCTGTCCTGTCTCGGCCTGTCCTGTCTCGGCCTGTCCTGTCTCGGCCTGTCCTGTCTCGGCATGTCCTGTCTCGGCCTGTCCCGTCTCGGCCTGTCCTGTCTCGGCATGCTCTGTCACTGCCCGTCCTCCGACGCGCCTCGAGCGCTGCTCTCCAGCTCCTGGCGCCAGCGCCGCGACGCTTCGAAGAACCCGCGCCGCTCGGCCTTGGACATGGGCACCCAGGACCCGCCGGCGTACAGCAACACGCAGGCCAGGAGAACGTCCCAGAACCACTTGGGGACCAGGAGCACTGTCACGGCGCAGCCCACGAACCAGGTCACGACCACCGCCACGACGTAGCCCTGGAGCCGGCGGCCATGGTGGTTCAGGAAGGGGAGGGGCGCGAGGTTCAAGAGGGCCACCAGCCCTACGAGCCCCACTCCCACCCAGCGGCCCCCCGGCAGGGCCTGGAAGAGCTGCGAGTTCAGGAAGGCTATGGTCAGGAAGGCGGCCACGGGCCGGGGCATCCCGTGCCAGGCCAGGGCGAAGTCGAACTTGGCAGTGGCCGCGCGGGCGTGGCGGATGGATCCCGTGGTCACCAGCAGGGCCGCCAGGCCGAAGCCGAGATAGACCGACACCTCCTTGTAGGCAAGGAACACCACGAAGGCCGGGGCGACGCACTGGGTCGTGTGGTCGGCGATGTTGTCGAGCTCCCCTCCGAAGCGGTTCATCCTGCCCGTGAGGCGGGCCACCGGGCCGTCCAGCACGTCTCCCAAATAGCCGAGCATCACCGCGAAGGAGGCCCACCAGAGCTCGCCCATGATGGACAGGCAGATGGAGGCTACGCCCCCGGCGAGGTTCCAGAGAGTGAAGATGTCCTTCAACCCGAAGCCGGCGCCAACGACCCTCGCGAGCAGGCGATCCGGTGGCGAAAGCAAGGCCGCGAGCAGCTGACGCAACTTGGACTCCTTGGTGGGATCGGCTAGAGCCGCAGGGCCTAGCGCCGGTCCTGACGGCCATCGCCCAGGAAGCTAATCAGCCGGCCGAGCTGCTCCTCCACGTCGGCCGCCAGATCTCCTGGGAGGCGGGGCTCGAGGTCCGCCAGCATGTCGGCGAGCCGCCTGGCGAGGTTCACTGCCCGCTCGACGCTCTTTGCGGAGTCCTCGCCCTGCTCCTCTCCCCCGCCGATGGCCTCCTTGAACCTCCTGGCGAGGGAGGCAGGGGACAGATCGGAGGAGAAGGCGTCCGCCTGGATGGACTGGAAGAGCTTGTCTGGGATCTGCTCGGCCTGCCGCGCCTTGGCCAGGCTCTGGATGGTGTCGGGCTGGGGGATGGGCTGGGTGAGTCCATCGCGCCTGAGCACCTCAGGGGCGTGCTGGGTGAGGTAGCCAAAGGAGGCCGTGAGCTTCTCGGCGGTGGCCTTGCGGAGGTGAAGCTCCTTCTGGCAGTAGTCGAAGAAGCTCTGAAAGCCCCATCCCTCGAAGCGCCCGGTGCGCTGCACCTCCACGAGAGCCTCCGCGAGCTCCACCCAGCTCCTCTTGAACTTGGCGGCCCGCCCGAGGGCGTCCACCCTCTGGCGATCGTCGCCAAAGCTCTGCATGCGGCGCTCGATGTCTTCCTCTGCCTGGCTGCGCTTCGCCATGGCGCCCCTTTTACCGAATCCCCCCTCGGGAAGCAAGGCGACGGAGTTTCTGGCGCCGAACTGACTGGCGCCGAACTGACTGGCGCCGAACTGACTGGCGCCGAAGGGACCTGTTCTGAAGAGACCCTCGTGCGAAGAGACCCTCATGGGGAATGGACCTTCGCGGGGACCTTCGCGGGGACCTTCGCGGGGGCCTTCGCGGGGAATGGCACCCGATCCCGGCATGGGATATTCTCGCAGACATGACCGCAGTCCGTCAGGGAGCCGGCAAGGAGGCCGGCAAGGCAGCGCCGCCGAGGAGCCCCAGGACGCCCGCAAAGGGCAGGAAGGCCCCTGGGCGCCCGCTGCGCTGGCTGATCCTCGCGCTGCTCTGGCTGCCTGGCCTGGCCATCCTCGCCGGTTTCTTCGTCCTCGGGGCGGCCTACCTCGCGCCCATCTTCGGCTCTGGCTGGCTCTGGGTGGGAGCCACGGCCCTCTTCTGCCTGGGGCTCCCCCTGTCGGTGGGCATCTGGCTCGTGAGGCCCCTTCGGGGGTTCAAGAAGGCGGCCTGGTTCACCGGGACGTTCTTTGCGATCCCGCTCCTCGGCGTGCTCGGGCTCTCCCTCGGAATGATGGAGATCACGAGCCTCCGCCTGCAGCGCCATGGCCGGCCGCTCTTCGAGCGGGTTTTCGGCCCGGTGACCCGCTCCTCGACGGCGAGGGAAGGGAGCGACCTGGTGGCCCGCTGGGCCGGGCTGCTCCACAGGCCCTCTCTCGTGGCAGAGCACCCCGGGCAGGGCGCTGCCACCCTGGAGGAGCAGGCCGCCGCAGCCAAGGATCTCGAGAGCAAGACCGCCAAGCGCAGCGTCTTCTTCACGGGGGTGCGACGGCCTCCGCCCCCTCGCCAAGAGGCCGCCCCGCCAAAGGGCGCATCCGAGCAGCTCCGCTTCCTGCTCCGCGGAGGCGCCATCATGCTGCGCGGCGAGGCCTCCGCCGCCCGGACCGGGCCCGTGGACCTGGTGCTCGACACTGGGGCCTCCCTGTCGGTCTTGACCCAGGAGACGGCGCGCAAGCTCGGGCTCGAGCTGCCCCGAGATCCCGTCCAGACGGAGCTCGACACCGCCGGAGGCCGCCGATCCTTTGCCCTCGCGGTCCTCAGGCGGCTCCGCCTCGGGCGCGCCTCCCTGGACAACGTGACCGTCGCCATCTGCGACGAGTGCGCCCCTCCGGGGCTGGGCGGGCTCGTCGGACTGAACTTCACCCGCCACTTCCTGCTCTCCATCGACCAGGGGAAGCGGCGGATCACCCTCGGGACCCAGGGAGGTCCAAGGGATCGCATCGCCGACGTGGAGCCCTTCCTCGAGCTCTCAGAGGTGACCGGGGGAACCGAGGGAGAGCGCTTCGCCGCCCATGGCAAGGTGCGAAACCGGGGGCCCCGCGCCGTGCTCGCCCTCCGCCTCGCGGCCGAGCTGCTGGATCCCGCCGACAGGGTCCTCGTGCGTTACGAGACCGTGATCCCGAAGATCGCCCCAGGGGCGCTCCAGCCCTTCCGCATCGAGGGCGCGGGCCACGCCGATCTAGTGAAGTACCGCCTGGAGCCTTCCTCTGCCCGCTGGTAGCTCTGCCGCTCGCCAAGGATGGCGCGCCGCGTTAGCAGGCCCGGGGTCGAGGCGAGGGGTCGAGACGACCTGCAACGTAGAGGAGCTCGGAGAGGGGGACATGTCCACTCGCTTCGTGGGCACTGACCGTCGCGTGCCGGTGCGTTTTGGCCACAGCCTCAGTGGGCCAGCTTCTGGACTTCCGCAAGGGGGAGATCGGTGAGATCAGCGACTTCAGCCGGTGACATACCCTTGGCAAGGGCCTTGCGAGCCAGCTCCAAATCCCTCTCTCGTCGCCCCTCCTCGCGGCTCTGCTCGACCTTTCGCGAAAGGTAAGTCTTGGGGAGCTCCTGTGCTTCTGTTCCCATGGGCTTCATCGCCTCCGAAAGCGCGTCTGGGGTCAACACAGGGTTGACCGACAACAGGTATTCTACAAGCAGGGCTGCCAGGTGCAAGAGATCCGGGCCACTTGGCGGAAGTTGACGCAGGTCGTCTTCACTCTCGAAGATGGCTATCCACTGCTTGGCATCCTGCCCGAACTTGAGGGCCAACATGGTGAGGCGCGCCACACCGCGGCCCGATCGCACCGCCGCCGGATCCTCGGGCAGCACCTCGAGCAGGTAGCGCTGCTTTGGAAGGTAGGGCCGGATCGCGTCGCAGGCCGCATCGTCGAGCCCGTCCAGATCGAACAGCTCCTCCAGCTCGAGGGGGGCCGTCCACGCTGCCTTCCCGTGGTAGAGGACCAGCACGATCACAGGGGGCAGCCTCTCCTTCGGGTGCTCGCGGCTCCACTCCTCGAGCAGGCGAGTAGAGTAGCGATGCGCCCGGAGAGCCATGAAGGATTCCACGCTGGCCTGGGCTTCCCAAATAGTGTGCAGCAACACCGTCCGGGGCCGAGCACCGTCAGCGCCCGCTCCGCGCACCGGGATCGCATGTACCACGTCGGAGTGATGATCCTTCAGCGCCTCGTCCACCCAGCTTCCGGGCACATGCTCGGCCCTCGAGAGATCCAGCGCTGCCAACAGCGCCGGCGGCAAGCACACCGCAAAGTGGGCGATAGCGTTCCTCGGCTCGCTGAACACGGCCTTGAAGAGCTTGTCGTGGGGGTTGTTGCGCCTTTGTGCCGTCATGACGCTGTTGTCGGCAGCTCGGCCGAGGAGTTGCGCAGATCCTTCGATACCGATCCCATCGATTCCGAGTGGCGACCACCCTCGTCTCGGCCAGAAGGCGATTATCACAGGGCTCTGGCTCTCACCCCATTCGTGGCAGAGCTCTTATCGGAGAGGGGGACAGTGACCTTCGATGTGATCGAGGGCTTGGAGCTCGGCGCAAGGCAACGCCTGGCGCGCCCCTATTTCCTGAGAAGGACGTACACGGCCCCGGCGCCGCCGTCGGTGGGCCTGGCCGTGCAGAAGGCGAGGACCTGGCGACCCAGGCGGCCCCGGCTGAGCCAGGCGACCAGGGCCGGCTTGAGCACGGGCTCCTTCTCCTTCGAGTTCAGCCCTCGACCGTGGATGATCAGCACGCACCGCTTGCCCTGGGTGCGGCTGGAGGCGACGAAGCCCTCCACCGCCTCCCGGGCCTCGTCCCGCGTCAGGCCGTGGAGGTCCAGGTGGCCTTGCATCGCGTACTCGCCCTTGCGAAGCCGCCTGAGCAGGCGGCGATCCACCCCCTGGGCGAGGCCCTCCACGAACTCCAGGGTGTCGGAGATTTCGAAGGGGCCGATCCCTGCCACCAGATCGGCCAACCGGGCGAAGGCCTCGGCGTCCTCCTCCCGGCGCGGCGCTCCCTTGGGAGCGGACCTGGCCGCGCCCACCCGCGTGTCCTGGGGCAACGGCTGGACCCCGGCCATGGCCTGGCGGTAGGCCTGCTCCTCCCCTACGGGAGGCTCGGGCGCCGGAGGCGACGCGGCCTCGATGCGCTCGCGCCGCTCGGCCTCTCGCCGCCGCTTGTCGGCCTCTCGCCAGTCCTTGAGCTTCCCGGAGAGCGCCTTGCGGGCCTCGGCAAAGGGATTATGAAAGGGGGTATCGCGCCCCATGAAGCAGAGTGTAGCCCACATGGGGCAAAGGGCCCAGGACCCAGGGACAGAGGGCCAGGAGGCGAGGCCCCTCCACTATTCGAGAACGCCGGGAGTGCTCGAACCAGCGGGGTTGAGCCGCCACGGCCCGCGCTCGGAGCACCAGGCGCCCAGCTCCCTGCCGACGCTCTGGCCGTTTGAGGGCAGGCTCCCGTCCGAAGGGGCGCCGGGATACCTGGAGACCACCCGCCCCTCGCTGTCCTTCAGGAAGACCGGCTCTCCAGCGTTTGCCAGGCCCGAAGAGCCGATGGTGGAGCCCGAGAGCCTGAGGAGGATCGAGCCAGGGGCGGGCAGAGGATCCTTCACCCCGTCTGGTTGATAGGTGGATGGGACCACCAGGCCCACCGCCCCTCGGGGCAGCTCCTCCGCGGGCAGGGCGTCCCCTTCCTTGGCGAGGGAGTCGGTGATCCACCAGCCCTCCAGCGAGACCGGCACGGAGCCGAGGTTCACCAGCTCCACGAACTCCTGAGCGGGCTCGGGCCCGGCGGGGTTGGCGAGCACCTCGCTTATCGCCACTGGTGGAAGGGGCTCGATGACGAGCTCCTCGGAGCCCCGGCCTCCCAGGTTGCCCACCGCATCCCAGAGATCCACCGAGAGGGTCTCGGGGAGGGGAAAGAGCGGAATGGCGCCGCGGTGCTCGGTCTGAAGGCCCACGAGGGTGAGCTCCCCTGGCCCCAGGCCGCTCCACCACCTGAGCCTTGCCTTTGCCGGCTCGTCGGCGACGAGGCGCACCTCCAGGCAACCTCCATCTGCTTCGACGGAGAGGTCCGTCACCTCGGGAGGTTCAAGATCTGGGGCGATCCCCGTGGTGAACAGCTCCTCGGACTCGCTCGGGAGGGGCCGCCCTTCGGCGTCCCGCAGCCGCTCGTGGAGGCCGATGCGATAGGCCGTGAGCGGCTCGAGGGCACCGCCCAGAACGATCTGATGGCAGGAGGCGTACTGGGCGGGGCAGCCCGCGGAAAATTGGACGACCCGGCCAGGCACCCTTCCCCTCGGCCCCACCAGCCACAGCCCGTCTTCCCCGACGCCCTCCACCGCTCCGGTCACCGAGACGAGCGCCTCGGCGATGTTGCTTGGCACGCCTTCGGCGCCCCCCTGGGGCGAGAGCATGCGGATGCTCGGGCGCGGGCCGCCGAGGACCCCGGTCACGAACTCGTAGAGCAGGCCCTGGGTCTGGCCGTCCTTGCTCACGAGCGGGTTGCCGCTCCGGTCCGTAATGGCCGCAGACAGAAGGAGCGCGTACCTGCTCCTTGGAGCGAGGGCTTCCCAGGGCTTGAGGCGCAGCTCGCGGCCGTCGGCCGTGAGCCATACATGCGCCGGGATCACCTGCTTCGACCGGGAGGCCGTGAGGGGCGGCCGGTTCGCGTCCTTGCGAAAGGCCTCGTCCACCGGAGCGCCGAAGCAGCCTCCCTCCACGCAGAGGCCCCCGGGGCAGCCCTCCTGGCCCTCGCAGGCACCGAGAGCCGCGCCCGCAACCACCATGGCCGTGCCCTCCGAGAGGGACTCTGGATCCACCAGGTCGTTGAACCTCACCCGCACCTCGAGGTCGCAGGCCACCACGGGCGGCGAGGAGGGCTCGAGGTCCCCGAGGGAGAGCCGCTCCACGCCGAGGGGCTCTCTGTCGGCGCCCTCGCCAAGGCTGGGCTCCAGGCAGGAGCCGAGGAACGGGATCACGGCGACCAGGCAAGGCAGGCAAGGCGGGAAAGACCATCTCATGGAACACCTCCGGCTTGGGCCGCAGCTCCCCGATTGCAACCCGCGGGCCAGGAGGAAAAGGGGAGCTCCGGAAGCGGGATGTTCAATCGAGGAGCCCCTGAGGAAGACGAGATCTATCAAAGTTTGCAATGGGTTGTATGACTACGACGACTGGGCGAGGCCAGGCGATGACTCGAGCCATCGGCCTTTGGGAAAGGGGGGCTCCAAGGGGGTCGGCCCGATTCCGGCCGGCGTCCGGCCGGGAACCGGCCAATGGGCCGGTCTTGCCCCGAGAGGCTCACCAAAAGGAGGCCCCTTGGGGGGTTGTCTCCGCGCTCAGGCTCAGGTATGGATGCCCGAGAGGGCTAGGGTGATGGGGTCGGTGCCCGAAGGCTGCGAGAATCGAGATGCTTCGGGCCGGGCCGCGCTCACTTGGAGGACCACAGCGACATGTCCATCTCCAGCCAGATCGGCAGCACCATGCAGCGGTCCTCCTGGATCCGCCGGATGTTCGATCAAGGCATAGAGCTGAAGCAGAAGTACGGGGAGACGAACGTCTTCGACTTCACCCTGGGCAACCCTTCCATGGAGCCCCCGCGGGAGTTCAAGGAGGCGCTGATCGCCGCGGCCACGGACCCACGCCCGGGCCTGCACAGGTACATGCCCAACGCGGGCCTGCCCGAGGTGCGCTCCGCCATCGCCGAGTCGGTGAGCCGTGAGCATGGAATCCACTTGACCGCGCGCCACGTGGTCATGACCACGGGCGCGGCCTGCGCGCTGAACGTGGCCCTGAAGGCCCTGCTCGATTCCGGGGACGAGGTCATCACCCTGGCGCCCTACTTCGTCGAGTACCTTTTCTACGTTCCCAATCATGGGGGCGTGAACCGCATCGCCGAGACCCGCTCAGACTTCGGCCTGGATCTGGAGGCCATCGCCGAGGCCCTCGGCCCCCGCACCAAGGCCCTCATCCTGAACTCCCCGAACAACCCCACGGGTGTGATCTACCCCGAGGAGGATCTCAAGCGACTCAACGACCTCCTCGCAGGGCACGAGCGCAATACGGGCCGCCCCGTCTATGTCATCCACGACGATCCATACCGCCGCCTGATCTACGACGGCCACAAGGAGGCGAGCAGCCTCAAGATCTTCGACCACGGGATCTTCTGCACCTCCCACGCCAAGGATATCTCCATCCCCGGAGAGCGGATCGGCTACCTCGCCGTCAGGCCCGACGCGGCGGACGCCGACGCCTTGATGGACGCCTGCGCCTTCACCATCCGAGTCCTGGGCTTCGTGAACGCGCCCGCCCTGATGCAGCGGGTGGTGGCGGGCATCCAACACGTCACCGTGGACGTGGAGGTGTATCGCCGGAAGAGAGACCTGCTCCTCGACGCTCTCCTGGAGATCGGCTACCGCTGCGTACGGCCCCAGGGAGCCTTCTATCTCTTCCCCGAGAGCCCCATCCCCGACGACGTCGCCTTCACGCGGAGCCTCATGGAGCACAGGGTGATGGCGGTGCCCGGCTCAGGCTTTGGCCGACAGGGACACTTCCGCCTGGCCTACTGCGTGGAGGACAGCACCATCCAGGGCTCCCTCGCCGGCTTCAAGGCCGCCTTCGACCAGGCCCAGCGCCTCACCCAGAGTTGACCCCCCTTGCCGAAAGTGTATCTTGGTTGGGTGCATCGGCTCCGGTGGAGCCTCCCTTGGGCTGGGCACCCTCGAGGCCCTGCGCCCTCATGGGTCAGGGGCCGCTAATGAAACCGGCGCCGTAGCCCCTGGGGGTGGTGATACCGGGCCACCCCGGGAAGGCGGCCGGGAAGCTTGTCTGAGAAGCGCACGAACACAGACGAGGACGGTCTGGCGAGCTCGCAGGCCCACCAGAGCGCCAGCGAGAAACAGGAAGGTGAGCGCCTCCCGCCCGCGCGCCCTCCTGGGTCGCCCTCAGCCCCTCCGGGCGATCCGGCATCCATGCCGGGTACGCCCTCTTATGGCGCCGCTCCTCTTACATCTCCCTTTGGCCTGGGCGCCACCGCGTCGCCCGCGGGCCTGAGAGGAGCTGCCTCATATCAGGCGCCGCCAACCCAAGCGCCTCCCCCGGCGATCGGCTCGCCGCAAGTGGCAGCCCCGCCGCAAGTGGCAGCTTCACCTCCCATGGCAGCTCCGCCGCAAGTGGCAGCTCCGCCTCCAATAGCGGCACTGCCGCCGCAGGCGAGGCCTCCGCTGGCAGCTTCACCTCCCATGGCAGCCCCGCCAGTACAGGCGATGCCTCCGAGGGCCAGCTCGCCGCCCATGGCGGCACCACCGCCGCAGGCGAGACCTCCGCTGGCAGCTCCACCTCCCATGGCAGCCCCGCCTCCAATGGCGGCACCACCGCCGCAGGCGACGCCTCCGCTGGCAGCTCCACCTCCCATGGCAGCCCCGCCTCCAATGGCGGCACCACCGCCGCAGGCGACGCCTCCGCTGGCAGCTTCACCTCCCATGGCAGCTCCGCCAGCACAGGCGATGCCTCCGAGGGCCTGCTCGCCGCCAATGGCGGCTCCGCCCGCCGGCCGATCCTCCGCGGTTTCCAGCTCGAGGGCGCTCGAGGTGTCCCTGGGAGAGCAGCGCGCAATCCCTCTTGGCGATGCCTCGGACCCGGTGGCTCCATACCGGAGCCCCGAGCTCTCTGTCCCTCCGGTGGAGATCCACCCGGAGGACCCGGACGACGCGCCAGCCGTCTCCGGAGAGATCCACGGCTCCAAGGAGATCTCTCACAAGCCCGACTCCCTTCTGCTGGTCTCCTTTGGCGAGCAGCGAGAGCCTTCAATACAGATCGACTCGGCCTACCAGGAGGACGCCGACCGGATCGCGGCGCCCTACCTGTCCACTCACTTCGACGAGGAGACGCCCCCCATGCGCAGGCTCGATCAGCCCTACTTGGAGCTGCTCACGCCGAGCGCGAAGGAGCCCGCTCCCCTGGCACCCCCGAGACATCAAGAGCCCTACGGCGTGGAGCCGGGCCGGGTGGGGCCGGACCAGCCGGAGCTGGAGCCCCGGGAGCAAGGGGAGGAGCA
>JAVEWA010000129.1:0-13161 GCA_034004785.1 Polyangia bacterium
CATCCCTCCGAGGTCGCAGTAGGACTGCACGTAGGCCTGGAGGCGGTCGAGGATCTGCTGGTGGCCGTCCCTTGGGCCCGGAACCACCTTTACGTTGAAGGCGATGTTGTTGGGCACAAGGAGCGGATCCAGCTCAGCCACGGCCCGGATCTGCTCCGTGAGGGGCGCGCCGCTCCTCGGCGATGGGGTCAGGCCCGGGGTGAAGGCCTCGCCCCTCCGCCGGCCGCTCGGCAGGGCGCCGGAGAGCACGCCAAAGGCCACGTGGTTCGACATGCTCCAGTAGCCCGCCACGTAGGGGCCGCCGCGGTAGTTCGTCCGGGCGCTGTGCAGGGCGTCGAGGCGCTCCATGATGCGGCGCGCCAGCTTTCCTGGCAGGGGGTGCTCCGAGCCGAAGCGGGGCGCGTGGCGCGCGATGAGCCCGAGGAGGGGCTCGTGACCGACGAAGTCGGCCTCGAGGGCAGAGAGCAGCTCTTCCCAGGCGACGAGCCGCTTGTCATAGACGAGCACCTTCACCGCCGCGAGGCTGTCCACCACGTCGGTGAGAGCCACCATGGCGGTGCCGGAGGAGTTGTAGCGGGCCCCGCCCCGGATGACGTCGCGGCCCGACTCGAGAGGGCCCTGCATCAGCGCCGAAAGGAGCGGCGTGGGCTTGAGGTCCTGGTGAGCCCTCCCGAGGAGATCGTTGCCCCTCATGGCCTGATCCAGCAAGAAGGCGAGCTGCTCCTCGTAGGCGGCGAAGAGGTCCTCGATGGTGGCGAAGGTCCTCGGGTCGCCGGTCCTCGGCCCCACCTGCTCCCCGAGGATGGGGTGGAAGCCGTCTCCGAGGACCATCTCGAGAGGCGCCACCAGGTTGAACATCATGCAGTTGGTGTGCCCCATGTGGCGCCCGCAGCTCGTGGGCTCCACGCAGCCGGTGGCGCTCCAGTCCCGGGCGTGCTCTGGGGAGAAGCCCCGCTGCACCAGGGATCGCACCACCGCGTCGTCGTTGTGGATGGAGGGCGTGGCCCTCGTGAGGAGGTTCAGCTCGCAAAGGCGCCTGAGGTAGGCCTCCGAGTTCACTCCCGGAGCATAACGGGCGTTCAGGTTCGGATCCCTCAGACGGAGCATCTCCACCGCCTTGAGGAAGATCCAGGTCATGTCGCAGACCGCGCTCTCCCCCGACGTGGTGAGGCCGCCCAGGGTGATGACCTGGTCGGAGGACGAGCCGCCAAAGAGGCGGTTCCCCACGTCCGGCACGAGCGGGAGGTGATCCGTGCACTTGAGCATCAGCGCGCCCGATAGCTCGATGGCCCTCTTCAGGTACCGCTCCCTGGCCTCGCCGTCGCGGAGCTTGGCGAGGTCGGCCTCGAAGTAGGGCTGCAACCAGACGTCCAGCCGCCCTATGGAGAGGCCCGCGTTGGTGCTCTCCTGGTGAAGCGACAAAAAGACCAGCCAGACGGCCTGCACCGCCTCGTGCAGGGTCTCGGCCGGCTCGGCGGGCACCCTCTCGCAGATCCGGGCAATCTCCCTGAGCGCCTGGCACCGCTCGTCCTGCCCGGGCGTGCTACACGGTAGGGCCGCCAGGCTCCGGGCGTGGCTCGCGAGCCTCCTCGAGTAGTCCACGACCCCGGCCATCGCCAGGCCGAGGGCCTCGTAGAAGGCGCGCTGGTCCGGATCCGCCGAGGCTGCCTCCCGCGCGCGGGCGTCCTCTTGCATGGCGAGGAGCCCCCGCCCGAGCACCGCCGGCAGGTCAGCGATGGTGTGGGAGACCGCCGCGTTCTTCCAGAGGAAGTAGAGCACCCACCGCTCGTCGAGGCGCATGGCGAGGGGGTTGTGGTTCTGGGCCCTGGCGTGCTCCCTGATGTTGTCCCTCTCCCAGAAGGGGAAGATCTCCTCCCCGAGGAGCCGCGCGTCCTCGCGAGAGATGCGGTAGGGGTTCAGCTCCCGCGCCTGCACGGTGAGGAGCTCGGGCCAGATGGTTGTGCCGTGGGTCTCCGGGTAGAGCACCACGCCCACGCGCTCCCTGGTGGTGGTGCCCGCCAGCAGATCGTCGTCGTGGATGATCGGCTGCTTGCGGGTCAGCAGGTAATGCAGGGCCCGCGCCTGGTAGCGCGCGTTTGCGCCCGGGCCCTGGGGCCTCGGCCCGGCGCTCAGCTTGAACTCGGTGAGCAGCCTGGGCCGCTCGGCGCAGATCCCGGGATTCGCCGTGCGGTGGACCCAGAGCTGCCTCTTGAGGGTCGGGAAGTCATCGAGGGTGAAGCGGGCGAGGTATGGGTCATCTCCGAGCGCGGAGGTCTCGCCCGCGGCCTCGAGGGAACAGGGCTGGCCAGGGGGAGGGACGCTGAGATCTCGCCAGCGGGCAGGCCCTTGCGGCGCGACGCGCGCTGGCCTTGGCGCTCCGCGCTGCTGCACGAGCGACGACAGGTAGCCGAAACGCGCGAGCAGGGAGAGGTTGCCCTCGAACTTGAGGCGATTCGAAAGCAGCATCCCGAAGGGATCGGCCCCAGGCTTGAAGAAGGCGCGCATTGAGCCGAGGTCGCGGAAGCGAGCGGTCACGTCCGGCTGCTCGATGGAGCCGCTTCCCACTCGCATGCGCTTGCCGTCGAAGATCGCGTGGACAGCCTGCTCGTCCCTCCAGGTCGTGAAGAGAAAGGAGGCCTTGAGCTCTGCCCTCGCCCCGCTGGGATGCTGCACCCTGACTGCACGGCGAAACGAAGGGTTCAGCCGAAGCGACAGGGCCATCGCCTCGAGCGCCCCGAGCGCGAGCTGCGGGGTGATCCGGTCGAGGGCCCGGTCTTTCACCTCGGTCAGCCTGTGCCTTGCAGCCACCATGAGAGGTAGTCTAACCCGAGGTCCAGAGCCAGGGGAATGACCTGTCCAGGGCCTAAATATGCCCCCGTCAGCCCGCTTGGAAGGTAACTGGCGGAAATCAAAGGGAGTGCATAGTTACACATATACAATAATTTCCAGGGGCTGCTTGGTGGTGATCTCCTCGCTGGCACGCATGGTGCATATACTGTGCACAGGTTCAGCCCGACAAGCCCTCGTCATTGCTCACATTCCTGTGTGCAAACCTGTGAAAAAATCGCCTTGTCAACAGGGTTTCGTTCATGATTACAATTCATTGTCGTTTCATAATCAACGACACCCCGGTTTGGTCCCGGTCCAAGTTTGCCAGAATGCAGGGGTGACTGCCTCGGGAGCTGATTGCGGCAAGCATGCGCGCTACTCGCATTCTATTAATGATGCCTGCATCGGTGGGAGCGCGAGACGAGCGATCGAGAGTCTTCGCAGCTCTCACCTCTGTCTCAACGAGAGACAGAGCGAGCGCGCTGTTCGCGCTCCGAGTGATAGGCAGTCTTGCTCGTGCTCTTCGAGTCGAGCAGAGCTCGCAGCTCATCGGATGCTGCTCTCTTTCCTCGGCGTCTTGGCTGGCTCGGCCTCTTCGCTCTCAACTGTCGTGCATGGGCAGCGCCGCCAAACCGAGACGAGCCCGCTGCGATGGGATATAGTGCGCCGGATCCCAAGGAGGTCATCATGGACAAAGCCACGAGAAAGGCGCGCAGGCAGGCGCTGAGAGGGGCGGTGCAGGGCGGAGCGCTCCTCCTCTTCGGCAACGAGGAGGCGCCCAAGAACTACCTCGGCAATCCCTACCCCTTCCGCCAGGACTCGAGCTTTCTGTACTTCGTGGGCGTTGACCAGCCGGGCCTGGCAGCCCTTCTGCTGCCCGACGGAGAGGAGTGGCTCTTCGGCGCACCGGAGCACCCGGACGATCTGATCTGGCACGGTCCCCACCCGGACCTCGCCGATCACGCCGAGGCGGCGGGCATCGCCAAGCACGCGGCCATGGCAGAGCTCGGGCCCCGCCTCGGAGCCCTCCTCGGCAAGGGCGTGGAGATCCACTACCTGCCCCCTTACCGAGCCGACAGGGCCGTCAGGCTGTCAGAGCTCCTCTCCAGGCCAATCGGCGAAATCGCCTCCGGGGCCTCCAGGGCCATGGTGAGAGCGGTGGTGGAGCTGCGCTCCCGCAAGACCGAGGCCGAGGTGAGAGAGATCGAGGAGGCCCTCGGGATCAGCAAGGCGATGTACGAGGCCGCCTATCCTATGATCCGGCCTGGCCGATACGAGCGCGAGATCTCGGGCGCCATGCAGGGCGCGGCCCTGGCGATGGATCGGGCCCAGTCCTTCAACCCCATCGTGTCGGTCCGGGGCGAGGTGCTCCACAACGTGAGCTACTCGAACCGCCTGGAGGCAGGGCAGATCCTGCTGGTGGACTCGGGCACCGAGTCAAGGCACCACTACGCCTCGGACATAACCCGGGCCTACCCGGTCTCTGGGACCTTCACGCCCGAGCAGCGGGACATCTACGAGGTGGTGCTCGGTGGGCAGCGAGTGGCGATCGAGAACGCGGGCCCCACCATGACCAACCGGGACCTGCACCTCATGACGGCCCTGCGCATGGCCGAGGGGCTGAAGACCCTCGGCCTGATGAAGGGCGATCCCGGGGAGGCGGTGGAGGCTGGCGCCCACGCCCTCTTCTTCGTGCATGGCCTGGGCCACATGCTGGGCCTCGATGTCCACGACATGGAGGATCTCGGCGACGCGGTGGGCTACCCGGAGGGGGAGGCTCGCTCCAGCCAGTTCGGCCTCGCCTTCCTCCGCCTCTCCAGGCGCCTGGAGCCTGGATTCGTCATCACGGTGGAGCCGGGGATCTACTTCGTGCCGGCCCTGATTGAAAGGTGGCGGTCCGAGGGCCGCCACAAGGACTTCATCTGCTACGACCGACTCGGCGCCTTCCTGTCCTTTGGCGGCGTCCGCATCGAGGACGACCTGCTCATCACATCAGGTGGCGCCCGCGTGCTGGGCCCGCCCATTCCCAAGACCGTGGCAGAGGTGGAAGGAGCCCTGGCACGGTAGGAGGCCCGAGCTGGCCCTTCGAGCGGCCCGAGCTGGCCCTTCCCCTGGGGATCGAGCGGCCCACGGATAGGCTTTCACAGACGACAACTGGCGGTAACTATTTGACAGGTGGGTGAAAATTCACCGGCCGATTACCGTTGCAAAGGGCTCTGGCTACGGGTAATCATCTGATTCCACGAACCGAGAACTTGGCACGAAAGCTGCGGGCGGTAGGAAACAAGAACCCAGCATCGAGGCACCAAACAATTCGCCGGCGCCTTCCTTAGTGAGGAAACTTCATGCGCCGGCCTCCACGGAGGACATGGACCATGAAGAAGACCCTGGCGATCCTTTTGACCTGTGCCTTTGCGTTTGGCAGCTTGGCTGCCACGGGCTGCGGCGACCCCTGCGAGAAGTTCGCCAACAAGCTCGAGGACTGCGCCAAGAAGGCCGACAAAAAAGACTCCAAGGATGACAAGGAAGGCAAGAAGAAGTTCATCGAGGAGTGCAAGAAGACCGACAAGCTCAAGAAGAAGGCCAAGGAGTGCGTGGGCAAGGACGGCTGCGACAAGATGATGGAGTGCTTCTTCAAGGAGTAGCCATCTGCTGGCTGCTCATCGGCCCTTTTGTGCAATCAGGGAGCCGCTCTTGGACCACCTGGCTTCCGGCCCGGTGGGTAATTGGTTTCCCTGCTCATCGTGACGACGACCCGGAGCTGGCAAGAGGCAGAAAAAACAACGCGCCGGCCCAAAGACGCCCATTGGGACAAGGCCGGCCCCCAAGGAGGTTGGATACCATGAAAAAGACCCTCGCGATCCTGCTCACCTGTGCCTTCGCCTTCGGCGGCTTCGCCGCCTGCGGTGACCCCTGCGAGAAGGCCACCAACAAGCTCATCGAGTGCATGGGCAAGGACTCGAAAGAGCTGAAGGAGAAGATGGAGAAGGAAAAGAAGGGCATGATCGATGAGTGCAAGAAGAAGGGCGAGGGCAAGAAGCTGAAGAAGTGCGTCGGCGAGTCCGACTGCAAGAAGTTCATGGAGTGCCTGGAGAAGTCCGCCAAGTAGCTCCTGACCTACCCCTGGCCCCCTCCTCTCCTCCTGGTTTCTCCCGGACCTCCTGAGACCTCTCTAGTCGAGTCGAAAGCCATGCCCTCGCTCGGGCCGAGCCCCCTCCTTTCCGACAGGGGTCACGGGACCGGGCCCAGGGCCTCGGCGAGCCTCGAGGAGAGCTCCAGGGTGGTCATGCCTGTCACCTCTCCGAGAGAGGTCACGAACTCTGCGTGGGGGCGGCCCCTCCTGTAGGCAGGCTCCCGAGGGGGGTGGGGCAGATAGCGCTCCCAGGAGTCGAGCGCCGGGCTGTGGAGCAGGGTCGTCGAGTAGTAGGCCAGGCCGCGCTCGAGAAAGAGCGCTGCGCCGCCGATCTTTCGATCCCCCAGGCAGAGATCGCTGACCTCCCGCCGCTCGACCAGCGGCAGGCCCAGGCGCCCGAGGCCCTCAAGGTGACTCCGCCGGGCGTTCCGGAAGGACAGGGTCAAGGGAGATGTCGTTACTTTTGACCGTGCACCCGCTGAACTGCGAAACCGTTGTGGCATACTGCGTCCTCTTGTTATCCATTGTTTCTCCTTTCTAGGGCTTGTTTCCGGTTTCCGTGGATTTCTGGCTAGCAGGATGCACGAAGGATGCCTGGGGCTTCATCTTCTGCCCCTCTCGTCGAGTTGGGTCATCTCTTGAGCGCCTCGATCAGATCGCCTGCGAGCACCTCGCAGGCGAGGCGAATCTGATCTGCGTTCATAATTGGCTGTGCCGCCCCGCCGCCATGACAGCGCCCTCGCCGCCCCGATTCCCGAAGATGTCGGTGAATAGTTCGAGTGCCCGAGCGCCTGTGCTCGCGCTCCGCGCGTCAGCAAGGAGAGAGCCGAGGCGCAACGCGAGGTCCGGTGTCGAGATCGCCTGTAGGATGCGGAGAACATCGAGCGCGTCCTTGTCGTTGGCGCGAGAAGATCCGCGGCGCTCATGGATCTTGAACACCTTCGCGACTAGGAGCGCGCCCGGGCCCGCGACCTTGGCTCGCACGACGCGTCGATCCACGTCGGGCTCGAGTGAGCCGATGTCTTGCTCGGCCTGATCCACGAGGACGCCTTCGAGCCCATCGACCTTGCGCGCGACGTTGACGCCGTGACCCGGCAAGCGGGCGGCGCGTCTACCAGAGCCGGGGCTCACTTTCGCCAGAACCAGCAGATCCACCTGGACGTCGATGTTGCGCGACTCGGAGGTCCGCCGACTGGTCTTCCAGATGCCGACGGTACTGGTCGAGCCGTAGAAACCGGCGCTCGCCAAAGCCTGCTCGAGCGGCGGGTTCTCCGCGAGCAAGCTCGGGTCGATGGCCAGGTCGGCGTCGGTGGTGTACTCAGCCACACTGAGGTCGGCGTTGCCGGTGTGGAGGTAGATCGCCTGTGCCCCGACCAGGATCGTGGCGTCCCGGTGCTCGCCAAGCGCTTCAAGCGCGTCGAGAAGGACCCGGCGCGCGATCACGTAGAGCTCATCCACGCCAAACCGCCTCGTGCGAGGCCATCCAGTCCATCAGCGCCTCGGCCTCTGCGGGCGAGCGGCCCGGACCGGAGAGCAGATCAGCCACGACCAAAGGCAGCCGTGCGTTGCGCAGGCCGTCTCGCTCGTCGGCCCGCTCGAAAACCGAAACATCGTCGGGTTGCAGGAGCACTACATTGGCGCCGGCCTCGGCTGCTCGGAGACCAAGCGCCTGGGCAACGGCCTCCTCATCCTCGACGTAGACGGAGGCAAGGCGGATGGGCGCCACAGCGGCGACGCTCGCCGCGGCCGCGCTACCAGTGAGGAGATAGGGGAAATCGGCGCCGCGGAGTCCATCCCAGACGCCCTTCAGCCCACGCGGAGCGAGCCAGGTGCTCGTCTTGGTGCGGCTCTCGAGCGGCGCTTCATCGGACCAACGGAGCAACACCTTCCGCCAGTCGACGCGCTCGACACGGCCGCGACCGGTTCTGTCCACCAGGGCTTCGCGGTCGAGCATGCCGAGCAGGCGCGACACGTAGCCGGGATCGGTCCCAGCAGCAGCAGCGAGCTCACGCACACCGATGGGTGGCGTCGAACCAGCGAGGGCGCACACCACACGCCCGGCCTTGGCCCCACGCAGCGTGAAGCGGCGCTCCTCGGGCCATGGGTTGGAGTCGGCGCCGCTCGTTACGACATATAGCCCAGGCTCTTCGAGCACGATGCGCACGTTCCCGGTCTGGTCGGCGTAGCTCAGGCCTTCGTCTTCGAGGACCTCGCGGACGTTTCGCGAGAGGTACGGTGCTACGACGAGCAGAGGGCGCTCCCTCGAGAGCTGCCTCGCCGCACGGGGATCGGGCCGTGAGAGTGCCGACACCGGGAGCTCGCCCGAACGCCCCTCCTTTGAAGTGATCCGCAGCCGCCTGGCGCGAGAGGACGCGCCGACGAGCTCGGCGCCCCACCCGGGCGGGAGGCGCTCCTGCACCACGCGGGTGGCTTTGATGACGAGTTTGTTGTCTAAAAAGGTCATGTTGCCCGCCTTGTGCAACGTCGCCGATTCGAGCAAGATCAGCATGACTCGTTGTCCAGAATAAATCAGTTGTCCAAACCGTGCAACAAGCATTGTTTGGGCAACGGATTGAATTTGCGAAGGCAACCGTTTGATTTATGACGAGCTTGAGCAACCGAAGGTGAGAGCGAGCCCTCGTGCGATGTGAGGCAGTGTCTTGGTCCCAATCGTCCTCGGACGTGTCGGCATCGAAGTCGAACATTGGGTCCGATGCCAGCCGGGGAGGAGCGAGAGGGGGCGGGCTCGACGGGAGCCCGATGTGGTCGAGCACCTTGGCGACGACTCGAGGGTCCGTCAAAAACGCGAGAACTACCATGCGTCCACCGCAGGTGGGGACTGGGCACTTGAGAGCGTCGATGTGGAGCGCCCTCATGAGCAAGGCGGCCCATCCCGTCCTTGTGCGGCTGTGTTTTGGAATCGCCTGGCGATGCGCAGGATGCGGCGGCAGATGGCGCGGAGCAGGGCTTCGATGTCGAAGTCCGTGGGTGGTGGGAGGGGGACGAACAGGAGCGGCGAGTCGGGGTCGTCGGGGTCAGTGGGCACGAAGAGCCCGTCAGTGAGGGCTGCGTGAGCATGTGGATTCAAGTTCATAGCGCCGCCGACGTGATGGACATCGTGCGCCACCTCCACGCCTATTGCGGCTGCTTCGACGTGCTCTTCGCCCGTTCGCGAGACTGGGTAGCCTTGGCCTCCAGGATTGCGGCCGTGGTCTCGTCCAGCTCCAGGCGCCACACTCTCCGATGTTCTTTATAGTCCTCGCGGCTGCCCTGCACCAGTCCACTCTTGATCCAGGCGCGTACGACGTTTTCGGTCACGTCGTAGTGTCTTCCCAGACCGGGCAAGGAGTATCGGCCATCAGGGAATCGGTCCGGAAGGGGTGTTTTCCGGTTTTCGCGCTCGATCCCGGCGTTCTCCCTGGCCAGTCGCGCCATTTCGCGCAGCCGTGGATCGCCCAGCACATCGGCGTCGAGCCACCAGACGCGCCGATACTGCTGATACCGGTCCTGGCTGGCGGGAAGCAGGCCCTTGCTGATCCACCGCCGGATCACCTGCTTCGATACATCCAGGAGCGCGGCCGCGCCACGGACCGAGTATCGGCCGTCCGGGTGCCGGTCGGGCAGCGGGTCTCGATGGACGTTCCGCAGGCCGTGGAGCTGTAGCTTGGCCGCCTGGGCCTCTGGCGCTAGCCGCGCCGCCGTCTCCTTGTCGATGGCGAGCCACCAGACCTGCCGGTGTTGCTGGTAATCCTCACGCTCGGCCGACACCAGACCTCGTTTGATCCATCCTCGTACGGACTCCCGCGTCACGCCGAAGCGACGGGCCGCGCCGGCCACCGAGTACCGCCCATCGGGGTGGCGGTCGGGCAGCGGCAGCCTCCGGGGCGCATCCGGAGCTAGGCGCTCGATACCGTAGCAGCGTCTAGCCCACTGCACCGCAGGCACGGTCCATGAGCTCCCCGTGCCGCTCTGCAAACCGGCCTCGTTGAGTTGTGCAGCGATCTCCTCGTCCCGCAGCCCCGCCGCGGCCATCTGGCGTAGCTGGAAAATGGACTCCGCGGAGGCGGTGTTACAGTCGTGCCGTCCCGGTCGCACCGCCCGCAGCTCGGTGACCACGCCGCTCTGCCACTGAACCTTGATCAGCGTCTCGCGTCGTGGCACGTCCAGCGGGTGGATCGAGATGGCCTCGATGACCAGCCGTAACATCGCCTTGCGCTCGGCCATCTGCGTGGTGTCCGACCTCCAGACCCGTGGCAGGTCGCGCGCCAGCTCCCGAATGCGGGCGCGGTCCTGCTCGGAGAGCTCCACTCGTCGTTCGCGACGCGCCTGCTCGTACTGCTGCCGGACTTCCTCGAGCTCACGCAGCCGCGACTCCCAGTGGCCCTCCAGGGAGCGGGCCACCACCCGGTTGTCCGGATCCACCGCCAGGTAGCGACGCTCGGCGAGGCGCGCATCGTACTCGGCCTTCTCGATGCGGAGCCGCCACTGCTCGGCAAGAGCCTGGGCCTGCTCGTCCGCCTCGCGCTCTACAGCTAGGCAGAGCTCCAGCTCGCTGGGCACCATCGTCTGCAGAAAAAGCGCCTCCACCGCCTCGTCGATAGGCGTCGCGTTGACCGACCAGCACTGGTTGGCGCCTTGCGACCTGTCGCCCGCGCATTGGTAGCTCACGTAGCGTCCATCGGGTCCGCTGTAGGCGGGGTGCATCCGCCGGCCACAGCGTCCGCACAGCAGCAGACCGGCCAGCAGGGCATCCCCCTGCCGAGGCGCCCCGGGGCCGCCCTCGCCGCGGCGGGGATTGTTGGCCTGTAGCTTCTCGCGGTTCCTCAAGAAGGTCTCCCACGTGATGTAACTTTCATGGGCGTCGCGTCTCAAGACCTGCCACTGCGTCGGATCGCTGTCCGTGGTTCGCACCCGGCGGATCTCTCCATCGACGATCACCCGCCGCTCGCAGCACCGGCCATGGGCGTAGGCTCCAGCATACACAGGATTGTGCAGCACGCTAGATATCCGCGCGATGCCCAGCCCGCGCCAGGACACCTCGCTGTAGCCGCCCGCGAAGTACTGACGCGTGGGCATCTGGAAGCCCACTCGCCGGGCCCACTTCACCACGGCCCAGGCGCTGGGCTCCACGGCGAAGCGCTCGAATACCAGCCGCACGGCCTGCTGCACTGCCTCGTCCGGGTCCAACTCCATGCCATGCTCGCCCCACACGTAGCCGGTAGGCACAGGAAGCTTGAGCTCGCCCCGCTCGGCCTTGCTGTGGCGGGCCCCCTGCAGACGCAACCCGAGCCACTGCAGCTCCGCCTCGCTCATGGTGCCCTTGAGGTCCAGCAGCAGCTTGTCGTCGGGTAGGCTCGGGTCGTAGACGCTCTGCTCGTCGATGACCACCACCCCCGCCACCGCGCACAGCGACAGCAGACGCTGCCAGTCGGTAGACGACCGCGCCAGCCGGGAAACCTCCAGCGCGAGCACCGCGCCCGCTTGCCCGTGTGCTACGGCCTCGGCCAGGCGGACGAAGCCGTGGCGGTCGTCAGTGCTCGCGCCGCTCTTGCCCAAGTCTTCGTCAACGACCTCCACTGCCGCGGGCGACCAGCCCAGGGACTGCGCCCGGTCCACCAGTCCGTACTGCCGCTTCGTTGACTCCCCGTGCTCGAACACTTGCCTCGTGGTCGACTGGCGGACATAGACGTAGGCGCGGCGCTTCAGGTGCGTCGCGGTGACTCTGCCGCTCATTGCTTACTCCTTCTTCCCGACCGGCCACGGCTTCGGCTCGCAGCATCCGCTGTGCCAGCTTCCCCCACCACGGTAGCAGTGAACGGATCTCGTCCCTCGGCAGCGGCTCGGTCATCGTGGGCTCCATCATGACCCGACCGCGGCCCCCCCGACGACTCCACAGGTATCTCTCGGTCGTCACTCTGATCCGACCGGATCCGGCGGGCAACTTTCTTGCCTCCGGAGCGGGCGACGATGAAGAGCTCCAGCTCGCGCAGGGCCTCCGGAGCAAGCCGGACGGGCTGCCCATCCACCTGAAGAGGGCCCGTGCGGGGCACGAGCGCAGTCCACGATCTGGGCACGATCCTGATGTCCGCTGCGCCTTCTCCTTCCTCTGCTTCACGCTCGATCCAGACCGGGCCATCGATGGAAGCACGCAGGATCCTGACGGTCTCGCCTTGCCATGGATGCACCGCCAGCGAAAGCACCGTATGCACACACCCTATGCGCGTGGGCTTTCGCGCCTTCTGTCTGGACCGTCCCGAACCTCTGCAGAAACGTCACGGAACCGGGTTGGGCCTGGCGGAGATCCAGTCGCGCGGTGTCTATGCTCGTTGTCCCGGATGTGGGCTCGGACGGCGCGCAGGGAGCGGAGAGCTCGGAAGGCGCGGAAGGCGCGGAAGGCGCGGAAGGCGCGCAGGGAGCGGAGAGCTCGGATGGTGCGGAAGGTACAGCGGCGGTCTCAGGAAGGAAGATATCTTCACGGAGAGCGAGCAGGCCAATCTCGCGGGCTCGGCGACGCATCCAGGCGAACAGGGTCCCGAGGAACGCGGAGAGGACTGCGGAGAGGAAGCGGCGGTTGGTGGCGAGGGCGAAGCGGAGGGAGAAGGGAAAGGTGATGACCCACTGCCGGTAGGGCACGGCAGGGAGGCGTTCGTCCACGAGCTCTGCTGCGCTGGCGGCCATGCGGCGACCCATGCAGGAGGGGCAGAGGCAGGCGTGCGGTCCCTCTGGCCGACGACCTTGCCAAGGCCCTGGAGGCTCTCCTGAAGGAGCGTGGGCTCGGTCGCCACGAACGCCGCCCGATCTTCGTGGGCGCCCGGGACGAGCGGCTCACGCGCTTCGGCGCGACACACGTCGTGCGACGCGCCGTGGCCAAGGCCACCAAGCAGATGCCCGAGCTAGCGGACAGGCCGATCTCGCCCCATGTGCTGCGGCACACTCTCGCGATGAACCTGCTGCGATCAGGAGTAGATCTCCTGACCATCCAGGCATGGCTGGGACATACCCAGGTCGCCACGACGCACCGTTACGCCGAGGCCGACGTTGAGATGATGCGCCGCAGCCTCGACCAGGCAGCTGTTACGTCGCGAGCCCACTGTCCGCCTGAGCGCGGTCCCGTTGCAGGTTCTTTATCCCTCGGGGTAGCCTTGCCGGCGTGAGCCGGCGAGGCTCCGTCTCCGGATCCTCGCCACAAGATTAACCTC
>JAVEWA010000785.1:0-2861 GCA_034004785.1 Polyangia bacterium
GGGCACCACCGTCCCGCGGTGGTCGCGCCAAAGGGCGCCGGCATCATGTAGCCTCGAGGTCAGGCTCCCTGGCTCTCCTCCCCGCAGAACCCCACAGCCACACCCCGCTTCCACCCTCTGCGCCGCCTTCCCGCAGCCTCACGCAGCTCCGCCCTGCCTGCAATCGCACCTCCAAGACAGCAGACCATGTGACGAAGGCAGAGACAGAGACGAGGGGCTGTTACTTGCTGGTGGCGGCCTGATCATCCCGTATGAGGCGGCGGAGCTTCTTCTTGCGCTTGCGGTCTTCGTAACGGCCGTGGCTCGCCGAGCCCCAGCTCTTGAGCAGGATCCAGCAGAGCACGAGGAGCGCCCAGGCCTTCCAGTAGGTCAGGCGCCCGACGCCCAAAAGATCCGGCATCACGTAGTTCCAGAGGAGCATGACTACCAGGCCGAGGGCCGCGACAAAGCCGATCCCCAAGATCCCGAAGCCGAGGCCGAGGCCGATCTTCTCGCCTAGGCTGCGCTCCTCCCACCATGTGTCGGAGTCGCAGCGCTTCTCGGTCCGGCCGGTCCTGGAATTGACGAGGCCTCCTGATCGCCTGGAACCCTCGCAAGGGCCCCCTCCCTCGGATGGATCTTGGTGCTCGGCCGAAGCGCTGCGATCGGCCGGAGCGCGGCGCTCGGCCTGGGCGCCGCGATCCGCAGCGTCCTCTCCTACATCGACGCTCTCTCTTCCTTTGTCGTTGCTGTTCTCTATGTCAGACATGGGGAACCTCCTGGTGCTCCAAACTTGCTTCCTCGACTTCAGTCATCGATCCACTGCCTCAGGGCCCGCGACAGGCTTCGCAGCGCGTAGCGCTTGCGCGCCATCAGGGTGTCGATGCTCTCGCCCGTGGCCTCCGAGATCTCCCGGAAGGTCTGGCCGCCAAAGACCTGGGCCTCCACCACCCTGCGCTGAGGGGCCGGCAGGGCCCGCAGGGCGTCGTCCAAGGCGTCGAGGAGGCTCTCCCTGACGAACTCGTCCAGGGGATCCAGGCCGACCTGGGCGATGATCTCTCCGAGGATCTCCTGCGCCACGTCGACCTCGCCCGAGGCGATGCGGACCTTGTCGTGCCGCCAGGCGTCGATCAGCCGGCGACTGACGAGCGAGTTCAGCCAGGCCGGCAGGTTGCGAACGGCGCCCAACACGCCCAGGCGCTCCACAGCCTCGACATAGACGTCGTGCACTATGTCCTCGGCCTCCTCGAGGGTGCGGCCCGCGGCGCGGAGCCGGGCCACGAAGCGCCGCCGTTCGCTCTGGTAGGCCGCTTCCAGGCGCACCTGGGAGTCGGTGGGCTCACTCGGCTGCTGGCTGCTCATGGTTCTCGGCCTGTCGGACCACCGTGCTACCGGGCATGCGGGCTACCAGGCTCGCGGCCCACAAGGCGACCGGGCCACTGGACCAGCGAATTACCGGGCTCTCGAAGAGATCGACGGCCCGAGAGCGTCTTTCGTGTACGAAATCTTGTCATTGGGCGGCGCATGCAGCGCATCCTCTCGCAGACACATAACTTTCGCCGCTCGGGAGGCTGCTACTTGGAGCCGTCTTTTCCTCCCCGGCGGGGGGAGGGCAGGGCCGGGTGGGTGGCGGTGGGCATGGTGTGTACGTCGAAGAGCTCGGGCGGCGCCGAGGGCATGGTGTTCACGTCGAAGGGGTCAGGCCGCGAGGGAGCTGCCGGCGCTGGCGGCGTACCCGGGGGAGATCCAAAGGGCCGCGCCGCGGGGTGCTGATGACCCGAGGTCATCATCAGGGTGGGCGACCTGGGCGCCTTCGGAGCGGCGGGCAAGCCGGCAGGGGGGCTGAGCCTCGGAATGGCTGCCTGGCCCGCCGGAGGGGTGAGCCTCGGAATGGCAGCTTGGCCCGCCGAAGGAGTGAGCCTGGGAATGGCAGGCTGGCCCGCCGAAGGGGTGAGCCTCGGAATGGCAGGCATACCTGCCGAAGGAGTGGGCCTGGACACCGCGGCAGCGGCTGGCCCGAGGGTTGCGTGCCTGCCCGTCGGCGGGCGCGGCGGCGGCGGCGGCGGCGGGGGCGCGGCAGGCAAGGACGCGGCCGGCTGGGACGAAGAGGCCGAGGGCCTGCCAGGGGTAGTGGCGGGAGGCACCGCGGGCCAGGACGGGAGCGCCATCCCAGCCTCCTGCGAACCCGGCCCGGGCCCGGCGGGGTGGCTCTCCAGCTGCCGCTCCAGCTCGCGGACCTTCTCCTGGGCGCGCCTGAGCTCGCCGGCGGTCTCCAGGCTCCGGGAGGCCATGGCCTCCTTCTCCTCCATGGCCGTGCTGGCCTTGGCCCGCGACTGGGCCGAGGCCTTCTCCGCGAGGGCCAGGCGATCCTGGGCCGCGGACAGCTCCTCGGTGCGGGTCTGAAGCTCGCGCCTGATGCGCTCCAGCTCGTGAACGATCCCGGTCGGGTCGCCCTGCTCGAGGATCCTCAACCGGCCGTCGCGCTCCACGAGCTCTGCGCGCAGGCCGTCGGCCTCCTGCTGGAGTGTGTCGATGAGGCTCGCGAGCCCATCCCCGGTGGCCGGACCCTGTACGGTGTTCACAGGGATGAAGCCCGGCCGCTTTGCCGGCGCCTTGACGCCCTGGCTCCGGACCTCCTCCTCCAGGGCCACCACCCGCTCCGCGAGCCCGCGCTTCTCGGCCTCGAGCTCCTCTATCCGCCTCGCCTTGCCAGCCACCTCTCGCCTCACCAGCTCGAGGTCCGCCTCCAGCTCGACCGTGGCCGGCGGCGGCGGCGACGACGGGATGGCGGCGGGCTCGGGAGGGGGGATGGTCTTGCCGTCCGCGAGCTCGAGATCCGCTTCCTGGCCAGTGCCCGCGCCCAGCCGCTCCACCCGCTGATG
>JAVEWA010000786.1:0-2855 GCA_034004785.1 Polyangia bacterium
ATGTTCCGCTTGAGCTGGTAGTTGCCGATCCGGTAATCGAGGATCCGCATGTGCCTGTGACGCCTGCAAAGGAGCATGTACAGGTTCACGTCGGCGCGGTGGCAGACGTACTCGTCCACCACCGAGTCCCACTCCTCGGAGTGATGCAACTTCACGAGCCTGACATAGGGAAGCAGGCTGGGCTCTGTTTCTTCGTGGTTCATCATGTGCCGTACCTCTTGTAACAGCCGGAACCAAACCGGCGGTCCAACCCAACCCCGACAAGCTTAACGTAGCGACACAATTAGGAAATATTGGCTCAATCTAGTGCCTGGCTCTACAACGCGCGGCAATATACAGAGTGCCACTCCCACTGTCAACCTCATTTACACACATGGGCCGGATCCCAAGAGATCCCCTGGCCGGATCCAGAACGTGAATGGGAGACAGCACCGCCACCTGTCCACACAACTGTATTATTTTATTGTTGTATTTGTTCTGACTTCCTACGTTCCGGGGGAGATCCCCGCCTTCGCCAGGGCGCACTGGAGCCTGGAGGGGATCCGGCCTGGGAGCCGGGACGGGGGGCTTCTCAGCGAGAGAGCCCGGCAATTTCCTCGAACTCGCGGCCCCTTGAACCCCCTGGCCCCTTGAACCCCCTGGGCAATCCGGCGGTCAGCGGATATGGTAGGTCCTGGTTCAGGATGACGATCTTGGGAAGGTCCCCGCCGAGCGCCCAGCGCGCCGGTTGGATATGACCAGGTCCCAGAAAGAGCCCGAAATGAGCAGCATGGACGAGCAACGCGAGGGCGAGACCCCTCTTTCACCTCAGGGGCCTGCTCCACCAGATCATGCGCGATTCTCCCCGGAGGTGGCCCCAGCTTCCAGGTCCGCCCAGGACTCCCTCCCCCGGCTGCGGGTCCTTTTGGCCAGGGAGACCCTGCCAAGGGCGGTGGTCATCAAGCGGGACCGGGTGGAGGCCCTGGACTTGGCCGAGCGCGCCATCGCCCGGGCAAAGGACGAGGCAGCCGCCCTGATGGGCGCCGCCAAGGAGGAAGCCGTCCGCCTCGGTGAGAAGGCCCGCGAGGAGGGGCGAAGGGAGGGGCTGCGATCCCTCGCCCTCGGAGAGGCGGCCCTCCGAGCCGAGGCGGTGAGGCTGCGCGCGGAGGCTGGCGACAGGCTGCTCCGCCTAGCCGTGGCCCTGGCCGGGGAGGTGCTCGGGCAGGAGCTGAGGACCCAGCCGGAGGCTCTCCTCGCGCTCGTCAGAAAGGCTATCGCCCAGGTCTCCTTTTGCAGCCGGGCCGTCGTGCGGCTGCACCCTGATGACGCAAGAGCCCTGGCGACCGCCTACCCCGCCCTTCACGAGGCCGTGAGAGGTGGCGAGGAGCTCTCCCTGGTGGAGGATCCCGAGCTCGAGCGCGGAGACTGCCTGGTGGAAGCCGCCGGAGGCCGGGTGGACGGCTCGGCGCGGGTGCTCCTCTCTTCCCTGGAGCAGGCCCTTCGATCGGGCGCCGCCCCCGAGACCCTCCTGCCGCCTGTGCCCGAGGAGACGCGGCCATGAGCAACGGCTCTCCATTGGAGGTCCTGGATCGCGCCCTTCGAGGCGCCCCTTCGCTCTCGGCGCGGCCAGAGCGCTCCGGTCCCCTGGTGGAGGCGGTGGGGACCGTGCTCGTGGCCCGGGCCCCGGGGATCAGGCTCGGCGAGCTCGCGGAGGTGCGGCGAGGGGATCAGCTCATCCTTCGGGCCGAGGTGGTGGGGTTCCGGGGAGAGGACGCGGTGCTCATGCCGCTCGGGCCCCTTGAGGACGCGGGCCCGGACTGCCTGGTCGTGCCCACCGGACGCCCCTTGGACCTTTCGGTGAGCAAAGCCCTGCTGGGCCGGGTCCTGGACGGCCTCGGCCAGCCCATGGACGGCGGCCCCCCGCTTCCCCAAGGGGAGAGGTGGGCCGTGGACCGCCCGGCCCCGGATCCCATGACCCGGGCCCGCATCGCCCGCCCCCTCGCCCTCGGGATCCGGGCCCTGGACGGGCTCTGCACAGTGGGCGAGGGGCAGCGCCTCGGCCTCTTCTCGGGCGCCGGCGTCGGCAAGTCCACCCTCCTTGGCCAGATCGCGCGGGCAGCCGAGGCGGACGTCTCGGTGGTGTGCCTGGTGGGGGAGCGAGGGAGGGAGGTCAGGGAGTTCCTGGAGGAGAGCCTGGGGCCGAGGGGGCTCGAGCGCTCGGTGGCTGTGGTGGCCACCTCCGAGCAGCCCGCCCTGGTTCGCCTGAGGAGCGCCTTCGTGGCCACGGCCATCGCAGAGTGGTTCCGGGATAGGGGCCAGCGAGTGCTCCTGCTCATGGACTCGGTCACCCGCTTTGCCCGCGCCCAGCGGGAGGTGGGCCTGGCGGCCGGGGAGCCCCCGGCCAGGCAGGGCTATCCGCCGAGCGTCTTCGCCCTCCTGCCGAGGCTCCTCGAGCGGGCGGGCGCCGGCGCCAGGGGCTCCATCACGGCCATCTACACGGTGCTCGTCGCGGGAGGCGACCTCGAAGAGCCAATCGCCGACGAGGTGCGAGGCATCCTGGACGGCCACGTGGTGCTCTCCCGCGCCCTGGCGGAAGCGGGGCACTTCCCCGCCGTGGACCCCCTCGCCAGCCTCTCGCGGGTGATGCCCGCTGTGACCTCGGAGCCGCACCGCAGGGACGCCTCGCGGCTGCGCGCGCTCCTCGCCGCCTTCGCCGACAAGCGCGACCTCGTGGCCCTCGGCGCCTACCAGCGGGGAGCGGACAAGACCCTGGATCAGTACCTGGACCGCCGCGAGGCCATCGAAGGCTTCTTGCGCCAGGGTCCTTCTGAGAAGACGCCCCTCGGGGACACCGTCGGCTGGCTCGGACGCCTCGT
>JAVEWA010000787.1:0-2854 GCA_034004785.1 Polyangia bacterium
CGCCGCCTTCCGGCGCCAGGGCCCGCCTGAGGGTGACCGAGGGATCCAGAGCCTCCCTCCGCTGGTCGAAGACCACGGTCTCGAGGTTCGGGGCAAGGCGGAGCTTCCCCTCCTCGGCCCGGCGCTCGCCCGAAAGCACCTGGAGGAGGCTGGTCTTGCCGCTGCCGTTCGGCCCCACGAGCCCCAGCCTCATCCCAGGGCGCAAGAGGAGGTTGAGCCGACGAAAGAGCCAGCGCCCTCCCCTCTGGCAGCCGAGCCCCTCCGCCACGAGGAGCCTCCGGGTCTGTCGGCCGCTCGCCGAGAAGTCGATCTGGGCGCTCCCCTCCCGGGCGCGGAGCTTCATCTCCGCGAGCTCGGCCTTCAGCCGCTCGGCCTCGTCGATCCGTCCCTTGGCCTTTGTGCCCCGGGCCTTGGGCCCCCGGGAGAGCCACTCCACCTCCCGGGCCACCTTGTTGGCAAGGGAGGCCCGCCGCTCGGACTCGGCCTCGAGGAACTGCTCCCGCCGCCCGAGGAACTCCGAGTAGGGGCCCTCCACCAGGAAGGTACCGCCCGGGTAGCGGGGATCCACCTCCAGGACCCGCCTCGCCACCGCCTGGAGGAAGGCCCTGTCGTGGCTGATCACCACCAGGGCGGAGCGCAGGCCGCGAAGGAGCTTCTCCAGCCAGAGGATGGACTCGAGATCCAGGTGGTTGGTGGGCTCGTCGAGGAGCAGGAGGTCCGGATCGTTCACGATGGCCCTGGCGATGGCCAGGCGCCGATGCCAGCCCCCCGACAGGGTGCCCACCTTGGCCTGGGGGTCGGGGAAGCCAAGGCGGCCGAGGGTCACCGAGGCCCTCACGGGCCAGCTCGCCTCGTCCTCTCCCAGGATGGGCGCCTCACGAGGATCTGCCGCGACCTCGGCGAGCCGCTCCACCAGGAGCTCCTCCAGGGTCGCCTCCAGCCCGTAGGCAGGGCTCTGCTCCACCCAGCCGGTGCGCATGGGCCTGGGAGCCAGCCGCTCGCCCTCGTCGGGCGAGCTCTTGCCGCCGAGCAGCCCGAGCAGCGTGCTCTTGCCCGAGCCGTTCGGCCCGATGAGGCCCAGCCTGTCGCCCTCGACGATGTGCAACGTGAGCTCTGAAAAGAGCGCTCGCTCCCCAAAGGCCTTGGTCGCCTGTCGCAGGGTTACAAGGAAGGTCATATCCAATCACTCGAGGAGCCGCATTCCGCCGAGGGCGCCTGCCTGGGTATCAAAGGTGACCGTCTCCTCGCAACCGAGCGACAGGTTGGTCACGGACAGGAGTGCATCCGCAAAGCCCGCCTTGCCGCTGCGATAGAGCTCGAGTGCGCGCCAGACCGCCGGGAGATCCTCCAAGCGCAGCTCGACCGTGCGCCCGAGGCCATCAATGGTGCTCGCAATCTCCTCGCGCGGAAAACGATAGGCGCGCTCGAGCACCCACACCAGCTCGCAAAGCACGACGCGGCTTATGAAACCTGGCCGCTTGGCGGTGCAGCTCGACCTCAAGAAAGCCTCGGCCAGCATCGCCTGAGGCTCATCGTCTCGCACTAGATAGCGGACTAAGACGTTGGTGTCCACGCCGATCATCGGGGTCGCCTCCTGCCGGCCGGACTCCCCTCGGCAGCCCGATCTCCCAAGGCAGCTCCAGTCGCCTCGGCGCGAGGGTTCCCGGAGGATGACGCCGCGCTCTGCCTCGCGGCGGCGCCCGCGGCGATGGCCTTGTCCATGGAATCCAGCGAGACCGGCTTTCCGGGCGCCCCGTGGCTCAGGAAACCCGCCAGGCTCGATAGCTTGAGCTTCGCTGGCACAAGGTACACCCGGCCCTGCTCGTCCCGCAGAAACTCGATCCGGTCTCCAGGCTCGAGCGCCAGGTGTTCCCGGATGTCCTTGGGGATGGTCGTCTGACCCTTGCTCGTCAAGGTTGAGGTGCTCATGGTGCCTATTCCTTACCTGAGCTCGATTTCCTGTATTCATGGTAAGACAACAGCAAGAAACCATCAAACCCGCCCCCGCGACCGTGCGGCTTCGGACTCCTCAAAATGAAGGTCCCGCCTAGGGCGGGACTGCTCCGCACGCTGGGCATCCGTGGCGCGGAGAATCGGGTATGCAGGGAGACGCTACTCTGGCGCGCGCCGCCCGCCGCGGGCTCTCTGGGGGCCACGACGGCCGGCGCGCGCTACGTGCTACGTGCTACGCCCTATGCAATCCCAGCCTTCGTCTGAAGATCCTCGATTGCCCAGCCGTAGTCGAAGGGCTCGCCCTCCCAGGTGGGTACGCCAGTCGAGGGGGAGAGCTCGACTCCAGGCGGCAGCCACCTCCCGACGAGAGTCTCGATCGGGTCACTAGTCACCGAGGGCAAGGGCGGCGAGGCGAGGATCTCGCGGCCATGACGATCGAGGAAGCGGAATCGGCCTTTGGCCAAGGCCTCCACGCTGAAGCCGCCCTCGTGACAAAGGACATGGTGTCGGCGGCAGAGAGGAATCATGTTCTCGAGCGTGGTTGGACCGCCGTCGATCCAGTGCTTCACGTGATGGGCGTCCCGTCCCCGGCGCTCACAGCCAGGAAAGGCGCAGCGCGTCCCGTCCCGCGCGAGGAGCGCGCGCCTGAGCGGAGTGGAGATGACCCTCGTCTTCTTTCCGGGCGTCAGCTCGCCCCCCTGGCCATGCCAGAGGCTCGACACCGCAGAATCGCAGGCTATACGCCTCACCGTGTCGGGCGAGAGCGCCGGCCCATCCTCCAGCTCGGAGCGGCCATCGGCCTCGGGGTCGAGGAGGACCTCGCGGTCCGCGTGGATCACCACCTGAAAGCGGTCCCCGCCGCCGACTTCAGCCGCGCCGGCCCCGAGGGCGCGCTCGGCAA
>JAVEWA010000130.1:0-13033 GCA_034004785.1 Polyangia bacterium
GCCCAGGCTGGTCCAGATTCTTGGCCCATATTGATCGCCAGCTATCCCCGAGCCGTCCCCGGTCGTCTTCTTCCCTTTGACCTGGGCCTGGAGGTAAACTCCTCCCAGGCCCGCTTGCCCTCACTGCGGTGAGCTCCACGGCGAGAAAGTCCTCTTTTGCCCGTCCACTGGCAAAGCCATCTCCGTCTCTCTCGTGGAGCCGGGGGCGGTAATCGCCGGGAAGTACCGGGTGCTCCGACTCCTCGCCTCCGGTGGGATGGGTGCCATCTACGAGGTGGAGCACATCGGATTCGGCAAGCACTTCGCAATGAAGCTGCTCCTGCCGGAGCTCGCTCAGAACCTGGAGGTTACAGCCCGCTTCGAGAGGGAGGCCAAGGCGGCGAGCGCGATAGGCCACCCGAACATTATCGAGATTACCGACGTGGGTGAGACGGACGCTGGGTTGCGCTTCATCGTAATGGAGCTTCTGGTGGGCGAGGATCTCGCCGGTGTGCTCAAGCGGTTGGGAGCTCTGCCCCTCGAGCGGGCAGTCGAGATCGTCTCACAGGTGCTCCTAGGGCTTCAGGCTGCCCACTCCGCGGGCATCGTGCACCGCGATCTCAAGCCCGAGAACGTGTTCGTCTGCCTCAGCCCCACCGGGGGCGAGACGGTGAAGCTCCTCGACTTCGGCATCTCCAAGATCGCGGGAACGGACGAAGCAAAGCTGCGGCTCACCAGCACCGGGCTCATTCTCGGCACTCCCTACTACATGTCTCCAGAGCAGGCCAAGGGATCGAGGGATCTGGATCACCGCGCTGACATCTATTCGGTCGGAGTGCTGCTCTACGAGGCGGTGACTGGCCGTCGACCTTACCAGGCAGAGAACATTACGTCCCTGATCTTCCAGATCATCAATGGGCAGATCCCTCCCCCCTCCTCCCTGGTTTCCAAGCTGCCCGAGGATCTCGAGAACGTGATGCTCACGGCTCTCGCCAACGAGCCGGACCAGCGCTTCCAGTCCGCCTCCGAGTTCCGGGAGGCCCTCCTTGGGCAGCGTGTCGTGCGCCGCCCTGCCCTGGTGACCGGGGCCAGGATGCGCGTGTCAACGCCGCAGGACGGCTTCTTGCCGACCATCGCCTCTGGCTCCACACCCGGGGTCGGATCCGGTCTGGCTGTGGAGGCGCCACCCAAGCGCAGGCCAGTCGCGCTCATCGCCAGCCTGGCGATCCTCATCGGCGTCGGTGCTGGGCTGGGTATCTGGTATTTCTCCGGCGCTGGGGGCGGCGGCAAGGAGTCTTCTGGCACCCAAGTGCAGAAGTCCCAGGAAGACGCTCAGGCACCTCCCAGGATGGACGGAGCTCCCACCAGGGAGCCGGAGCGGCCAGCCCAGGTGAAGATCACGGTGCGCGCCACTCCGCAGGACGCCAAGCTCACAGTGGATGGCAATCCCGTGTCCGAGAACCCATTCTTCGTGCCCCGTTCCGACAAGAAACACGTCCTCGAGGTCGCCGCGCCCGGTCACAAGTCCCAGTCCCACTCCTTCCAGGCCACCGAGAGCCAGAGCTTCGTAGTGACCTTGGACACTATCTCGGAGCCGGGCCGCCCGCCTGGCAGGATCAGGGTTCGAATCAGGCCGGGTCCCGGTCCTCGGCCCGCTGATCCCCGGCCTGGGCCCATGCGCCGTCGAATCGAGACCACCACCGACATCTAGCCCGGCCTGGAGGGAGCCGGCCAGTGGGGACCGCTAGGACCAAGGCTGCGCTCGGCTGTGACCGCGAGCTCACTGCTCGGCGTCAACCGGCGTTCTCTCCTGGGGTCTTCCTGCGGTAATGGCGCTGGAATTCCATATGGTTCCTTCTGACATCGCGGTTGCTTCCTCCCAGTTGTTCGCTATGATCATCTGGTGGTCCCCGCGCCGAGCCGGGGGATACCAGCTGAGAAGAGGCGGCTCCATGAAGCATGCACACACAGGCGGCTCCAAGTTGGCCTGTCTGGCGCTGCTGGCGCTGCTGGCAGCGGGGCTGCCTGCCTGCGTGGAGCAGACCCAGCCGGAGTACCCTCCGCACTCCCAAGGAGAGGCACCTGGCTCATCCAGCGCCGAAGCAGCCGCCCTGGGCGACGGTCTCCCCACCTACGACGGCCACAGGGTCTACTTCGACGAATGGGGCCGGCCGCTGATTTACAAGGGAGGGGCCTGGAGCTACGTGCCCACCACGGCGCCGGGCTACCAGGACTTCAGGAAGTACTGGCTTCGCCTCAACTCCTCCGAGCGTCAGGAGGCGACGCCCCCCGGGTCCGATCCCAGGCAGGTCCCGCGGCGCCCCTCGGGTGAGACCTGGTCGGACTTCTGACGGTCCATGCATTTCGTTCGGCTTTGCTCGGTGCGCTCTTGCCCGTAGCGCCTCTGGTAGAGAGTGTTTTCCCTTGCAGGCTGTGCGGGGGTGCGTTAGACAGGCCCCTGAAATCGCCCGGATATTTACTACCAGCGGGAACAGAGCCGCGGATACGGAAACCATGACAGAAAAGAAGAGCAACGATAATACGAGCTACTTCAGGGGGCCCCTTGGCCGACTTGCTGATGCTGGCATCGACTGGGCCGCCATCGGATTCAAGTGCGGGCTCGAGATCCACCAGCAGCTCGATACCCCAAGGAAGCTCTTCTGCCGTTGCCCGGCTGGGCGCTACAGCGACGACTTTGACGCCGAGGTGCTTCGCCACATGCGTCCCACGCTGTCCGAGATGGGTGAGTACGACGGCACGGCGCTCATGGAGTTCAAGACCAAGAAGCAGATCGTCTACCGGCTCAACCGGCAATCGGTGTGCACCTACGAGATGGACGACACGCCGCCTTTCGAAATCAACCAGCAGGCGGTCGACATTGCCCTCGAGGTCGCCCTGCTCTGCGGTTGCAGCCTGGTGGGTGAGCTCCACGTGATCCGCAAGCAGTACCTGGACGGCTCGATCCCGGCGGGCTTCCAGCGAACGGCCATCGTGGGCGTGGACGGGGCCATCCCTTTCATGGGCCGCACGCTCCACATCCGGCAGGTGAGCGTGGAGGAGGACGCCTGCCGTGAGGTCACGGACAGGGGCCACCAGATCGTCTTTCTCACGGACCGGCTCTCCATGCCGCTCGTCGAGGTAGTGACCGAACCCGAGATCTTCACGCCTTCGGAAGCGGGCGAGGCTGCGCAGGTCATAGGAGACCTGATGCGCGTGACTGGCAAGGTACGGCGCGGCATGGGGGCGACGAGGCAGGACGTGAACGTGTCGGTTACCGGCGGGACCAGGGTGGAGATCAAGGGCGTCCCGCGAATAAAGATGATCCCCCCTCTCGTGCGCAACGAGGGTCTCAGGCAGCGGGCGCTGCTGAATATCCGGGAGCAGCTCAATGAGACGCTGCGCCGCTCGCCCGACTACATGGAGCGCTCGGTCAGCGATCTCATGACCGACTGCACGAGCCCGGTGATCTCCTCGGCCCTGCGCAGGGGCGAGGCCCTCTGGGCGATACGCATCCCGGGCGGGCAGTCCGTGATCCACGCCCCCACGCAGCCAGGCCGCACCTTCACCGACGAGCTCGCCGGCAGGATCCGCGTCGTCGCCTGCCTGGACACCGTGCCCAATTGCTTCACCGGGCCCGACGAACACCACATCACCGGCCGGCGATGGCACCACATCAGGCGACGGGTGCGGGCCCGCAAGGAGGACGCGGTCGTCGTATGCTTCGGGCCCGATGAGGACGTGAGGACTGCGCTGACAGAGGTGCGTATTCGTTTCGATGAGGCCCGGCAGGGCATCCCGAACGAGACCCGGCAGGCCCTCGGGCTTGGCATCACCGACTTCGAGCGGATACTGCCGGGGCCTGATCGGATGTACCCGGACACCGACTCGCCCCCATGCTCGATCAGCGACGCGCGCATCGAGCGGCTCCAGGCGGGCCTGCCCACCCCGCCCTGGGAGAGACTCGCCACCCTGAGGGCTGGGGGTGTGCAGGAGGACGCCATCGGCGACCTCGCGATTCACCCGCGCTACTCCCTCGCAGCCCGCCTTCTTGCCAAGGGCCACCCGGGCGTCTTGGTGGGGTACATCCTGGGCCAGCTGCCAAGGTGGCTCAAGCGCTGCGGCCTCCCCTCAGAGGCCATGGCTGACCAGGTGCTCGAGGACCTCTGTGAGGCTGTGCTCAAGGGCCGCGTCAACAGGGAGGCCTTGCCCGCCCTCCTGCGCGCACTCGTGCGAAGACCACCTGGCTCGCAGGCACCCTCTATGGACGCCCTGTTCGCTGAGTTGGGCTTGCAGCCCCTCGATAGGCCCATCAAGGATGTCGTGGCCGCGGCCCTCCAGGCGTCGCCGCCCTGCCTCAGCGCCGATCCCGAGGCCCGGATCCGTTACTTCATGGGCGTGGTCATGGAGGGCCTTCGAGGCCGGGCGCAGGGCCGGTCGGTGCGGGACGAGGTGGTCAGACAGATCCCCCCAGTGGCCAAGGCCACACCCAAGCGCGAAGGAGCCGAGCCATGACGAACGAGACCCACAAGGGCTATCGAGGCGCCGCCCTCGCAGTGCTCAAGGAGCATGGCGTCCGGGTGTGGTCGGACGTGGAGGCCGTCACGACGAGGGGCCGCTTCGAGGGCATCGTCCTGCCGCGTTCGGAGACAGAGGACGACCAGCACATAGTGTTGAAGGTCGCCAGCGGCTACAACGTGGGTCTGCGTGTGGACACTGTCCAGACCATGAAGGAGCGAGGCTTTCGGGAGGCGCACTACAAGATCCCGGAGAAGGAGTTCCCCTTCGACCCTCAAAAGCCCAACGTGACACTGCTGGGCACTGGGGGCACCATCGCCTCGAGGCTCGACTACCGGACCGGCGCGGTCATCCCGGCCTTCTCGCCTGGGGAGCTTTTCGGCGCGGTTCCAGAGCTGGCCGACATCTGCAACATCAAGACGCACAAGCTCTATGGCGTCTTCTCCGAGAACATCGGTCCGGAGCACTGGATTGGCACCTCACGGGCCATACAGCGCGAGATCGAGAATGGCGCCGACGGCATCATCATCGGTCACGGCACCGACACAATGCACTACACGGCCGCTATCCTGACCCTCATGGTGCAACACCCGCCGGTGCCCATCGTAATGGTGGGTTCGCAGCGCTCCTCCGACCGCCCCTCATCGGACGCCGCGCTGAACCTGATGCACGCCGCCTTCGCCGCAGGTCACGGCCCGATCGCAGAGGTCATGGTCAGCATGTTCGGGCCGACCTCGGATCAGTACGGGCTGCTCCACCGAGGCACGAGAGTGCGCAAGATGCACTCGTCCTATCGCTCAACCTTCCGCACGATAGGCGATACCCCCCTGGCTACTGTGACCCCATCGAGCATGACCGTCCTCGCGGAGCACTACAATCCGCGGCGCCCGGGGGACAGGACAGTCAAGCTAGACGCCGTGTTCGACGACCGGGTGTCCATCATCTACTACTACCCAAACATGAAGCCGGACATCATCGATTCCCTGGTGGACAATGGCTACAAGGGGATTGTCATCGCTGGGACTGGCCTCGGACACGTCAACAAGCCGCTCTACCCCGCCATGAGACGCGCGGTCGAGAAGGGCGTGCACATCTACATGACGGTGCAGACCCTCTGGGGCTACGTACAGATGTTCGTCTATGACACAGGGCGCGACATAATGAGCTTCGGCGTCACGCCCGCGGCCAACATGCTCCCCGAGGTGGCCTACGTGAAGCTTGGCTGGGCCCTGGGACACTCACAGGACATAGAAGAGGTTCGCAGGCTCATGCTCACGCCCATCTCGGGCGAGATCACCGAGCGCGAGCCCATCGATGGCTACCTCGTCATGCAGGGTGGTCTCCCCGAGATGGAGGCCTTCTTGAAGGGCCACCTCAGATGACCCGGCGATTTGTGGCCGGGCGCTGCCCTCTTCTGGGGCACCCCTGATTCTGTCACCCCTGTTCTTTCTACTCCGCTTCTCGTGCCTCGCTTCTAGCACCCCCGTTTCTGTCTTGCGTCTCGAGCCAAGTGGGGGCATCCTTCGCTCCATTGTGGGTAGCCGGCGAGGACGACGCGTGTCGGGGGTGCCGGTCCCAACGGTGTGACTGCTCGAAGACTGACGGAGGAAACCGATGCGTACATCCTGGAAGATCGTGATGCTAGTCTCCCTAGCGCTCGCTTTTAGCGCCTGCAAGAAGAAGGGCGAGGAGAAGAAGGACGAGGGCAAGGACAAGGATGCCATGGAGGCCATGGACATGGGTGCCATGGACATGGACGCCATGGACATGGTCTCGGACAAGCTCGGCATGGCGGTGGACAAGCTCGGCATGGCGGTGGACAAGGTCGACAAGGCTCTCAAGGACGACCGTCCCCCCCTCACCATGGAGCAGTACGAGAAGTACATTCTGGCCCTGTCGGCCTGCAAGCTCCAGGAGTGGGGAGTGGACAACAAGTGTGAGCAGCACAAGACCCTCCAGGAGGCTCGCAGCGCCAAGGGCGCGCTCACCCAGCTCTTCGGCAAGTACCAGGAGATCGGCCTCAAGCACATGAAGCACGAGAACGACACGGTGCGTTACTACGCCATCGGGCTTCTCGGCACAGGCATGTGGAACACCCAGAAGGAAGAGGTGGCCACCGCGGTAATCGCTGCCTCCGAGAACGAGAAGAACCACCTTGTGCTTCGGCAGATGATCCAGGTGCTGGCAACCTCGGCCCGCAAGCATCCGTCCATCGCCAAGTGGCTGGTGGAGAAGATGTCGAAGCACGAGAACGAGAATGTGCGCTCCAGCGCCGCCGGCTACCTCGCTAGCGCCAACCGTGGCATAGAGGGGTTCCTGGCCCGTATGATTGAGATGATTCAGAAGGACCCTTCGGACAAGGTGAAGCAGATGGCCTGCAAGCGGGCCTATGAGCACTGGGACGACAAGATCCTCCCCATCTACCAGAAGCTCACCGCCAACGACAAGGATCCCGGGCTCTACTCGTCTTGCCTCGAGGGGCTCTTCAACATGTGGAACGCCTTCGTGTTCCTCGAGAAGCCTTCCGAGAAGGCCTTCAAGCTCACGTTGCAGCGGATGTACGACAAGCCCCGCACCAAGAACCGGCCACCCTGGACCATCATGCGCGGGTTCGGACGGATCCCCATGGAGAAGGTGGAGAACAGCAACGAGAAGCGGATCCCGGCCTGGTACAAGGAGCCGCTGGTCATCAAGGCGATGCTGGACGTGGCCCGTGATCCTGCCGCCAACTGGATGTCCCGTACTGGCGCGGTGTCCGCCCTGGCCGAGCTTGGACTGGCCGCCGAGAAGGAGAAGCGCGCCGGCGTGAAGGAGAACATCAAGAAGGAGATCGACAAGCTGCAGAAGGAGTTGGAGGGTCGTGGGGAGAAGGATCGCGACGGCAGCTTCCACGTAGTGAACACGATCAAGCGAGAGGCCGCGAAGCTCTAGGCGCGGCTCGACCCCTTACCTAGTGTTTCATCTGTTGCTCTTCTGAATGGGGACGGGAGCCCACGCGGGCCGGTGCTCCCTGGTCTCACTCTTCGATCAGTCCCTCGGCCTCTTCCATCATCTTCTCGTAGATCTTCTGGGAAGAGCCTTCCAGGCGATGCATCGCGTCTCGCAGGGCCTTCTCCTCGGAGCGGGGCTCGTTCAGCAGGCGGCGGAGGATGCTGAGGTCCTCCTCGATGTCCGAGCGATCAGTCGTGCCCAGGACATCACCAAACTCGTTGAGGGCTTTCTCAGCGCCGTAGAGGAGAGTTTCGCACTTCAGGACCAGCTCCGCCCGCTGCCGCTTCTCCTCGTCCTGGGTCCGCATCTGTTCGGCTTCCGCTTGGATGCGCTGTATATCGACCTCGGTCAGGCCAGAGGTCGGCTGCACCTTGATGGTCTGCTCCTTGCCGCTGGCGAGATCCCGCGCCGCCACTGCCAGGATGCCGTTTGCGTCGATCTCGAAGGAGACCTCGATCTGGGGGACCCCCCTCGGCGCAGGCGGGATGTCGGTGAGTTGGAACCTGGCCAGGCTCTTGTTGTCCGCGGACATCTCGCGTTCGCCCTGGAGGACGTGCACGTTCACGTAGGGCTGGTTGTCCACCGCGGTGGAGAAGACCTCGGCCTTGCGGATCGGGATGGTGGAGTTTCGCGGGATGATTCGCGTGAAGACACCTCCTGCGGTCTCCACGCCCAGGGACAGGGGCGTGACGTCCAGGAGGACGAAGGACTCCACGTCGCCAGACAGCACCCCTCCCTGGAGGGCGGCGCCCAAGGCCACCACCTCGTCGGGGTTCACTCCCTTGTGCGGAGCCCGGCCGAAGAACTCCCTCACCTTCTCCTGGACGAGCGGCATGCGAGTCTGACCGCCCACGAGGATCACGTTGTCGACGTCCTTCACACCCAGGCCGGCGTCCTTCAGGGCCTGCTCGCAGGGGATCAGGGTCCTGTCCACGAGCTCTCGGGTGAGACTCTCGAGCTTCGAGCGCTTGATGGTCAGGTTGAGGTGCTTGGGCCCGGAGGCGTCGGCAGTCAGAAACGGTAGGTTGATGTCCGTTTCCAACGCCACCGATAGTTCGTGCTTGGCCCGCTCCGCAGCTTCCTTAAGGCGCTGGAGCGCCATGCGGTCCTGGCGCAGGTCGACCCCGGTCCCGCGCTTGAACTCCTCCAGGAGATGCTCGACTATCACCTGATCGAAGTCCTCGCCTCCGAGATGGGTGTCGCCGTTCGTTGAGATGACCTGGAACATGTCTCCTGAGAGCTCGAGGATGGAGATGTCGAAGGTGCCGCCCCCGAGGTCATAGACAGCTACGCGCTCTCCTGCCTTGGTATCCTTCTTGTTCAGCCCGTAGGCGATGGCTGCAGCCGTCGGTTCGTTGATGATTCGCTTGACCGTGAGGCCGGCTATCTGCCCGGCGTCTTTGGTGGCCTGACGCTGCGAGTCGTCGAAGTAGGCCGGGACCGTGATGACGGCCTCGTCCACTTGGTCTCCTAGGAAGGCCTCGGCCACCTCCTTCATCTTGGCGAGCACCATGGCGGAGATCTCCGCCGGGCTGTAGTCCTTGTCGCGCACTCGGACTCGAGCGTCCCCATTGGAGGCCTTCGTGACCTGATAGGGGAGGGTGGAGAGAGTGCGCTGCACCTCTGGATCCATGAGCTTACGCCCCATCAGGCGCTTGACCGCGTAGATGGTGTTCTCGTGGTTGGTGATGGCCTGCCTCTTGGCAATCTGGCCGACCAAACGCTCCCCAGATGTCGTGATCGCAACCATCGAGGGCGTGGTTCGGGCTCCCTCCTGGTTGGGGATCACCGCGGCTTCGGCGCCTTCTAGCACCGCCACGCAGGAGTTCGTAGTCCCCAAGTCGATGCCGATGATCTTTCCCATGTCCCGTTCTCTTCCGGGAGGAGGGAGCGCCTAGGCTTGGCGCCCCTCCTCCAGGGAACCCCCACCCTGGTTCCATGCTGGAGGCTCGTTGGCTGGAGCCTCGTCTCCCCCGGTACTCGGTGCGGGCGCAGGTGTATCCGAAGATGCCCGCACGCTCTCATCCACTGGACTCTTCGACGGCTCTCCAGCGTCCGGCGACTCGGCTGCGGCGGCGGCGGGTGCCTTGGCCACCACCACCAGAGCTGGTCTGATCAGACGCTCGCCCAAATGATATCCACGCCTAAACTCCTCGAGCACGCTGCCGGGCGTCACATCCGAGGACTCTCGCAACGACAGGGCTTCGTGGAGGTTTGGATCGAAGACCTGGCCCAGGGAGTCGAAGCCCTTCAAACCGAAGCGCTCCATGCCCGCCTGGAAGGAGCGCAGGACCATCTGTACTCCAGCCACCAGGCTCGCTGCATCCTGCACTTCCGAGGCCTCGGCGTGACCAAGGGCCCGCTCGAGGTTGTCGATTACTGGAAGGAACTCCTGCAGGACCTCGTCTCGAGCCCTGTGCGCCGCATCCTGCGAGTCCCTCTTGGCGCGTTTCTTGTAGTTTTCGAAGTCTGCGGCCACCCTGAGGAGCTGGTTCCTGGCCTTCTCGTACTGCTCCTTCCAGTCGGGCTCCGGGGCAGCGGGCTCGGCCTGCTCGTCCTGAGGGGCCGATTGAGCTTGCTGCTCCGCTCCCTCCTGCGTCGGCCTTTCCACAGGTGACCGCTCCGTAACGGAGCCGAGCCCACTGGAGGTTGCTCCAGGCTGCTCGCTCGCGCCCTGGGTCGAAGCTCCCTGCGCAGTGTGCGCGGCATCCGCCCCAGTAGCCGCGGCGGTGGATTCATCAAATGCCGGCTCAGAGGGCCGAGACGGAGTCTCCGGGGCCTTCGGCGTGTCCGGCGGGGGCTCTTTTCCGAGGTCGTCGTTCCCTACCATTCGGCGTCTCCTTGCGATTGGTAGTGAGGCGCCTGGCGGATGGGCGATTCCAAAGCGCTGGCGCCGGGGTCATCACCCCGTTCTCTGCACCGCCGCTTGCCTCGTAATCCCCCTCGCCGCTCCATTTTTATCAGGGGGCATCTGCCCTTGCAAGGTTCCTGAGTCCAACTCCACCCTCAATCCCCGTTTCCAGCGTCCCCTCGAGCGGCCCTCGCGCAAGCGCGGCAGCGGTGGCTCATATCCATGGGTTACTTGAAGAGCTGGAAGAGCATCCCCGCCCAGACTGCCGAGAGGCAGGAAACCAGCGCCCCGGCGAACATGGCTCTCAGCCCGATGCGGGCCAGATCTGGCCTGCGGGCGGGGGCTATACCTCCGATTCCGCCGATCTGAATGCCGATCGACGCCAGGTTTGCGAAGCCGCACAGCGCGTAGGAGGCCATCACAGTGGTGCGCTCGCTGAAGCCGGCGCCAACGCCCTGGAGATCCAGGAAGGCGATCAGCTCGGTGAGGACCAGCTTCTCGCCGAGCAGGTGGCCGAAGGTGAGGGCCTCGCTCCAGGGTACGCCCATGCAGAAGGCGAGGGGGGAGAAGAGCCATCCGAGCAGTTTTTGGAGAGAAAGGGCCAGACCGAACCAGGAGCCAACCCATCCGAGGAGCGCGTTCGCCAGGAACACCATGGCCACGAAGGCCACCAGCATCGCGACCACGTTCAGGGTCAAGGTCATCCCCTCGGTTGCGCCCCTGGCGAGAGCCTCGATGACGTTGGCGTCCGGCCTCTCTACCTCCACCCTGAGGTCACCGCCGGTCGCCGGAGTGTCCGTCTCGGGGAGCATGATCTTCGCGATGGCCAGGGCGCCGGGGGCGCCCATGAAGGAGGCGGTCACAAGGTGCCCCGCGATGCCCGGAACGTCCCTCAGGATGGCGACGTAGAGCGCCAGGACGCCACCAGCCACGGTGGCGAAGCCGCCCGTCATCACCGCCATCAGCTCGCTCTGGGTCATTCGCCCGACAAAGGGTTTCACCAAGAGGGGCGCCTCGGTCTGGCCCACGAAGATATTGGCGGCGCAGGACAGGGTCTCTGCTCCGCTGGTGCCGAGCATGTACTGCATCAACCTGGCCACGGCCCGTACGATGAGCTGCATCACCCCGAGGTGGTAGAAGACGGCCATCAAGGCCGAGAAGAAGATAATGGTCGGCAGGACCCAGAAGCCGATGGTCTTGAGAGCGGGGCTCACGCGGGCGCCGACGAATACGGTGTCGGCCGCCCAGCCCTGGCCCGCGGCCTGGTGAGTGAGGGTGTGCGGCTCCGTGCCCTGCAGCACGAAGCCGATGCCTGCCTCGGCAAAGGAGAGGAGGGCTCGCACTCCTTTGTCCACCCCCGTGAAGAACCAGTCGCTCACCATGGGGTTCAGGACGATGAACGCAAAGAGAATCTGCAGGCCGATGCCCCACACCACTGGCCGCCACCGGATGGCCCGGCGGTTGGTCGACATGGCGACGGCGATGAGCAGGATCAGCCCCACGCCGAGGAAGCTCTGGAATACGACGCCGAGGCCCTCGGGGCCCTTGCGGAAGGTCTTCTTGGCTCCGTCTCTTGGTGGGCCTGCGCCTCCCAGGTGCTCGAGCTTGCCCCTTCGGGCCAGATCGTAGATCCGCTGTGGGGCATCCTCACCCTTGGCGGACGGGACCGGGGTGATCGCGGGCGGCGCCTCCCCAGGAGCCGCGGCCGGAGCCGCGCCGGGAGTCGCAACCGGGGCCTGTGCCCCAAGCGGGGCCTGCGGCGCAAGCGGGGCCTGCGGCGCAACCGGGGCCTGTGCCGTAACCGGGGCCTGTGACACAGGAGGGCCCCCTGTCTCGGGTCCGCCCTCGGGCGCTGGATGGGACTGTGCCTCTGACACGAGCCAGGCCAAAACTGCCAGGGCCAGGATGATGGGGCCTCTCCTGCGCCAGAAGGGACGCGAGGGCCATGAGGCGGATTTGCGGGTCAGCACCGTCGCAAGATCCCATTCCTCATCTGCAAAATCAAGTAGTTCCACTTCTCGATGCTCAACTGTGCCTTCGGTGGCCACCTCTCCTTGCCGAGCTCGCAAAAGGCGGTCGTCCTAATGGGGAGAGCTCTAGTGTCAGGTCCCTACCTGGCGAGGCAATTATCGAGATGGGAACATGCAGGGGTCAGGAGGCCCGGGTGAAGACGTCCCACAGCATCCTCGCGGCCACTATCAGCAGGAACGCGCCGAAGCAGCGCTTCAACGTCTTCACTGGGATGGAGTGCGCAAGGCTCGCGCCAAGAGGCGCGGTGAGAACGCTCCCTAGGGCCACTCCAGCCAGGGCTGGCAGATAGACGTAGCCGAGGCTCAGGGAGGGCAGGCCCTCGGCGCCGATCCCGCTGGTGACATATCCCAGGGTTCCGGCCGCCGCGATTGGGAAACCGATTGCCGCCGAGGTGCCGATGGCCTGACGCATGGCCACGTTGCAGTAGGACATGAAGGGCACCGAGAGGGTGCCTCCGCCTATTCCCACCAGGGCCGACACCAGGCCGATCACGCCCCCAACGAGGATGACACCCGCCCTGCCGGGCAGGGCCCGGCTCGCCTCGGGCCGGAGATCGAGGAGCATCTGAGCGCAGACCATCAACAGGAACAGCGCGAAGAAGGCCTTGAGGAACATTGTGGAGAGGGCTGCCGCCAGGTGGGCGCCGCCGAAGGTGCCAAGGAGTAT
>JAVEWA010000788.1:0-2845 GCA_034004785.1 Polyangia bacterium
GCTCTTCACCTTCAGCAACCACCCGCCCGACTTCGCGCTTAGGGATGCGCTCTTGCCCATCCTCCAGGCCACCGACGTCCACCTCGTGGTGAGCGGCCACAACCACCTCTACGAGCGCTTCTTCGGCCACGGGATCCACTTCGTGGTGAGCGGCGGCGGCGGGGCTCCGCTCTACGGGACCGACGACAACCCCGAGGCGGACAACACCGGCGTCACGAGGAGAGTGGGTGACGCCAGCCTCAACTACATCTTCGGCCGCCTCGCCGGGGACCAGATCCGGTTCGAGGCCTACACCGTGCCGGGCGACACGCTGGTCGACTGCTTCGTGATAGACGCTGCCCAGCCCGGGGCCGAGCTGAGCTGCCAGGACTGAGACCGCGCTGGAGACAAGGGGGCTAGGGGAAGCGCAGGGTGAAGGCCCTGGGGAGCGCAGGGTCAAGGCCCTGGGTAGGAGCAGGGTCAGGGCCTAGGGGAAGCGCAGGGTCAGCGCCCAGGCGCGGAACCTCCGGTCGAACTCCGCCATGTCCTCACCCTCGGGTCCGAGGATCCTGCGGAGGGTTTCGTAGCCGGTCTGGTCCCGCATGGCGCCCTCGGGCTCTTTCGCGGCCCTGTGGAAGGCCTTGTAGTACTTCACCAGGAGGCCCTTCTCCTGCAGGTAGTAGCAGAGGTAGCGGGCCTGGGCGTAGTTGGAGCCGGAGCGCGGGCCATAGAACTCCTCGGTGCTGGTGGAGACGAGGGCCTTCGTGGTGCCAAGGGCGCTCTTTCGAATGGCCTCCTGCAGCCCGGCGAGGCGCCAGTTGGTCAGGCCTCGGATCTCCCCGTCGCGCTCCTCGCACTGCTCGTAGAGGGACCCCATCCCCTCGTTGAACCAGGCTGGCACACCTGGGAAGTTCGCCGCCATGAAGGGGTGCACCATCTCGTGCACCAGGGTGCCGCCCCCCGTGTCGATGTTCATCATCAGGGACCCCGCCGCCTCGGAGTAGAAGCCATAGGGAGTGGAGGGCGGCCTCCCGAGGAGCCTCTTCACGTGGCGCTCGTAGCTCTGGGCGTCCTTGAAGAGGTACACCGTCAGGATCTGTGGCGGGTCCTTGGGAAAGTACTGCCTCTTGAGGAGCCTGGTGGCCCAGGCCACGGTCCGCTCGGCGTGACCCCCAACGGCCTGGGCGTCCTCGTCTCCTGCCACCAGGAAGGGCGGCGACCTGACCAGGGTGAACCCCGGGCCCACCAGGGCCCGGACCTGGGCCTCCCGCGCAGCCCAGGCCGCTTCGGAGTAGGCCTCCTTGCCGGTGAAAGGCGCCCTTCGCGCAAGGGACTCAGCCATGAGGCCAGGGGGCGTGGCCGGGGCCTCCCTGGCCGGGGGCTGCCGCCTGTTGCACCCACCCGCAACCGCCGCCGAGAGCAAGACGGCTGACACGGCGTGGCGCGCGGAGGACATGGGCCGGGAGCCGGGAGTGTGGAGAGGTCTGTGCAAAGGAGAGAGTCTCATCGAGAGGATGTTAGCTCATCCGGGGGTCTGAGGCGAAGGTTGAGCTCGGCCGATTCGGTCGGACCGAGGACGAGCAGCAGTTGCGACCTCGATTTCGGCGTTTCGTTTGCGACCACCTCGTTGCCGATCGCTTGACCTGTGACGGCTTGGCGGCGATGATCCAACCAGGTTCCGGCGCGCCATTACGCGTCAGCCCAAGGTGGAGATGTCCAAGAGCGGATCCAGGAATGAGCAGCGAGCCGAGCCCGTGAGGCTCCCCGAGTTCGATCCCAAGCCTTCGGCGCGGTTTGCCGTGGAGATCCTGACAGAGGCCGGCGCACCCTATGCGCTAATTGGCAGGGTGGCCATGTGGAGCCTCCTTCCTGGAGGCAACGTGGGGTTCACCAAGGACGTGGACTTTGCCGTACCCAGGTCTGCCGAGCTCGGGATTTTGAAAGCCCTCGCGGGCCGGGGGATCGCTCCTCGCTCCCTGCCGATTGGGGGTTGGGCCGTCAGGGAGCCCGAGATCCGGGTGGACTTCATCGATCGTCGGGAGGGGGGGCTGCACACCCTGTACGAGGAGGCCATCGAGGAAGCGCAGACCGCTGGTGGTCGGGCCGACATAGGTGGCTCCACCGTGCCTGTCGTGCTCCCCGAGCACCTGGTGGCCATGAAGATCGTGGCTGGCGAGGACAGGGACGAGACGGACGCGGTGGAGCTCCTAGGGGCGTTGCCCAACCTGGACCTCCCTCGGATCCGCGCAATAGTGGCCAAGCATGGCGGCCCTGGCTCGGCAAACCGACTCGATGCCCTGGCAAGACGCGCCGGTCGTCCGGACGCCCGCCCTGCATATCGGAACGGTGATTAGAGCTGGGCACTCTCCGAGGTGAGCCTCGGGGAAACAAGTGGAACGAAAATGGGCGTCGGGTCTCCTCGGGTGGCAAGGAAGCCCGAGGGCCCTGAGTAGGCTCTATGCCAGCTTCAGGAAGAGCACCCCCAGCGGAGGCAGGGAGAGCATTGTCGAGTGAGGCTGGCCGTGCCAGGCGGTGGGCTCGGTCTCCACGAGACCGCCGTTGCCCACCCCTGATCCGCCGTAGATCTCCGAGTCGCTGTTGAGGAGCTCCCGCCACTTGCCGGGCAAGGGAAGGCCCACCCTGTAGCCGTGCCTGGGCACCGGGGTGAAGTTGAAGACGGCCACCACCGCGTCCTTGAGGCGCTCCTCGTAGGACGACGGGACCTGGCCTTCGTTCGGGGCGCCGGGCTCGGGCGCGGGGCGCGTCCTGAGGAGGCTGACGATGCTGTGCTCCCAGTCGCAGCAGTCGATCCAGGAGAAGCCCTGGGGGCGGGTGTCGCCCTCGTGAAGGGCCGGCTCGCTGCGGT
>JAVEWA010000789.1:0-2822 GCA_034004785.1 Polyangia bacterium
ACCGGGCCGTCAGAGCCCTTGGACAGCTGGACACCGAGGTCCGAGGGCTCATCCCCATGAACCCCACCCATCAGGTGGCAGGCGCCTCGAGCGATCTGAGCGTGATCAACGTCGGCGAGACCCCGGGAGGCCTGAAGGTGGGCGACAGTATCAGGTTCCGCCTGAACTACGCCGCCCTCATGAGAGCAATGAGCAGCCGGTACATCCGAAAGGTCGTGGAGCCGCCGCTCGACTCATTCCCGGGAAGTGCCGGCTCGGGCGAGCGCCCTCTCCTGCCTCCGGTGCTGGGAAGCGTCTAGACGGCCAAGGGCGAGCTGCTGGCCCCTCGCCCCTCGCCTCACTTGCAGCGAGCGGCGTCCTTCTTCAGCAGCGCGTCGATCCTCGCCCCTCGCCCCTCGCCTCACTTGCAGCGAGCGGCGTCCTTCTTCAACAGCCCCTCGCCCCTCGCCCCTCTCCCCTCGCCTCACTTGCAGCGAGCGGCGTCCTTCTTCAACAGCGCGTCGCCCCTCGCCCCTCGCCTCACTTGCAGCGAGCGGCGTCCTTCTTCAGCAGCGCGTCGATCCTCGGGTCGGTGAGCTTGAACTGCTCGAGGCCCTTGGTGACGTCCTCCCGCGAGGAGCAGGAGCCCTTGTCCTTTGCCACGTTCTCGAGGACATGGGCCCCCAGGGTCACGAAGCAGTACCGGGCAAAGGCCTCCACGTACTTCTTCACGCGGGGGTCCTTGAGCTGGGCGTACTTCTCGAACGCCCTCACCTTGCAACCGACCGGGAGCCTGCCGAGGAACTTGGGGTCGTTCTTGAGCCTGGCCTCGTTCCGGGCCTTGGTCATCTGCTCCATCTCGTCGATGGCCTCCTGGAGCGGGGCGGCCTCCTTCTCCTTGCCCACCAGCTTGCCGAGCTTCTCGATGTGATGACCCCAGATCACGCTCTGTGGCTTGTCCCACATCTCGTCCAGCTTCTTCTGGGTCTCGCTCACTAGCTTCGGCCAGAGCTCCTCCATGGCTGGCTTGCAGAGCAGGGACATGACCCCTGTCTTGTCCTCCGCATGCTCCTTGCACAGCTCCAACCGGGCCTCGTGCTTCCCGCCCACGGCGTCCTTGGCCACCTCCTTTGCCCACTGGTGGATGACCTTCCACCTCGCGCCGGAGGCCTCGTCGTCCTTGTAGCAGGCCTTGAACTTCCCACAGTCCGAGTCCTTGACGCACTGGATCTGCCTGGCCACGTCGGGAAGCTTCTCGGCCAGCTTGCAGGCCTCCAGGAACTTGCTCTCATCACCCTTAAGCACCTTGCCCCCCACCACGCATCGGTCCTTCAGCTCCAGCAAGGACTCGCAGCTCGGCGCCAGCTTCTTCTTCGCGGGATCTTCTCCACCCTTCTTGCACCCCGCAAACGATGCAAGGGATACAGAAACGAAAAGACATACGAACACTCTTGCGCAAACGTTGAAGCCAAAGCAGAGGCGGCGGCTCAGGTCTATTGGTGCTCTCATCTCAGCTCTCCATTTGATTGTGAGGTTCTGACAATCGGCCCACAGGAACATTCAGGATGGCCCGCAGGATACTCCTTCGGCTGGCGATGGCGAAGGGGATTTGGAGGCAAGGAACCCGGACGCGAGAAGATTATTAGTCGAGAGGTCGTCCGAGCCAGGGCGACCTCGACCGAATGACGCGGGGGCTTCAGTGAGTCTTTATACTTAGTGAGGTCGAACAAGAAGGAGCAAATGGCGCTTGTCTGCGGCGCTGAAGCCCGAGCTCCGAGGGAACGGCAGGCAGTCGGGGCGGGGCGAAACGCCAATAGTCCTTTTCTCATCAGAAGATTGGCCATCCCGGGCCGGGTAGGAAATTTGCCCGATCTGGGCGCCTGATCTACCTCTGGACTCCAGTGGAGCCCACGGGCTCCAGCAGATCCCATGGGCTCCAGCAGATCCCATGGGCTCCAGCGGATCTCAAGGGCGCCGGTCCTCCCGGGCGCAGGCTTTCGGATCCGCAAAGGGCAAAGGAGAGCCAAGCGCATGACCTCGGACAGCTCTAACAGCGCGGACAGATCGGACAGCTCTAACAGCGCGGACAGATCGGACAGCTCTAACAGCTCTAACAGCGCGGAAAGACCGGACAGAACGGACGCCTCGGGCACCCTGTTTCGTCAACGATGCGAGTTCTGTGGGGCCGTGGTGAACACCCTGCGCCGGGGACGCTGCTGGGGCTGCTACCAGCGCTGGCAGGAGTCCCAGCCCGTGGGCAAGGGAGCCTCCTGCGTGGTCTGCGGAGACAGGCGGCTCGACAACCTCCAGAGGGTGGAGCTCTTCGGCCGCTGGCTGCCCCTTTGCCATCTCTGCGCCGTGCGCTCGAGGCACATCCTGCCCATGCCCGCCTCGGTGGATGGGATCCGAAGAGCGCTCATGCGAGAGCGCCGGGACGGCGAGCGCCGCGACGAGAAGCCAGACACCCGACTGGATCCAAAGGACCGGCGGGGACCGGATCGCAGGGCCATCCCCCTCGACGAAGGGGATCTGGTGTTCGTTGGGGATCTGCCCTCTGGGGAGCTGACGGATCTGGCGCTGGATCTGGTGTTCGAGCCCCCGGTCGGGGAGGCCACCCGGATCTACGACAAGCTGAACCCATCCGAGCTCGTGGAGAGGACGGTGCGGCGGGTGATGCCGCCTCCCACGCCGCGCCTCGACCTCGAGCCGCCAAGAGAGAAGGTCGAGGTGGAGGTGGTGGAGCACCTGGTGAAGCGGCGGCTCAGGGCGGGCGGCCAGGGAAGCAATGGGGAGGTCATGGATGGGGAGGCCAGGGATGCACAGGTCAAGACTGGGAAGGGCAT
>JAVEWA010000790.1:0-2821 GCA_034004785.1 Polyangia bacterium
ATCCCGGCCTGTCCGCTGGGTGTCCCCGCAGCCGAGACTTGGGGCGCACACGACTACCACCGCGCACAGCCCCCTCAGCAAAGGGTGTCGCACTGGTGCCGCCGCTGGCGGACCGTTCATTTCAGGTTGGCCAGGGACTGGGTCGCCTGGGTGTAGTAACGGGAGCCAGGCTCAGTTATCCGGCGAACCGCCTCGAACTTGACGCGCGCCTCGTCGGTCTTCCCGGCATCGGCGAGGGCAGCCGCCTCGGTCACCCAGTTTCGCGCGACCGCCTCCAGTCTCAAGAGCGCGTTCTGGACCCCGACGTGGTTCGGGTTGGCCAGCTTGCCACGGTGCCAGAAGGCATAGGCCTCCTGATACCGCGATCTGCCGTACTCATCCTGCCCCTTCGTCAGGTAGGCCTCGGCGAGGAGCCTCCCCGATTCTTCCTTGATGTAGCTGCGAAGGGTCTGAGGCACGATCTCGGCGTCCTTCGCGAGGGCCTTGTCGAAGGCGTCCTGGGCGGCCCTGAGATCTTTTGCCTGCAAGAAAGCCGTGCCTTCGCTGTACTTGCCCTTGATGAAGGTAACCTTGTTGAAGACGCCTCCAAGGAGCACCCGATGCTCCCTGTTCTTGGGATCATCCTGCAGCTTGCGGAGCCGATCGATCGCGGCGTCGAGCTTCCCGTCGAAGTAGAGCATGAGGGCCTGCACCAGGAAGTCCAACTGGTGCTGCTTCTTGAGCTCCGCGAGAGTGTCGGCGGCCACTCCCATGACGCCGGCCATGACGGGCGTCTTGAACCGCTTGGCCTCGCATTTACGGTAGCTATGCACGGTGTCCAGCTTCTTCTCGAGATCTATCAGCTGCTCCCTGTGTGCCTGCTCGTTTCCCTCGGGCATCGAGTACTCGGGGAGGAGGTCGAAGTACTTGCACAGAAACTCTGCGGCCTTAACCCGGTTCTTCTGCAGACGGCCCTTGGCGAAGGTCAAACCCTCGGTGAGGTAGTACTTGGAGAGCCAGAGCTTGACCTTCTCGTTCTTCATACGGGCTTCGCCGTAGTAGTCGCTCGTCGGTTTGATGAGATCGAACTGCGCCTTGGCGCTCTCGTAGCTCTCCAGGGTAGAGGCGCTCTCGTACAGGTCGTTGGCCTTCTTGAGGATCTGCTCGTGCTGCATCTCCTCGTTCACCTGGGAGAGCAGCGAGTCCCTGGCGTCGTGACGGGCGAAGATGTCCTGTGTGGAGAGGAGCAGCTCCTTGGCCTTTGCCCAATCCCGCTTGCCCATCTCCGTGCGGGCCTGGGCGATTGTCTCCCTGAACTGCCTCTGCAACTTCGAATCGACACTGGCCTGCCGCTGGGCTACGCCGCCTGGCGCCCTCTGGGGAGGCTTCTTTCCGCCAATCACCGCGAGGACCAGCAACGCCACGAGGATCATGGCGCCACCTCCAGCGAGGATGATGTGCTTCCGAGTGAACTTCCCCTTGCCTCCAGCCCTGGTCGCGGCCAGCTCCTGGGCGGTCGCAGCCTGCAGCTCGAAGGCCACCTCGCCGAAGCGCAGCCGGTCCCCTTTCTTGGCTTCCTGCCTCTTCACCCGTTGCCCGTTGATGTAAGTCCCATTCATGGAGCGCAGGTCGATCACCAGGATCCCCTGCTCGGTGAGGCGAAGCCTCGCGTGCCGCCTCGAGACCGTCGGGTCCATGCAGGAGATCTCCATCTCCTGGTCGCGGCCGAGATCGAAGTCGTCGGTGAAGGGCAAGGGGACGTCGGTCCCAGCAGTGATTCCGCTCACGGCCATCAACTTAAACAGCCCTGGACGCGGCTTCAACGTAGGATCGAACCTCGGATCCACCCCCACCAGAGCGGGCATCCCAGCCGCCGCTGCGTCCTCCTGGAAGCCCACGTCCACGGCCACGGAGGAGCCCTCCTGACCGATCACCTCCACTTCGAAGGTGGCTATCTGAATCCTGTTCTGCGGGCCCACGAACACGGGCCCATCGATTGGATATCCATCCACCAAGGTGCCCGCGGCGCTTCCCGCGTCCTCGATCACCACCTCCCCTTCGCTCACGTAGAAAAAGGCGTGCTCTCGTGACACCGCGGCGTGGTTCAGAAGGATGTGGCTGGTCTCGCCGCGTCCAAGAATGATGGAGCCGCTGCCCTCGTCAAGATCGAAGGATCCGACCTCGGCCCCGACGGAATCTCTGGCCACGATGCGGAACACGAGCCTCGGCTACTCCCTGAAGATGGTCATGTCCACCTGCATGCCCCTACGCCGGAGATCCTCGTAGAAGCGCGGGATGAACCCAGTTGGCACGAACCGCCCGAGAACGCGGTTCTGAGCGTCGAAACCCTCCTGCCGGTAGATGAAGATGTCCTGCATGCTGATGACATCCCCTTCCATTCCGGTTATCTCCGTGATGTACGTGAGCTTGCGCGAGCCGTCCGCGAAGCGGCTCTGCTGCGCGATTATGTGCACCGCCGCGCCGATCTGCTCCCTGATGGCCTTTACGGGCAGATCCATCCCGGCCATGAGCACCATGGTCTCGAGCCGTGACAGGGAGTCCCTGGGGGTGTTGGCGTGCACCGTCGTGAGAGAGCCGTCGTGACCCGTGTTCATGGCCTGCAGCATGTCCAGGGTCTCTCCGGAGCGGCACTCGCCCACCACGATCCGGTCGGGGCGCATCCTCAGGGTGTTCCTGACGAGATCCCTGATGGATATCTGTCCCTTGCCCTCGATGTTCGGGGGCCGGCTCTCGAGCTGGATCCAGTGGTCGCTGTGGATCTGGAGCTCTGCCGCGTCCTCGACCGTGATCAGCCGCTCGCCGCTCGGGATGAAGATCGGAA